>JBILKX010000071.1:0-7164 GCA_044376435.1 Alphaproteobacteria bacterium | reverse complement strand
ATTGGCTCAGGCGCGATACGCGCGAGGGCTGATGATCAGGAGCGGTTTCTGACGTCGTGGCATCAATATTGAGCTCGTCTGCACGGAGAGAGGCAAGATTTGGCATGCTATAAGCGGCACAGAGCGCGATGATTGCAACAGGGCGAAGGATATTCGATAGCATTTTCTGTTCCTCGGTAAGTAAGATTATGTAAGATATATGGTGGTTTTGTAATAAAAGTCAATATACGGTTTGGCTTCTCAAAAGCGTTGCTATCTTTTCCTGGGCTTTTTCTGGAGAAATCTTTGATACATAGCCCCATTCCTCAATGAAGCGCTCAACGGCTGTATAGAAAAACCGGCGCTCACTATAAGACTGGGACCCTATGTCCCCGCCATACCCAAGCTCATTAATCACATCAACAAGATCTTCAATGCGACCAGATCCAAGTTTAACCTGTAGTTCTTGAGCGCGACGGGCCCAAATCCCTTTTCGCGCATTTTCAACAGGTTTTTTCAGGGTTTTAAGGGCTTTTTTGATATCATGTTCGGAGGCAATAGGTCGTACCCCGCAGTTGTCAACGCGTGCTAAAGGCAGGCGCAGTGTCAGCTTGTCACGTGCAAAAAATACAACGACCACTTTAAATGTGGTACCATCTACAGTATGCTGCTCAAGGGATTGTATCTTGCCAACCCCATGCTTGGGGTGAACCACCAAATTTTCCACAGGGTTTGTTGTATTTTGGGTTGTCATTGGGTTTTTTCCTTAATTAAAACTACTACATATTGATATGGGCACGGAATGTTAAGAAGTAAAGAGTCCCTTAAGGTAATATCAAAGCATTCTTAATTTGCGATTTTGTGAAATCTTGGCCTTGACAGCTCTTGAAAAGTGCGGTATAAAATTAGCACTCAATAACGATGAGTGCTAACATCAGGGAGAGCGAGGGTCAATCAGCTTATCCCAATTTGATAAGGAGATAGATTATGCAATTTAGACCATTACATGACCGCGTTTTAGTGCGTCGTTTAGAGCAAGAAGAAAAAAGCTCAGGCGGCATCATTATTCCAGATACGGCTAAGGAAAAACCCATGCAGGGTGAGATTGTAGCAGTGGGTAAGGGATCTCGGACGGAAGACGGTCGCGCCCATCCATTGGATGTCGCTGTCGGTGATCGTATTTTGTTCGGCAAGTGGTCCGGGACAGAAGTAAAATTAGATGGTGAAGACTTCTTGATCATGAAAGAGTCCGATATTATGGGCGTGATCAAGGCTGCTTAACTAGTTATCATATATAAGGAGAAATAAAATGGCTGCAAAAGATGTAAAATTTAGCGTCGATGCTCGCGACAAAATGTTGCGGGGTGTTGATATTCTTGCCGACGCTGTGAAGGTAACCCTCGGACCAAAAGGTCGTAACGTGTTGTTAGACAAGTCTTTTGGCTCACCACGTATTACTAAAGATGGCGTTACAGTCGCAAACGGCATTGAGTTGGCTGACAAGTTTGAAAACATGGGCGCCCAGATGGTGCGCGAGGTTGCCTCTAAGACGAATGATCTGGCTGGCGATGGCACCACAACAGCGACGGTTTTGGCCCAAGGTATTGTGCGCGAAGGCATCAAAGCGGTTGCGGCTGGCCTCAACCCAATGGATCTAAAGCGCGGTATTGATATGGCTGTTGAGGCTGTGGTTGCGGATATTAAAAATCGTTCCCGTAAAGTCTCTACCAACGAAGAAATCGCCCAAGTCGGGACAATCTCCGCAAACGGCGATCGTTCGGTTGGTGAAATGCTCGCGAAGGCTATGGAAAAAGTTGGTAACGAAGGTGTAATTACCATTGAAGAAGCTAAGTCTCTTGAGACAGAGCTTGATGTGGTTGAAGGCATGCAGTTTGACCGTGGTTTCTTATCACCATACTTTATTACCAATCCCGAAAAGATGGTATGCGAGTTGGATAACCCCTTCATCTTGATCCACGAGAAAAAGATCAATGGCTTGCAGCCTATGCTCCCAGTTTTGGAGGCAGTTGCTCAGTCCGGACGTCCATTGCTCGTGATTGCTGAGGATGTTGAAGGTGAGGCACTAGCAACCCTCGTTGTGAATAAACTCCGTGGCGGCTTAAAGGTTGCGGCAGTGAAGGCGCCTGGATTCGGTGATCGTCGCAAAGCTATGCTTGAAGACATCGCCATTCTCACCGGTGGTCAGATGATTTCTGATGATCTTGGCATGAAGTTAGAAAGCGTTAATTTGACCATGCTCGGGACAGCCCGTAAGATTCGTATCGATAAAGAGACGACCACTATTGTTGATGGGTCCGGCAATAAAGAAATGATCAAAGGTCGCTGTGAGCAAATTCGTCAGCAAGTGAAGGAAGCAACATCTGACTATGATCGTGAGAAGCTACAAGAGCGCCTTGCGAAGCTCTCTGGTGGTGTCGCAGTGATCCGCGTTGGTGGCGTCACTGAGACAGAGGTAAAGGAGCGCAAAGACCGCGTTGAAGATGCGATGCATGCTACGCGCGCTGCCGTACAAGAAGGTATTGTCCCTGGTGGTGGTGTCACTTTGCTGCGGAGTATTAAAGCTCTAGAGAGTCTGAAGGCTGGGAACGATGACCAACGCGTTGGCATTGATATTATCCGTCGTGCGTTATCAGCTCCAGCGCGTCAGATTGCGGTTAATGCTGGTGTTGATGGGTCCATCGTTGTTGGTAAGTTGTTAGACAACACTGATGCAAGTTATGGATATAATGCACAGACCAATGAATATGTTGACATGTTTAAGGCTGGCATTATCGACCCAACCAAAGTTGTGCGGACAGCACTTCAAGATGCGGCTTCTGTTGCAGGGTTGTTAATCACCACTGAAGCGATGGTTGCAGAGAAACCAGAGCCAAAATCAGACGCAATGCCAGCTGGTGGCGGTATGGGTGGTATGGGCGGTATGGGCGGCATGTACTAAAAAAGTCCCCCGTTAAAAAGGCGCTCTGAGGCCATATAATACCTAATTAAGATGGAAAAGTAGATTTTTGAGAGGGGAATTATGACCCAGGACCGGCGCTTGAAAAAGCCTTTTGTATCTCATTTCGATACGAGCGGTTTTTCAAGCTTGGTCTTGAACCAAATTCCCTCTCTCAAATTCTCCCCTTTTCCACCTCAATTAGGTATAGCGTCACGGCGGTGCTCGAATCCGCATGGATCTTGAATCCATTTTCGGTTCTGCGCGCCGCCGTTCCTAATATATGGCTCACATATCGCCTTTTTTCCGGGGCCCCCATATAACCTTGCGCTATCAACGTACAAGATTCTGTAAGTTCAATGTTAAAAAGCTTGCATTGGGTGTCTAAAGCCAAAATCTTAAACCTATGGCTCAAACATCAACTCAATAGGCTTTTTCACATTGAACTACAAAGAAGAGGGTATGCAAACTTGTATCACCTTCTGAAATGACCAAGAATCACAAGCATCCGCTTGAATCTCTAAAAGTCGCCCTGTCTAACCGCAGGGCGACTTTTATTGTTAGAGGTGCTAGTACTCTTTGCCACCATATGCTATGCTACAGAGCGTTTTTTTAACGGGGGACTCATGAGACAAAACATTAACCAGGTCGGCATTTTAGGTGCGGGAGCATGGGGAGCTGCATTAGCGATGGTAGCGGTGCGGGCTGGACGGTGTGCACTTGTTTGGACCAATAGCGAATCGCAAATGCAGGAACGACAGCAGCAACTTGAGTTTCCTCGCGATATTACATGGACAACCAGCTTGCAAAGTGTTGCTCAGGCTCCCCTTATTCTTGTCGCGGTACCCGCACAGGTCGTACGCCCAGTCATGGAAGAAATACGCCCTGCCCTCAATCCTCATGCCATTCTCCTCAATTGCGCTAAAGGTATTGAACAAAATACTTTTCTACTGATGACAGAGGTCATGGCGACGGTTGTCCCAAATCATCGCTTAGGGGCCTTGTCTGGACCGAATTTTGCGCGCGAAGTGGTTCAGGGGCTGCCCGCGGCTACAACGATTGCGATAGATCCAAAAACGGTCACAAATCCTGGCGAGACGTTAGCTCTGGCCCTCGAGATTTGCGAAAGCTTGGCCTCTCCAAGTTTTCGACCGTATGCCAGTCGTGACGTCATCGGTGTACAGATTGCAGGTGTGGTTAAGAATGTGCTCGCAATCGCCTGTGGAATGGCACATGGACTTGGTTTGGGTGAGAATGCGAGAGCGGCGCTTATTGCCCGAGGCTTACGCGAAATGCGGACGCTAGGTCTTGTAAGGGGAGCTCAGGAGGCAACATTCTATGGCCTTGCGGGGGTGGGGGATTTAGTGCTAACAGGCAGCAGTCCGCAATCTCGCAATTTCACTTTAGGGATGATGATTGCTCAAAAAGGTTCTATAGATGTTAACTTAATGCATCAGGGGGCGCTCACAGAGGGGGTCTTTAATGCGGCAACAGTTATGGAGATGGCAAATCGTCATCAAGTGCATGTCCCCTTAATTACGGCTACGGCACAAATTTTATCAGGAAATTTACCAATCCATCAGGCTTTGCATGACTTGTTAAATCGTCCTTTAGCTGTTGAAGATTAAAGGCAAAAGCCCACGAATCGACAATCTATTTCTCAATCCATGACCTCAATAGAGCATTTTCAATTTAATTAAAAATTTAAATTTTTGTAAATCATTTTTAAGTTAAAATAATTTATGCCCAATGCAAATGGAAATGGGGTTATGGTGCATTTTTTTCTATGGATATATTGTGTGATGCTGGCTGGGCCTGTTTCAGGCGCCTTGCCCTTAGTAGAGGACTTGCAATCACGCACATCCGAAATCGACCGCGGTGAGTCACCAAAGCTTACAGCTGTAAAAGATACGGTATCAACTGAGCATGGGGTCTTCAAGCCTATGACCCAATCGGGGTTTGAAAGTGCTGTGCCATCCATAAAAACAGAGAAGAAAACACGACCAACGCGTCCTAAAAAATCTTTAGTCCGTACTAATGAAGTGATAGAAAAGCCTCAAGAGATTCCTGAGGGAGCTGACATCCTCCATCGCGTGGCGCGTATGAAATCTTCGCCACTTCCAGAAGAAACTAGGGCATCCATAGAAACTTTAATAACACAAGAGACAGCTCTAAATCAGCACGTCGCTACAAAACTCCAGGAGCATGGCCAAACCAATGGCCTGGATGCAAAGCTGAATCAAGAGCTTGCGGAGCTCGAGGTGAAAAAAAATAACCTTGCGACCCAACGGGCGGAGCTAGAAAAGTCTCCAGCGGTGATTATTGCGCGTGAAAAGCTTGTTGAGCAAGCGCATAAGCATCTGCAAAGAGCGGCTGAAGAACATGTGCAGGCCCGCTCAGAAAAGCTTAACAATCTCGTGAGCGCGACGCATTCTTTAAACACGGTTCTTGAGCATAAAGAGAATCTGGCGCGCTTGATTCAAGAAGAGCGGCAGTTTATCGAGCAGCAACCGAAAATGCCATCACAGCAAGCTGAGCAACACAAGCAGCAGCTTGAGGAGAAACGGCGTGCCCTTGAGGTGCATCCCCTGACCTGGAAAGCGTACCATGCGCATGGGGGCTAAGGCGATGAACCTGACATGAGCGCAGCGTTACGACACGCGTGGTCGGTAGATCAAGGCCTCCGCGATGTGGGCACGGTGAACTTGATCGCTGCCGGCAAGATCCGCAATGGTGCGGCCAATGCGGGCCACTCGGTGGTAGCCTCGCCCGGAGAGTCGATAAGTTTCTGCCGCTTGTAAGAGAAGAGTCTCGGCGTCTTCATGCAGGGCACCCTGAAGTTGCTGAGGTGTAGCGCTGGCATTTAAGGTGCTATCGCTATAGCGCTGTATTTGCCGCTCGCGTGCACTTTGTACTCGTAAGGCCACCGTCGCTGACGATTCGCCACGATCTTTACCTTGGATCAATTCTTGGATTGGAAGGCGGGGGACTGCGACATGCAAGTCAATACGATCGAGGAGGGGGCCAGAGAGCCGCGCTTGGTAATCAGTGCCGCAGAGGGGGGCGCGGCTGCAACGTCGGTCTGGCTCATCCATATATCCGCAGCGGCACGGGTTCATTGCCGCAACTAACTGGACACGAGCAGGATACTGGGCCTTCACTTGTGCCCGTGAGATATGAACGGCCCCTGTTTCCAGAGGCTGACGGAGTGATTCCAGGGTTGTTCGCGAAAACTCTGGCAGTTCGTCTAAGAATAAAACACCCCGGTGCGCCAGAGAAATTTCTCCTGGTTTAGCTTTACTGGTGCCACCAACTAAAGCCGGAATCGAGGTAGCATGATGGGGGGCACGAAACGGGCGATGGGTGATCAGCCCACTGGTACCGAGAAGCCCAGCGACACTGTAAATCATCGTTAATTCAAGAGATTCGGCGGCAGTTAATGCCGGCAACAGCCCCGGGAGCCGCGCCGCTAACATCGATTTTCCAGATCCAGGTGGGCCGCACATCAGCATGTTATGGCCACCCGCAGCGGCAATTTCTAGGGCGCGCTTGGCCAGCGTTTGCCCCTGGACTTCAGCCAGATCAGGATAATGAGAACGCGCCGAGGCTGGCGGAGTTGGGAGCACCGCGGGCAGCACACCATCCCCATTCATATAGGCAATCAGCTGTAATAATGTCGCTGGTGCTAAAACTGACAGTTGATCACCAGCCCATGCCGCTTCGCCAGCATTCGCCTGGGGACAGATAAGCCCGCGATCCTCAGCAAGCGCTGACATAGCCGTTGGCAGCACCCCCGGGACACTGCGAATTTGACCATCAAGACCAAGCTCACCTAAAATAATATAGTTCTGGATATCTTGAGGCGGAATGACCCCAAGAGCGGCTAACAGAGCCACAGCAATGGGGAGATCAAAATGCGTCCCTTCTTTCGCAAGGTCCGCAGGCGCTAAGTTAACGGTCACCCGAGAGACAGGCAAGCTAATGTGGAGAGCATGCAACGCAGCGCGTACACGTTCTTGCGATTCACTAACAGCTTTATCAGCTAAGCCAACAATCTTAAACGCCCATAATTGAGCCTGCTGGATCTGCACTTGCACATCAATGGGCAATACCGTAAGCCCGTAACCGTTCACGGGGGTGAATGAAAAAAAAGAGATGACATAAGTTAAGTGTTTGAATAGACTGTATAGGTAATACATTCAAAGGCTTGACAGATATGCATGATACTG
>JBILKX010000070.1:0-7195 GCA_044376435.1 Alphaproteobacteria bacterium | reverse complement strand
TGTATTACCTATACAGTCTATTCAAACACTTAACTTATGTCATCTCTTTTTTTTCATTCACCCCCGTGAACGGTTACAAAACTTGGATGCTTCAGGCTTTTCCTATTATAGGGTTAGGGGCGGCTCTTGCCGCCGGGTGGTATGTATGGAACTTAAGGTTGGAAGCTAAAACACTGCACTCACAAATCGATCACCTCACCCCTCTCAAAGGCACATATGAGCAATTATTGGCAGAGACCAGGACGCGTGAAGCAGCGATACGCGATCAGGAGTCACATCTCGCAGCACAAATTGCTGATTTCGAGTCAGAAAAACGTGCATGGCATCACAAAACACGTGGCGTTGTCACTTCTATCAAAAGCCAGCCACCTCAGCACGCCTTATCACCATTCGAAACTCAACCGAAAGAAATTCTACACCTCATTTTCTCGTATCTTCAGGATCGTCGAGATCTGGGCAATCTATGCCAGATCAGCACATCCATGCGGCAATTAGCCTACCAGACGATCCCCCACGTTTACTTTCGCGAACATTATTTACGGCTCCTGCGTGATATTACAAAACCCTTCTCTGGCCATTTTAATGAATTTAATCCACAATATTTGGCTCCCCTTGTTGAGGGCAGCACTGTAAATTTCCCCGCTTTTTTAAGTAACTTACACGAATTCTTCATTGAAGGCAGATTACCTATAGACCGAGCCTCTACATTTTTTAACCAGATGAACCAAGTGAGGGCCGCACACCCTACAGTAAACGAAGCTTTTACGTCACTGCCTCTGTTTATCTGGTTTGGCGCACCACAATCTGCATTTTTTGTTTCTCCTCAAACAAGTTTGCATGGATTTAATAGAGGTGGAGAACATGTTATACAACCGCTATTAGGTGGCTTTGATTTTTCACCCCTTGAAATTACCAATTCGGTGCTATCGCTTGAATGCGCTCATTATACACAGGATCTGCTCGCGAATCCGAAATTATTTCTACCGATAAGTAATTATATCCAAAATATCGTGCATAAAGACGCAATCGAGTATCTGCGTATTTCCACAGAGCTGTATCCTAGCTTTCAATCCTGTTGCACGGAATTCAAGAACCTAAAAATACTGCATTTGTATCATCATAACCCGCTCTTCAGCGTATACAAACCCCTTTTGATTAGTATAGATGAATTAGTTATTGAGAACTACAGCAATACCAATCAATTAGGTCGCTCAAACATACTTGAGATAAGTAAGGTAGATCGTGCAAATAACCGTATCCCTTGTAGAATAGTTCGCTTTCTAAACGGTGCTAACCATTTGCGGGAGTGCACTCATATACGATGGTTTCCAATACAAAAAATCATTTTACACCTGCCAAACTCTCCCCAGAAGTCCCTCAAAAGCTTGGTCAATGAATTTACGCAGCAAATTTTATGGCAGAGCTTTGCAATATCGCTACTCACGACGCAAATTGTGGAGCTACATTCTCCGTATACTGGAAATCTCAAGGAATCAATTTGCCTAAGACGAATCACCCGCGATACCTCAGCCCCACGCGGTGTAAAAATAGAAGACTGTTAGACATTCACGGGGGTGTCATGAAAAGGGATAGTCACTGTTTAGGCCGGCCATAGCGGCTAAATCCACCCCCCGCTCTCTCACATCGCTGCTGCTTCAGCTCCCCCCGCAAACGCTTGCGACAAACTTTTTAAGGATGATCTCTGCAGCTATTTCGCTGGGTTGTTTACCTTCTGCAGGGCACAGATGTTTCCGCACTTGCGCCAGCTGCTGGCGGCTCTTTTCAAGGTGAGCGGGATTTTTCAACCACGTCTCAAGCGCTGACACAAGGTGCTTGACCGTACACTTCTCCTGCAGCAACTCTGGCATTACTTCTGCTTTGAGGATAATATTTGGCAGGCTAACATAGGGTATCTTCATAAGCCAGCGGCCCAGCCATGCTGTCACGGCGTTGACACGATAGACGACGAGCGTTGGCACCTGCGCCAAGGCAAGCTCAAGAGTGACAGTGCCAGAAGCTGCCACCGCCAATGCACTCACCCGAAACGCCGTCGCTTTATCTTCAGGCGCAATCAACGTGCAATTCGGGAAGTAAGCCGCTGCCACATCACAGACCGCCGGCGCTAAGGGTATAATCACTTGAACTTCAGGATAATGCTGCTGGAGCCATTGCTTAAGGGAATACAGCATCTCCCCAAGGCGAGTAACTTCCTTAATACGACTCCCCGGGAGCAAGCATAAAATCGGACGATCGGCGTGTAAATCATATTTTTGATAAAACTCATTGATATTCTCGCGAGGTGGTTGCTGGAATCCCAAAGGGTGCCCAACCCACGTTGCCTCTAAGCCATGGGGCAGAAAATAATCTGGCTCAAAATCGAAAAGTGTCAGCAAATGACTATATACCTGAGCAATCTTACGCGCTCGCCCTGGGCGCCATGCCCAAACAGTGGGGGCCACATAATGAATCACTGGTATACCTAGTTTTTTGACACGCTTAGCGATTTGATAAGAAAAATCTTGGCAATCAATGGTCACAACAACTTGAGGACGACGCTGCTTGATATCCTCAACGACTTGCTGTAAACGTGACCACAGATTAGGAAGATGGGGAATGATCTCCAAGAGCCCCATATGGCTAAGCTCCGACATAGGGAAAAGGGATTCAAGACCATGACGCACCATTTCCACGCCCCCGACACCAGCAAACTCTACATCTTTATGAGAGCGCAATGCCGCCATAAGCTCGCCCCCTAAGATGTCGCCTGATGGTTCACCAGCAATCACATAAACAAGCGACATTACCGTACAACGTTAATGTGACGTCGTTGTCGTCGAAGACACGGGTTGAGACTTAGATGGGGTGAGCGATTCTTCATCCCACCGTACAGGACTAAGCTTGCCGGCTAACGCGTGCTCTAAAACTTCATCAACGGTTTCAACACACACAATTTCCAAAGCCCCACGCACGTTAGCCGGAATCTCCTCCAGATCCTTTTCGTTATCTCGTGGGATCAGCACCTTCTTAATGCCCCCACGATGGGCCGCAAGCAGCTTTTCTTTAAGCCCACCAATTTCAAGCACACGACCACGCAAAGTGATTTCGCCTGTCATGGCGACATTACTCCGGACAGGTGTCCCAGTAAGCGCCGAAACGATTGATGTACACATCGCCACCCCCGCCGACGGACCATCTTTAGGTGTTGCGCCCTCGGGAACGTGAATGTGAATGTCACGCTTTTCAAACACTGGGGGAATAATCCCAAAAGTAAGACAACGAGACCGCACATAACTCGCAGCGGCTTGGATCGACTCCTGCATAACGTCGCCGAGCTTTCCAGTGATCAGCATTTTGCCTTTGCCTGGAACGACGACAGCTTCAATAGAGAGAAGCTCTCCGCCGACCTCTGTCCACGCCAACCCTGTGGTGACCCCCACCAAGTCCACAGCACTCACCTCGCCAAAGCGGTATTTAGGAATTCCAGCATAAGCCCGCAGCTTCTCATCATCCACTTTGATAGACTTAGTCTTTGCGACGGAGATCTCACGCACAGCCTTACGCGCCAGATTCGCAAGTTCTCGCTCAAGATTACGCACCCCAGCTTCGCGTGTATACTGCTGAATTAGGTATCGTAATTGCGGTTCTGGGAGCTCAAACTCGTTATCTTTAAGACCATGGTTCTTCATCTGCTTTGGCAACAAATGCCGGCGGCAAATTTCAACTTTCTCATCTTCAGTATACCCATGGATACGAATCACTTCCATACGATCTAACAGGGGTTGGGGCATGCGCATGGAATTAGCGGTCGTGACAAACATAATATCCGATAAATCATAGTCTAGCTCTAGATAGTGATCATTGAATGTGCTGTTTTGCTCTGGATCAAGGACCTCTAACAGGGCCGCTGCTGGATCACCACGCCAGTCATTCCCCATCTTATCAATCTCGTCCAACAAGATGAGTGGGTTGTTAACCCCTGCGCGCTTTAATGCTTGTAAGATTTTTCCTGGCATCGAGCCAATATATGTGCGTCGGTGACCACGAATTTCTGCCTCATCGCGCACTCCACCTACGGAAATACGCACAAACGGACGATTTGTTGCGCGGGCAATAGACTTTCCTAGAGATGTTTTACCAACGCCTGGAGGGCCCACAAGGCACAAAATTGGTCCGTTAACTTGGTCGACACGACTCTGCACAGCAAGATATTCAGAGATTCGTTCCTTAACTTTACCTAAGCCATAGTGATCTTCATCCAATATCTTTTCAGATTCTGTAACGTTTTTTTGTAGCTTAGAATACTTAGCCCAAGGAAGCTGGGTAATCCAGTCTAAATAATTACGCACGACTGTAGCTTCAGCAGACATAGGGCTCATGACCCGTAGTTTTTTAAGCTCAGCGGTCGCCCTTTCTTTAACTTCTTTAGGCGCCTTTAATTTACTAATTTTACTTTCAAGTTCCGCAATCTCATCGCGCCCTTCGCCGCTACTATCCCCTAACTCTTTTTGAATCGCTTTAAGCTGTTCATTTAGATAGTATTCACGCTGCGTTTTTTCCATTTGGCGCTTTACACGCCCGCGTACGCGGCGCTCAGCTTGCAAGACATCAATTTCGCCCTCAATAAATCCATAAATTCTCTCAAGGCGACCAGCGATACCATTAATTTCCAGCAAAGCTTGCTTATCTGCGAGGCGCAAATTAAGGTGTGTTGCGACGAGATCGGTAAATTTTGCTGAATCATCGACTTGAGAAATACTGACAAGAACATCAGGAGAAACCTTTTTATGGAGCTTGATATACTGTTCGAAAACTTCTAAGACCGAGCGCTGCAAAGCCTCAATTTCTTGGGCATTGCCTAAATCATCAATGATTGGCTCAACCACAACCTGATAAAACCCCTCCTGATCAACAAAACGCTGAAGCTTACCCCTCTGCGTCCCCTCAATCAAAACTTTTACCGTACCATCAGGCAGCTTGAGCAATTGCAAAACATTACCAATAGTACCGACAGTATATATATCTTTTTTGCCAGGATCGTCCTGCGTAGGATTCTTTTGTGTCACTAAGAAAATTTGCTGATTCTCATTACGCAACACTTCTTCAAGTGCACGAATTGATTTCTCACGCCCCACAAAAAGCGGGACAATCATGTGAGGAAACACCACGACGTCTCGGAGCGGCACCAGAGGTAACGTTATGGTTTTAGCTACTTTTTGAGTCTTTCTGTGTCCCATCAAGATTCCTCCTCTAATGATTAACTTTTTCAGGTTACCAGATTGCTACGCCCTGGAAAAGAGGAAAAAACTTTCATCTTGTTTCTTTATACCCAATCCAAATGGAAAAGTGGATTGGGTATAGCTCAGAATTATAGGAAATTCGACAGAATTTGTTAGATATCCTGGCAACTTACTTGAGCGCACTTCTCACTTACCTTGCGTGTCAAATATTAGCTTAAGACCCTGCTTTATTTTCACGCTCTTTCACTGTCGATTTATTGGTGTCGTAGATCATCAAAGGCTTTGTCTTGCCCATAACCACATCTTCATCAATCACGATTTCGTTGACATCCTTAAGATCTGGCAACTCAAACATGATTTCAAGCAACACTGTCTCCAGGATAGAACGCAAGCCCCGCGCCCCTGTTTTGCGTTCAATCGCTTTACGCGCTACTGCCGATACCGCCGCATCAGAGAACGTCAGCTTTACTTCTTCAATTTCAAAAATGCGCGCATATTGCTTCAACAAAGCATTTTTAGGTTTAGTCAAAATATCTTGTAGTGCTTTTTCATCCAAATCACTTAAGGTTGCAATGACCGGCAGACGACCAACAAACTCGGGAATAAGACCAAATTTTAGCAGATCTTCCGGCTCAATTTCGCGTAAGACTTCGCCCATACGCCTGTCTTCTGGGGCACGGACATCTGCACCAAAGCCCATGGAGGTTCCCTTTGTACGTGCACTAATGATTTTGTCCAAGCCTGCAAACGCCCCACCACAAATAAACAAGATATTGGTTGTATCAACCTGTAAAAATTCCTGTTGTGGATGCTTGCGTCCTCCTTGTGGAGGCACAGAAGCGACAGTACCTTCCATAATCTTCAGCAATGCCTGCTGCACACCCTCACCAGACACATCACGGGTAATAGATGGGTTATCTGATTTACGGGAAATTTTATCGACCTCGTCAATATAAACGATTCCGCGCTGTGCACGCTCAACGTTATAATCCGCCGCCTGGAGAAGCTTTAAGATAATATTTTCCACGTCCTCACCAACATACCCCGCTTCGGTCAGCGTTGTTGCATCTGCCATTGTGAACGGGACATCTAAAATACGCGCCAACGTTTGCGCGAGCAAGGTTTTACCCGACCCCGTTGGCCCAATGAGGAGAATATTAGATTTGCTCAACTCAACCTCAGCACCCTTGCCCCCAGCAACTGTGTTGTGGTGTATACGCTTGTAATGATTATGCACAGCGACAGACAAAACCACTTTGGCTTCGTGTTGTCCCACGACATATTCATCAAGAATTTTATAAATTTCGCGTGGCGTTGGCACCCCTTCTAGGGTTTTCGTATTGGATTTGTGGTCCTCACGAATAATATCCATACACAAATCGACGCATTCATCGCAGATAAACACGGTTGGCCCTGCAATAAGTTTACGCACCTCATGCTGACTCTTGCCACAAAATGAGCAGTACAATGTGTTTTTTTCGCTACCTGTCGACTTTGTCATAATCTCAAACTCCTGCCCAAGACTTCTAAATTACACCTAAATGGCTTCCTACTTCAGCCTGTTTTCTGGAGACCTCATCACTTATACGGACTGTCCTGATTTGCTAAATCTGCCTCAAAGCTTGTTCTTTTTCAAGCAAATAAATATAACAAGCAAATAACGCCTTGATCAAGCAGCCTCCGACAACAGCTCTAGGTTCATACTTTCAGCGGTTTAATTGCTTGAAAAACAACCATTTTTTTAAAAGGGTCAAATTCCTGCGCTGCACTAAAGTATGTGTATACTTACCGCATACATCCCGTACATCACGTAGAATGACATGTAAGTTCCCAAAAAAACCTTAACCTGAAAAACTATTTTAACCCGAGTTTTGGATAAGAGATAACTAATTAATTGATATTGTTAATAAAAAGAATGTGAGCTACCCTATTTGTTCGGAAAAAAAAGAGGAAGCTCA
>JBILKX010000024.1:0-20264 GCA_044376435.1 Alphaproteobacteria bacterium | reverse complement strand
TATTGAGCGGGCGTACCTAGAGGTGGCGATGTACACATGGGACCAACGAGAGATCGATCGCTATGACTATGAGGTTGACCGGCGCAAGGTCTATGAGGGGCAGCTTGAGAGTGCCCGGGACCAGGGCTTTGGGAAAGGCTTTGACGAGGGCTTTGGGAAAGGTCGTTCAAAGGGTCGAGAAGAAGGTCGTGAGGAAGGTCGAGAAGAAGGCCGAGAAGCGGGCGAGTTGCACGCAAGATTGAACATAGCGCGAGCGATGATGCAGCAGGGTATAGCCTTAGAAACCATTGCGACACTGACTCAGGTGTCTATAGAGGACTTGAGAGAGCTCACTTAACAAAGAAGTAGACTTTTTAACCTTAAAATGGCCTCAGAGCGTCTTTTTAACGGGGGATTAAAAACACTTGCAATCACCTGAGTAACGTTTTATCTATGAGAGCAAATTAATTCATACAGGATGCACTCTCATGGACTCAGCGAAATATCATGTTTTTCTTCCAGCCACGGCCTTTCACATGAAAGCGGGTTTAGCCGCCAAAGAGCCGGAGATTTTAGCACGTTGGGAGCGGTTGCGATTGTATGAGCGCTTACAAGAGCGAGATGCAGGGGGGAAGCAGTTTCTCTTGCATGATGGTCCACCGTATGCCAACGGTCGCATTCACATTGGCACGGCTTTTAACAAAATCCTGAAAGATATTACGCTGCGCAGTAAGCGCTTGCTCGGGTATCGGGCGCCGTATGTTCCCGGGTGGGACTGCCACGGCTTGCCGATTGAATGGAAAATCGAAGAAGAATATCGCGCCAAAGGCCAGACCCGCGATCAAGTCGATAAAAACACGTTTCGCGCCCGCTGTCGGCAATTTGCCGCTGACTGGATGGCCGTGCAAAAAAGTGATTTTCAGCGCTTAGGGGTGTTAGGGGCATGGGAACACGCTTATAGCACCATGGACTTCACCTCAGAAGCCAAAATTGTCGCTGAGATTTATCGATTTCTCAACAATGGCGGGCTGTACCGCGGCTTCAAACCGGTGATGTGGTCAGTGGTGGAGAAAACCGCACTGGCAGAGGCGGAGGTCGAGTACCATGATCGCGACTCCACAGCTGTGTATGTGGCGTTTCCGGTTATTACCGCAGCCCACGAAATCTTGGCGGGCGCTAAGCTTGTGATCTGGACTACGACGCCGTGGACGTTGCCAGCAAACCGCGCCATTGCGTATCACCCTGAGCTGACGTATGCCCTCGTGCAAACCACGGGCGGCGATCGCTTGGTGATGGCCCGCGATCTCGTGGCAACGGTTCTAGAGACAGCTGGTGTCACAGGCGACATTGTTGCCGAGATTCCTGGGACAATGCTGGCCGGTGTGGTCTGCCATCATCCCTTGCGCGCGGATGGCTACATGGTTGATGTGCCGGCGTTACCTGCCGAGCATGTTACAGCTGAAGCGGGTACCGGATTGGTGCATACCGCGCCCAGTCATGGGCTTGAAGACTTTGCCGTGGGCCAAGCGTTTGGCCTTGAGGTGCCAACGCTTGTCGGTGAAGACGGTATTTATACGGCGGCCACGCCAAAATTTGCGGGCGTACATATTTTTAAAATTGATGCGCTAATGTTAGAGGCGCTGCAATCTGCCGGGGCATTGGTAGGCCACCACAAGGTCACCCATAGTTACCCGCATTCCTGGCGGTCTAAGGCGCCGCTCATTTACCGGGCAACGCCGCAATGGTTTATCAGTATGCAGACAAACGACTTGCGCCAAAAGGCTCTCGATGCCATTAAGCAGGTAAAGTGGTTGCCGGCTCAAGGCGAGAATCGTATTCGCTCGATGGTGGAGTCGCGGCCAGATTGGTGTATCTCGCGCCAACGGGCTTGGGGCGTGCCAATCGCTGTGTTTGTGCACAAGCAAACGGGCGAGATTTTACGGGACGACGCTGTCTATCAACGCGTCATTGACGCTATGACGGCTGAGGGCGCAGACGCTTGGTTCACGTCCCCAGCAACGCGGTTTTTGGGCGATGCCTATACCGCCCAAGACTATGAGCAGGTGACCGACATTGTCGATGTGTGGTTCGAATCAGGCACAACCCATGCGTTTGTCCTCGAGGAGTCCACAGACTTGGGCTGGCCGGCCGATCTATACCTTGAGGGCTCAGATCAGCACCGTGGCTGGTTCCAGTCTTCACTCCTCCATAGCTGTGGAACACGTGGGCAGGCACCCTATCGTGCTGTCTTGACCCACGGATATGTGCTGGATGGCAATGGCCGTAAGATGTCGAAATCTTTGGGCAACGTTGTGGCGCCTGCGGAGATCATTGAGAAATACGGCGCCGACGTTCTGCGCCTTTGGGTGGCCATGTCGGATGTTCAAGATGATTTACGGATTGGCCCTGAGATCATCAAATTCCAAGAAGATATCTATCGACGTTTCCGCAACACGTTGCGCTATCTGCTTGGGAATTTGGATGGGTTTGATTTGGCACAAGAAGGCGTCACGATCAACGAGATGCCAGAGCTGGAGCGGTGGGTGATGCATCGCCTCGCTGAAATGATACAACTGGCACACACTGCCTTTGAGGCTTACGATCTGCACGGTTTCTATAGCGCGCTCCATACATTTTGCGCTGTGGATCTTTCGGCATTTTATTTTGATATTCGTAAGGATAGTTTGTACTGCGATGCGGCGACCTCAGGAACGCGGCGAGCGGTGCGTACCGTGCTTCACCATGTCTTGGAAACGCTCACAAAATTACTCGCGCCGGTGCTGTGTTTCACGGCAGAAGAAGCGTGGCTCTGTTATCACCCATCCGAAGACGATAGCGTGCATCTGCAAACATTGCCGTCTGCGGATTTATCATGGCTGAATCCAAGTTTGGCGCAACGCTGGCAGCAGCTGCGGGATAGTCGTCGTGTTGTGAATGGCGCGCTTGAAATTGCGCGGGCCCAAAAGCTCATTGGCTCAAGTCTACAGGCGCGTGTCGAGCTGTATCTGACGCCTGAAACCAGCGTTGACTACGACGACTGGGCGCAGCTGACGATCACCTCGGAAGTCGTGCACTATCGTGCAGAGCCAGCGCCAGAGTCGGCCTATCGTCTTGAAGATGTGCCAGGCGTCGCCGTTGTGGTAACGCCGGCACAAGGTGAGAAATGTCCGCGGTGTTGGCATATCGTCGCTGAGATCCCGGCGCAGCCTGTATGTCATCGCTGTGCAGAGGTTGTGGCCATATCATGAGGCAACGGCGGCTCGTAACACTCAGCTTCTCTGGAGTGATCTGTGGTATGGATCAGCTGATAAAAGCCTGGGTGCTGGCGACGCATCAGCTCGGGGAGTTGCCCATCGAGATCAATCGCTATGCAAAAATCATTCTCGCCTGGAACAAAGGGGTGAGCTTTAGTTTGTTAAGTAGCTTAGGCCCGGTTATGCAGCAAGTTATGATCGGAATTATTTTGCTGATTACCGGTATTGCCTTAGGGATGTGGTGGCGAGCCCAGACGAAGCTACAATCTTGGGCTTGGGCAGGTGTCATTGGCGGGGCGGTTGGAAATATTATTGACCGATTTCGCTTTGGCGCGGTTGTCGATTTTTTGTATTTGCATGTAGATCAATGGGCATGGCCAGCTTTTAATGTGGCAGATACAGCAATTACAATTAGTGTGCTTGTGATTTTAGCTGAAAGTCTATATCATAACCGATGATACTCTATAGTTAAGGGGGGACTAATGAATAATACTTTGATAAAGCTAACGCTACTTGCGGTCGTGTCGGGATCTTTAGCCGGATGTGGTGAGGTTCGCCGAGTTTTTGGGGTTGATCGGGAAGTGCCAGATGAATTCGATGTTGTAGAGACGCCACCGTTGGTTGTCCCCCCAAGTTTTGAATTGCGTCCTCCAGAAGATGGTGCGCCAGCCCCCAATGATCAGCCCGCTGAAGAGGCCGCTAAAGAGGCGTTAATGTTGAAAGCTCCGGCGGATTCATCTGGGGTTGTTGATCGTAATTTTCCTGTTATTGAGAATGTAGAGGTAGAAAGTCCTGCAGATGTTTTACCAGAAGTACGTGAGTCTGTGCCAGAAGCAGGCGCAGAAGCATCGCAATCAACGGCTTATGAGATTGCTCCTTCCCAGGCGGAGGTCTTAGCGAATGCCGGCAATAGCAGCGATGGGATCCGGCAAGTTGTCGATCAAGAGGCGAAGTCTGAGGAGCCAGTGGATACGCGTCCGGAGGTGATGAAAAAGATTTTGTTCTGGCAGCAGCCACCGGCAGCGGGCAAGGCAGTTAATCCAGAAGAAGAAAGTAACCGGTTGCGTCAGCAGCGTGTGACAGAAGATCCGTTTACGCCGGGTGTTCAGGAAACAGCGACTTGCGCACAACAGACATTGGTAGACACGCCGAAGAAGCTCTTTGGTGAGGGGGCGCCCGCTACCGAGACGCCGCCTGCCGCGCCGTTTATGACACAAAATCAGCTTGTACGTCAGCAGCCAGGGCAAGTGCCAACAAATCAACCTGTGGTCTCTAGCCAGCCAGTGGCAGACATGCCTTCAATGCCGGCGGAGCCAACAATGATGGGCGGAGAAGTGGTTAATACTTCGCAGGAACTGCCAACGGTTGTGAGCGGTGCGGCGGCAGAAGCCTCACCTGATCTAGGGGATGCAATCCCGGAAAATCCGGCGACGGCTGCTGAGGGTGCCCTCACTCCAATGCCGACAAACGGAGGTACTGTTTCGCCGATCCCACAAACCGCGCAAGAGCTTTATAAGACACAGTGGAGCACTTTGGGGCCAAAGCGTGCTCAATTTAAGGATGCTCCCACAGGGGCGGCCCCGCTGTTGACGCAGCATAGTTTAATGGGGCAACGTGAGTATCAAAGCATCATGATGACCAACGCGATGCCTAAATCTGTGGCAAAGCAAAAATCTACAGCGAAAAAGCATAAGAAAAAGAAGGCGCGTCGTGCGCATAAACGCTCAGTTCCAGCTGCAAATTTAGTGCCGACAGCGCCGACTCCTGAAGATGTCGCAGAGGCTTCGACTCAGGTTGATGTGGCATCTGAGAATGCGCTGGCGCCTACAGATGAGGTCAAGGAAAATCCAGAGGCGACCCCGGTGGCGGCAGCAGCTCCCGAGGTGCTATCGAACGAAATGTCACCAGATTCACAAGCGGTCTCTGCGCCGCCGGCTCAGGGGGATACGATCCTCCAGCCAGGCGCGCAAGTGGAGTCTATATACCAAGGCGGTGGTGGCCAAAAATAGCATGGCATCAATTTTTTTGAAAGCGGGATAAATCTAGTGATCTTCATTAAAATATATGTTATAAATTAGTGAGTATTTCATTGTTAAAAAGTTTATTCCTCAAGGACTTTTGTTATCAAAGTATTCTCAAAAATCCACTTTTTCATTTGGATTGGGTAGAAATAGCAGGGGAAAAATTTTGTAGGTAGTTTGGTTATTTTTGTGGAAACAAGAGGTGCAATATGGCAGGTAGTGTTAATAAAGTAGTTTTAGTTGGGAATCTTGGTCGGGACCCTGAAATCCGGCATACGCAAGATGGTAATAAAGTTGTCAATCTTTCGATTGCCACTTCCGAGACTTGGAACGATAAGATGAGTGGTGAGCGCAAGGAGCGCACCGAGTGGCATCGTATCGTGATCTTTAATGATCGCTTAGGTGAGGTGGCTGAGCGATTTTTGCGCAAAGGTGCGAAGATTTATATTGAGGGGCAATTGCAAACTCGTAAATGGACGGACAATGGTGGCCAAGAGCGCTACACAACCGAAATCGTCCTCCCTAAATTCCGGGGTGAGTTGACCATGCTGGACAACCGGAATGGCGGCGATGTTCCGAGCATGGATTCAGCTTCAGGCGATCCATTTGGCGCAGTATCCTCTCGATCTGGCGCAAGTGCGCCAGCCGCTATGGATTTTAATGACGATATTCCTTTCTAGTCGTTGATATAGCAAGCGACTAAGATTTAAGTGTCCCTGCTTGGTTGCTCTCGGGAGCACATTAGTGGGCGTCAAAATAAGATACAGTTTGCAAAGGGATCAAAGTTAAGATGACAGCAGTACGGCCTGTTGATATAGATATTTCACCAATCACAATTGAAAAAGAAATGCGGCGTTCGTATTTAGATTACGCGATGAGTGTAATCGTAAGTCGAGCGCTCCCTGATGTCCGGGATGGTTTGAAGCCCGTACAAAGACGTATTATTTTCTCAATGAATGAATCTGGGTATCACTTTAATCGTCCTTACCGTAAGTCGGCACGTATTGTCGGTGATGTGATCGGTAAATATCACCCTCATGGTGATTCGCCAATCTATGAAGCTATGGCGCGTATGGCACAAGACTTTTCCATGCGGTTGCTGCTTATCGATGGTCAGGGTAACTTCGGGTCCATGGATGGTGATCCGCCAGCGGCAATGCGGTATACGGAAGCGCGTCTAAGCCGAGTGGCCCATGAGCTCATTCGCGACATTGATAAAAATACAGTCGACTTTCAGCCAAACTACGATGACTCTATGGTTGAGCCTTGTGTGCTGCCAGCAGGGTTCCCAAATCTGCTGGTTAACGGTGCTGGGGGTATCGCTGTAGGCATGGCTACAAACATTCCGCCGCACAATTTAGGGGAAGTACTGGATGCTTGCTGCGCAATGATTGATAATCCGGACATTACCTCAGAAGAGCTGATGCAGTATATCCTTGGTCCTGATTTCCCAACAGGGGCGCTTATTATGGGACGTCGCGGCATTTATGATGCGTACATGACCGGCCGTGGTACGGTGATCATGCGTGGACGGGCGCATACAGAGGAATTTGGCAAAGATCGGACGGCGATTGTCATTACTGAAGTGCCTTATCAAGTGAATAAGTCGCGGCTTGTCGAGCGTATGGCAGAAATCGTCAACGAGAAAGTCATTGAAGGTATCTCCGATCTGCGGGATGAGTCAGACCGGGATGGCGTGCGTGTTGTTGTGGAGTTGAAGCGCGATGCGTCTGCTGATGTGGTGCTTAACCAGCTCTATCATCATACGCCTTTGCAAACAAGCTTTGGCGTCAATACCCTCGCCCTGAATCATGGTCGTCCGCAGATGATGACGTTGCGGGATATCCTCAAGGCGTTTATTGAGTTCCGTCAAGACGTGATTACACGGCGTACACGCTTTGAACTGCAGAAAGCGCAAGAGCGTGCCCACGTGTTATTAGGGTTGGTGATTGCTGTATCTCACTTGGATCCAGTCATTGAGCTTATCCGACATGCGCCTGATCCAGTAACGGCTAAGCAGCAGCTCATGCAACGTCCCTGGGCAGTTGCAACAATTGCGCCCTATTTAAGCCTGGTTGGCGAGGTTGCTGACGAGAGTGGGGTTTACCACCTTTCTGAGGCGCAGGCTAAGGCAATTCTTGAGCTACGCTTGCAGCGTCTCACAGGCCTGGAGCGGGATAAAATCACAAAAGAGCTTGAGGAGTTGGGCAAGGATATTCATCGGTATATTGAAATTCTACAGTCTCCAACTGTGCTGTTTGCGCTCATGCGACAAGAGCTTGTTGATATCCGCACCAATTTTGCGACGCCACGCCGTTCCGAAATTGAGGAAGGTGCCTTTGAACATGATATTGAAGCGCTGATTCAGCGTGAGGATATGGTCATTACTGTCAGTCACAGTGGGTATATTAAACGTGTGCCGCTCTCGACCTATCGGTCTCAACGCCGTGGGGGTAAGGGGCGATCTGGCATGTCCACGCGTGAAGAGGATTTTGTCACAGACGTATTCGTGGCCAGTACGCACACCACCATATTGTTTTTCTCAAGTATTGGAAAAGTATACCAACTAAAAACATACAGGCTTCCTTTAGGTAACCCGCAGTCGCGTGGCAAGGCTCTTGTCAATATGTTGCCTATCGCTGCGGGAGAGCGTATTGCCGCTATTATGGCATTGCCTGAAGATAGGGAGACTTGGGAAAGCATGCATGTCGTGTTTGCGACATCGCGTGGTAATATTCGTCGTAATGCTTTGACAGATTTTGTGAATATTAAGTCGAACGGCAAGATTGCTATGAAGTTGGAAGATAATGAAAATCTCGTAGCTGTTAAAGTATGTAACGAAAACCAAGATATTCTCTTATCAACACAAAATGGTCGGGCCATTCGCTTTAATGTTGATGAGGTTCGCGAGTTTGCGAGCCGGACGTCTACAGGTGTGCGCGGGATCAAATTATCTGGTGATGACGTTGTCATCTCTATGACGATTTTAAATCAAGTGGTTGTTGATACCGAGGAGCGGGATCAATATATACGTCAGGCCAATGCGCAAAGACGCCAAGAAGCTGCTGCTGCAGGCGTTGAGGATGTTGCTGGAGGTGTTGAGGATATTATTGAGGACCAGACAGCTTTAGAAGAAGAGTCCGTCCCCTTAGAGTCTCTGTCTCCAGAACGGTTTGCTGAGCTTGCTCATAACGAAGAATTCATTTTAACGGTTACGGAAAAAGGTTTTGGCAAGCGCACTTCAGCGTATGAGTATCGCATCACCGGCCGAGGCGGCATGGGGATCACCGATATTGATGTGTCAGCGCGTAATGGATGTGTTGTGGCAGCATTTCCTGTAAAGCACGAGGACCAAATTATGTTGGTGACGGATAGCGGGAAAGTCATTCGCTGTCCAGTGCATGATATCCGGATTGCGGGTCGTCGTACTTTGGGTGTCAGGCTGTTCCGCATCGATGTGGATGAGCGTGTTGTTTCGGTGGCATATCTTGGGGAATGTGCGGCTGATGAGGACGTAGGCGAAGGCGAGACAGAAGCTTAAGCGATGCGCCTAAGATTTTTTCACGCTTAACGTTACTTTTCAACCAGGGATTCTGCATGATGCAAAAAAAGTCCTTGGTAAATGTCTAAAAAATTCGTAGAATGAATGAAACATTTCGGTTGGCGCCAATGTTAAGGTAAAAAAGTTCAATGTGAAAAAGTCTTATTTAGGTATAAAATGCTTTTAGGGCGGCTTTTTTTCGTGGGACTAAAGAAATTAAGAGATGAAATTAGCAGGACTCACTAAGTCTGCGTATAGTGGTTGGAGAATAATATGGCTGGGGCATCTACAAAATCAGTAGTAAAAGAATCACCAGAAGTAGACTTTGAGTTAAAGCCTAGAATCACCGTCGTGGGTGTTGGTGGTGCTGGCGGTAATGCTGTTAATAATATGATCCGTCAAAACTTGATTGGCGTTGATTTTGTGGTTGGCAACACAGACGCTCAAGCTTTGCAGCAGTCATCTGCACCTCGGCGTATTCAGCTTGGTCCAGACGTTACTCAAGGGCTTGGGGCTGGGTCTCGTCCAGACGTGGGCAAGGCAGCGGCTGAAGAAACAGCTCAAGAAATCATGGCGTGTGTACGCGGCAGTCACATGGTGTTTATTGCAGCAGGTATGGGCGGTGGCACGGGAACGGGCGCAGCGCCAGTCATTGCACGTATGGCCCGTGAAGCGGGTATCCTTACAATTGGGGTGGTAACAAAGCCTTTCCACTTTGAAGGCTCGCACCGGATGCGTATGGCCGAAAGAGGCATTGAGGAACTGCAGCAGCACGTTGACACACTGATTGTTATTCCTAACCAAAATTTGTTCCGTGTTGCCAATGAGCGCACGACCTTTGCGGAAGCCTTTAAGATGGCAGATGATGTCTTGTATTCAGGTGTCCGGGGTGTGACTGACCTTATGATTATGCCAGGGTTGATTAATCTGGATTTTGCTGACATTCGTACGGTAATGAGTGAAATGGGCAAAGCCATGATGGGCACTGGTGAAGCCGAGGGGGAGAACCGTGCAATTGAGGCTGCAGAAGCCGCAATCTCCAACCCGCTTTTGGATGATGTATCCATGAAGGGGGCTAAGGGCGTGTTGATTAACATCACCGGTGGCTATGATATGACACTGTTTGAGGTTGACCTTGCGGCTGATCGCATCCGTAGCGAAGTTGATCCTGACGCAAAAATTATTTTCGGATCCACCTTTGATGAGAAGCTGAATGGGCGTATCCGCTTGTCTGTTGTGGCAACCGGTATTGGCGCTGCTGGCCAACAGCCAGCGGTGATCGTCCCTGTCGGTCTGAAGAAGACGATGGAATCAGCGACGGGTACACCTAGCCGTCCGGATATTGCTGCTGCTGAAGCTGCACTCGCTCAACCAAAGCCTGAAATCTCTGTGATTTCTGTAGACTTAACACCGCGTTTAAAGGTTGATTCAAAGCCGACGCAATCTGCGCCAGCGATGAGACCAGAGCGTAAAATGTCGTTTCTAGAGCGATTTACGGGTGTATCTTGGGGAGGGCGTCATGGGGCGGCTCATGAGCAGGCGCCATCTGCACCGGTGCCCGCCGCGCCGGCTACGACGGCTGAGCCCTTAAGTCAAGCGCCTCAAGAGGGTCAGGCGCCACAAGATTCACTGGAAATCCCCGCATTTTTAAGGCGCCAGGGATAACTTAAAGACTTGTAATAAGACAGTCTTTGCTACATGCAGTAAACTTAGTTTGCTGTATGTGGGGTGTTTAAATAAATCAAAGCTTTGCTTAAAGCATTTTCCTGAATTTTTTAGTAAAAGTCTTTATTAGCTCTCCAAAAGTCCTAAGATGTATATGGAGATAATGAGATGCAGTGCCATCACATCCCTAAAGACTAGACAAATAGTACAATCATACCTATATAGTACGTAAGGGCTTGAGCACGCAACTATAATGTATTAAGTTCGTGAATAAGCTTTGTTAGTAATTTTGGAGATTTTGACCATGAAACATTTTATATATGGTCTTAGTTTGATTCTAGTACTCTGCGGCGATGCGTTCGCAAGTCAGGGGATTGAGCCGGCTGCAGACATTGTAGCTGAGGCGCAGCAAAAGCCAAGAGTATCGGTACAACCTTCTGTAGCACAAGCACGGGCTGATATGGCGAACAAGCTAAGTATTGGACTTCTCGTTATGTCAGGGCTTGTTGATGCTTTTGCGGTATACATGATGGCTAAGTCTAAGTCTAAATATAATATACTTATGGGCTGCCATGCAATTTTTGCAGCGGGAGCTATTTTAACTGCGGGATTGGTAGGCAAGTATCCGCCAACAGTGAATCCAGAGCAACCCAATAAGCGGCAAAAGCAGGTAGGGTATCGGTTCTTGAGTTCTGCCGCTATCGGTATCGTTGCTTTTGGACAGATTGCGTTACCATCGGCAGCGGGCGCTATGCCATGGGCGGACTGCGCAACATGGGGCTGGATATTGTTCTTGGGTTTACAAGCATATGCGCGGTTGTGGGCATGAAACACTTTATATATAGCTTGAGCTTGATTTTAGCAGTCTGTGCGAACGCGTTCGCAGCAGATGGTGCGCAGACCAATATGCCCGCAGACTCAGCTCCCGAGGGTCAGCACATACCTGCGATACCTGCACAGAAATTGTCTAAAGCACATTTAGCTCATCATGTGAGTGCTGGTCTCATGGCTATGGCTGCAGTCGCAGATCTTTATACATGGTATCTCATCAAAGATGATCCTGAGATCATAGATAAATCAAGTCATCTGATCTGTTCAGGCTTAGCAGCTTTACTAAGTGGGTGGTTATATAAGCATCCTCTACGGCTGCAGCAAGACCCAAAAAACATGAAACAAAAGCTTGCGGGATATGGTTTGATAAGCGCCGGTATAGCGGCGACTTTTTTAGACGGCATTCTTGTATTTGTAAACTCAACAGGAATCGGCGCTTTAGAGTATACGAGTTCACATCTTGCTGTATTTGGATGGGCGGCCGCGCTATGTTTCCAAGGATATGCGCGGTGTAAATGACGCAGTCGTCGCTTTGTTAAAAGTTGCTCGGAACGTTTCAACTTCTAGAAAAATCGTATTCTCACCCTAAAATGGAATAATCGTGTCCAAAATCTTTTGACCAAGCGGTGGGGTTTGGACATACGATAAGTCGCCGCGACCATCGTAAGCAATGCGGGCCTCGGCAATCTTGTCGTAGTCAACGGTATTCTCGCTGGTGATATCCTGAGGTCGGACAATGCCGGTGATTTGGACATCCCGCACTTCGTAATTGACACGCAGCTCTTGACGGCCCCGAATCACCAGATTCCCGTTGGGGAGGACCTGAATCACCATCGCTGCTAATTTAATTTTAATCGTCTCTTTACGGTCAATTTTTCCGTTTGCGGTATGGTTGGGGCTGGATTTTAAATCAACAAGGTTCGAGAGTTGAGCTGTGCTCGGTAATAACCGGCGCTTGCCTTCGACTTCAAACCCAGCTGCCGCAGTAATGCCGCTCTTAAGCTCTGATGTGCGACTGGCGTCGGTTTTATTTTCCATTTGACCTTGATCGGAAATGTCAACGAGGACTGTCAGGATATCGCCTGGTTGATTAGCGCGTTGATCCTTAAAAAAGGAGCGAGCGCCAGGCTGCCAAAGCGAATTGGATGACTTGTGCATAGGTATCGCGTGGGGTAGGGGGGTCGTGACCGGATGATATTTAGGGTCAGCAGTTGGGTTCTCAATCTGAGTGAGAGGTGGGGGGTCATTCAAATGGCGTAAGCGATTGAGATCACAACCAGACAGCAAAAGCACAAGAATTGCGAGCCAGATTAAACTTAGGTTATCCCGCATGCGGCACCTCGACATGATTTGCATCTTTAACGATTCCCATAACAACGCGTTTACTCTCCAAGTTGCATACTTTAATCCTGTCGCCAATCGCGCCGTCTTCGAGCGCTTGCGCCCGGCGTTGGGTTAAAATAATATGAGGGGTGCGTAAGATGAGGCTAACCTCAGAGCCTTTGCGAATAATTTTAGGCGAAGTCAGCTCCGTTGCGGCAATTGGTATATAGGGCTTAAGTATACGATGACGGGCAGTTTGACCAATAAGGTGATCACGATTCGTAATGATGGCATGTCCCATCTGATCAGTCCGGATAGGTTCAGTGATGACATCTTGCTCACAGATTATATCTCCCGGGCTAATGGCTCGGGCTAAGACGGGGACATCAATAACAGGTGTCAGCTTTCCAGTAATGCGGTGGAGCTCGCCGGCACCGCTGCTCAGCCAAGCTTCAAACCGATCTTGATTGCGTGTGATATCGACGCGCTCAACGACGGGAAACGTGGTGACCTTAAGTGCCCACTTTGGTTGATCCAGCGTAACTTGCCACTGCTTATCAGGATATTTGCGGAGTAAAAATTCTGTAATGGCTTTTTCAGCATCAAGGGCATTAAAAATCTCACATCCCCATACATTAAAACTTATGAGTAGGAATACTATAGATAGGCAAAGCTTTTTCATTTGCCTTAGGTATGCACAAAAGAGTCTCATCGCATTTGTCCTATAGAACTAAGCATTTGATCAGCGGCTTGAATAACCTTGGTGTTCATTTCGTAGGCGCGTTGTGACATGATAAGACCAGTAATCTCGGAGACGGGGTTAACATTTGAACCTTCGAGATAGGACTGTAGCAGTGTGCCATACCCACTCCCGCCGGGAGTCCCTAACAAAGGGGTGCCGGATGCAGGCGTTTCAAGCGCTAAGTTGTCGCCGATATCTTCCAACCCACCTGGGTTTGGGAAGGTCGCAAGCTCTATTTGGCCAACGCGTTGCTCCCCAACCGTCCCGTCTACGCGCGCAAACACCTCGCCTTGCTCATTGATATTAACACCCACGGCATTTTGCGGGATAGTGATTCCAGGTTGTACAGCCAATCCATCTTTGTTGACAATGACGCGCTCTGGGCTTAAGCCGAATGACCCATCGCGGGTGTAGGCAATGGATCCATCAGCGCGTTGTACTTGAAAATATCCTTCACCCTGAATAGTGAGGTGATAAGGATTAAATGTCTGTGTGGGTACGCCTTGCTCAAGAACTTTGTAGGTCCCAACAGACTTGACGCCAAGGCCAACCTCAAGACCAGAAGGAGCTAGTGTCCCGGCATTGGACGTCGTCGATCCCGGACTACGGCGGCGAATATAGAGCAGATCTTGCTGAGAAACGCGTCGACGTTTGTATCCAGTCGTACTCATGTTCGCAAGGTTATGGGCGATCGCCTCGACATTGTTTTGTTGTGACTGCATGCCACTAGCGGCAATATAAAGGGGAACGAAGAAGAGGATCATAGTGTTGGCCTGCCGATTGAATCAATAGTCTTAGAAACACGTTCATCCTCGTGATCTATATCTGTCGAGGCGCGTTCGTAGGCGCGTTGAGTATCAATTAAGTGTGTTAGTTCCATAATTGGGGACACATTGGAGAGCTCAATCGCCCCTTGAATCGCAATCGTATTGGCTGCAGGCTCTGGGGGTGTCTTACTCGTGTAGAGTCCTTCGCCTATTTCCTGAAGCTGCTGTTGATCAGCGAAGCTTGCAATCCCTAGAAGACCAATAGGTCTGCCATCGGCGAGAATTTCACCACGAGATGTAACCTTAAGTTGACGCGTATTATTAGGAACTGTAATTGGAGCATTTCCTTGGTCTAATACCAACTTGCCATCAGGCATAGTGAGTTGACCTATAGTATTAAGGAGAAACTGACCATTGCGTGTATAGGCAACGCCATCAGGGGTATTGACGGTAAAAAAGCCATCACCTTTAAGAGCAACATGAAGAGGATTGTTAGTCACTTCTAAATTGCCTTGAGAAAAATCCTTCACAATGGCTTTTGGCTCAACAAAGGATAATCCTTCAGTGCCAGGGCGCTGATTTAGGTGCTCTTTAAATGTCAAGGTGCGACTTTTAAACCCTGCTGTGTTCATATTGGCGATATTATGGCTGATGACGCCAAGCTGCTGTCGCAGCGAAGCTTGATAATGACTATGAATAAGCCCACGATTTAGCATTTTATTTTTACCTTTTTCTTCACACACGCTATTTATTAGTTTATTATTTGTTAAGTAGGTTAATATTCTATAAATAATAATTAAAGGAATAAGAAGATTATGGCCGACCCAGAATCCCCTGATCAACAGCCGAGCGCCGCACCGGAAGAAGCGCCAAACGAAACGAGTGCAAGCGCTGAGCCGCCTCAGCAGTCGAGTAGTAAGCGTAATAAGATTATCGTTATTGGTGGGTTGATATTCCTACTTACGGCCGTCGCTGGATATTGGTTTGCCCTCGGCCCTGGCAGTAAGAAATCTAAAGATACCAAAGAGGTGGTCGCGGAAAAGGTAGATTTAGAAAAATTACCCAAAGTATTTTTCTTTGATTTGCCGGATTTGTTTGTAAATTTAAATGGACCTGACCGACGTTTGATATTCTTAAAGCTCGCAATTACGATTGAAGTAGCTGAGGATACTCATGTAAAGCGTCTCGAGCAAATCAAGCCGCGTTTGCTCGATCATATTCAGATCTATATGAGGCAGTTGCGTCTTGAGGATTTAAGGGGATCAATGGGGATGCAAAGATTGCGTGAGGAGTTGATGTTAAGAATTAATGCCGCTGCCGCACCAGTAAAAGTCAAAGACGTGTTGTTTAAGGAAATGCTGGTGCAATAGCTAATGTCTGATCAAGGCGGGACAAAAAGCGGGCTGGAAATGCTCATTAATCAAGGTCAGTTAGTTGCTGAGCGTTTGCCCATGCTTGAAGTGGTCCTTGATCGGTTGATGCGATTGCTGACTACATCTCTACGGAACTTCACTCTGGAAAATATCGATATTAGCGTCAAACCCCCTAAGCCCATACGCTTTGGAGATTATATGGATGGGTTAACCCCGGGCACTTTATTTGCTGTGTTTCAGGCAGAGGAGTGGGAAGATGTAGGATTGCTGGCTATTAACAGTGATCTGACTTTTTCCATTGTAGAAATTCTCCTAGGTGGACGCCGTAGCGTGCTTGCAGATATGCCTACAGGCAGGCCGTTTACGCCTATAGAACGTCGGCTTGTTGAGAAATTATCGATGCAAGTCTTGCAAGACCTGAGTGTCTCTTTCGAACCGGTCAGTCCAGTGCACTTTCATTTCGAGCGCTTAGAAGCCAACTCAAGGTTTATGATGATTGCAAAGCCGGCTGATGCGTGCATTGTTTTTGAGTTGGCTGTAGCGATGGACAACCGCGGTGGGATTATTCATGTTGTTTTTCCGTTGGCAACGCTTGAGCCTGTGCGAGAATCATTGCTGCAGATGTTCATGGGGGAAAAATTTGGACGTGACTCAATTTGGGAAGGGCACTTGGCACGGGAGCTGTGGGATACAGAAGTTGAGCTTGAAGCCATCCTCTCACAAACTGAAATGAACCTTGCCGAGACACTGAAGTGGCAAGTTGGGACATGTATTGAGATCGATCAAGAAGTAAATCCGCTTGTAAATGTCGTGTGTGGTGAAATTCTGATGTTTAAGTCGAGAATCGGTCAGAAGAACGGTTTTGTGGCTTTGCAAATCGAAGATATTATAACTATGAAGGAACCTGAAGATGATTGAAGCGAGTTTAAATATTGTTATTATAATGGCGCTGCTATTTTGCATCGTTGGGGGTCTTTACCTCGATCGTCGCTTGCGTAATTTTAGCACCCAACGACAAGAGCTTGCGACACTGGTGGCACAGCTTGAAACGACAATGCGTATCGCTGAAAAACACCTGCAGCGGGTTGATCAACTGATGATAGAGACGGATGCCGCTTTGCAGCCAAAAATTAGCCAGGCTTTAAAATTACAAGATGAATTGGATTATATGATTGCCCGTGGTGATGCCGTCGCTCAACAGCTATTTGGGGCTATGAATCAACCGCCTCCACAGTCGTCAGTGTCATTAGCAACGGGAACCGATGGGGCCATGTCATGGCCAAATGATTTACGTCATAGTTTAAAGAATTTGAGATAATCAATGCGCATGTTATTTCGTCCGTTGCCGGTTGTCTTAATTCTCCTCATGGTGTTTTTGGGCCATAAGGTTCAAGTCTTATGGGGATCATTGAGTCATTATCAGGCAATAGAGGGGGAAGTGGAGGCTGCAGATGCTGCTGCTGCGGAAAAGGGCAAGTCCGAGGATGACAACGCCAAAAGTAAGTCTGACGCTAACAGTGCGAAGGAGGCTGGCCCTGAAGCACCAAGTACTTCAGGCAATGCGTCTGCGAGCAGCAAATCTACTCCAGAAACAGATGCTGGCAAAGCTAAGACACCCCGTGTGAACACGCCATTTGATTTGTTAACCCTTAGTACAACCGAAGTTGCACTGCTGCAGGAGTTAAATAAGAAAAATCAAGATGTAGACAGTAAATCAAAACAGCTGCAAGAGCAAGAACGGCAGCTAAAACTAGCTCAAGAGCAATTGCTCAAGCAGATTAATCAACTGAAGGAAATGAAGGAAGCACTCCAGAAGGATCTGAAAGCTTACGATGAAAAATCAGAGCAAAGAATTAAGAATCTGGTGAAGATCTATGAGAATATGAAGCCAAAGGAAGCGGCACGAATTTTCGAAGCACTTGAGATTGACACGGTCTTAGCTATTGTTGAGAATATGAAAGAAGCTAAAACATCGCCAATTTTAGCAACGATGCAAACAGAAAAAGCCAAAGAAATTACAGCAAAACTTTTGAGTAAAAAACAGCAAAATCCGAATGCATAAGTAGTCGGCCCAAAAATCCATTCTATGGCTATCTGCGTTGCCAAAGTTGCGCAGCCGTCACGCTCGTGTATATTGAATACACTCCGCTGCGGTGCTCACTTCTTTAATAGTGTACTTTACTTTCCTATTCAACAACTTGAATAAACGCAAATTAATATTAAGAAAAATACATTGCAATAAATAAAATGACGGATTGATAAAATAGATTTGATGGATTATGCAAGCGGCTTTTTAACAGTAAAATAGATATGATCCTTGATTTCATATATTGTATGCAGTAGCCTGCAAGAATGTGAATTAGAATAATTGAGGAAAGACTATGAATACATCAGATCAAATTGGCAACGTTAGTGTTGATACAACAGCGCCGCTCGATCCAGGGATGTTGCTGGGGGATTCTGTAGCGGCCGTCAATTTGGCCGGGAGCTCCGCAGTGGCTCAAGATTTGTCACTATGGGGGTTGTTCTGGGGGGCAGACTTTTTTGTGCAGTTTATTATGCTGCTGCTGCTTGCTGCATCCGTTTGGTCATGGACCATTATTTTTTCTAAAATCATGATGTTACGGCGTCTCTATGAGCAAGGGCAGAAATTTGAGAAGATGTTTTGGGGCAGTAGCTCCCTTGATGACTTATATGATCGTCTGAGTAACAAACCTAAAGATCCTATGTCTGCGGTCTTTTGCGCAGCAATGCGGGAATGGCGTCGTTCTATTGGTAAGGGCGTCACCCGTGCGGTGAGTTTTCGCACCACGTTGCAGGACCGTATTGAGCGGGCTATGTATGTAACAATTGAGCGAGAGAGCGAGCACCTCTTTAAGCATATGGGATTTCTTGGCTCTATGGGCTCGGCACCCTTATTATGTGGATTGTTGGGAACCGTATGGGGAATCATGCATAACTTCCAGTCAATCGCGGCGTCTAAAAACACAAGCCTTGCTGTTGTGGCGCCGGGGATTGCGGAGGCGCTTTTTGCAACGGCAATTGGGTTGATTGCGGCGATCCCTGCGTCGATTGCCTATAACCGGTTGTCAGGAGAAATTGATAGCTATCGGGCGCGCTTAGAGACATTCATGGCCGAGTTCGGCTCGATCATTTCCAGACAATTGGAAGAGGGTGCGAAAGAATGAGCGGCGGTGATTTAGGCAGTTCTGGTGGGCGCCGCTATGGTGGCGGGCGCGGGCGGCGCTTTCGTCCCTCGGGAGAGGTGAATGTTACCCCCTTAGTTGATGTGATGATGGTGCTGCTCATTATTTTTATGATTTCAGCCCCCATGATGACAGCAGGAGTCAAGATCAATTTGCCGCAATCTTGTGCTGGTGCAATTGCTGATGAAAGTGAGCCGTTAGTCATTTCTATTAATCGCGATAGCAAAATCTATTTACAAGAAACGCAAACGCCACTGGATGGGTTAACGCCAAGGCTTCAAGCGATCACGCGTAATAAGTTAGATACAAAAATTTTTATCCGGGCCGATAAAGATATTGAGTATGGCAAAGTTATGGAAGTCATGGGAATGATTGCGGCTGCGGGATTTAGTAAAATTGCTTTAATCTCGGAGCATGCACCAAAGTAATATTGTATGGATCATCATAATAAGCCGCTGCTGTATTCAATTGCTCTACATGTCGTCATCATTGTGCTGGCGATTGTTGGCATGCCTTACGTTCCCAAAAAGCATTTGGAAGAGCCGCTCGTTTTGGTGGAATTTGCCCCTGTGGGCGCCTTAACTCAGTCACCTTCCCATAAACGCAGCGCCCCTTCACAAAAGAAAGCACTTAAGAAAGTACAGCCGCAACCTGACGAACCGACACCAGTGCCGAGCCAGCCGACACCGCCGGCAGCGGCAACACCGCCAGCTCCTGCACCAGAACAGATCGTCAACCCTACGGTGGCGGCTGAGAAGAAGGTGGAAGAGAAAAAACCGGAGGAGGTCGTGCCGCCAAAAGTTGAGCCCCAAGATCAGGCAAAACCGGCTGAGTCAAAGCCTAAGAAAACGCAGGTGGAACAAAAAGCCGTTGCTGATAACAGTAAGCGCAAGTCCACGAAGACGGATAAAGAAGAACCGAAAAAGAAACCTAAGAAAGATGCGTTTGCGTCCGTCTTGGACTCGGTAGCCAAACTCGATGGTGTTGATGAAGCGGCTGAGGATCATCATGAAGAGCATGGCGAAAAAAGTACAATTACAAACAATCTGGGACCACGCCTGACCATTAGCGAAGAGGACGCGGTGCGGCGCCAGCTCCAGGCGTGCTGGTCTGTACCTGTCGGCGCAAAAGACCTGGAGAAGCTTATTATTGACGTAGAGATTCATACAGCTCCCGATGGCATGGTCACCCGCGCAGAGGTGATGAATCGCAATAGTGGCGATCCCTATTTCCAAGCTGCTGCCCGTCGGGCAGTTGGCGCCGCGCTTAATCCTAAGTGTAATCCGCTGAAACTGCCGCGTGATAAGTACGAACAGTGGAAAGTGTTTACGGTGCGTTTTGATCCCCGCGACATGCTCTAGTCTATACCCAATGCAAATGAAAAAGTAGATTTTTGGGATATTTCACGATCCTGCATTTAAGAATTGCCAGTTTTTACAAATAAGCAACGTGAGCTGCTTGCAGTTTTAAGGGGAAGACTTCACCATGGATGCAGGAGGTGCATGATGGTCAAGAAAGCTGTTGTCTTTGTGGTGGGGCTGATGAATGTGGCGTGGGGGGAG
>JBILKX010000023.1:0-21201 GCA_044376435.1 Alphaproteobacteria bacterium | reverse complement strand
TCCTGTCGCCGCCCCAACCTCTGTAAGTGAGATTGTCCAATCAGATCCTGTCGCCGTCTTAACTTCTGTAAGTGAGATTGTCCAATCAGATCCTGTCGCCGTCTTAACTTCTGTAAGTGAGATTGTCCAATCAGATCCTGTCGCCGTCTTAACTTCTGTAAGTGAGATTGTCCAATCAGGTCCTGTCGCCGCCCCAACTTCTGTGCCGACTTTTATCGTCAATCAGCCTTTGAACATGACAGCGAGCAAGCTTGGTATCATTGCCATTGGTATTATAGGCGTATATTCTATCTATAGAATTGTGAAGAAACGTTTGCGAAAAGACACGCCACCGCTTAGAGAGAAAACTCCTCATCTGAATGCGAAAGTAGCTGTAGTGGGGGGGGGACTTGGGTCTGGTTGCACAAAAGCGCCTTTAGCCACCGCTGCGAACAGGCCACATCCGGTATAAGTGAAAAAGCCTTCTTTAAGGAATGAATCAATGAGTCAAAGATTTTTTGTTGTCACTGTGTTTGCGCTAAGTATTGCTGCCGCAATGGAGATTATGAGTGCTGAAGAGATGCTGTCTGTTCCGCCGAGCTCGTCTTCCAATAGTGTAGCTGCAAAAGCGAAAGCTGTGATTCCTGGTATAATTGGTGTGACCTTGGTGGCGGATGGGTTGAATGGTTTTTTTAAGGGAGCCTTAGGGAACTATTTTGCGCGTTTCTTGAAAACGCTTCCAAAGACAGAATGGGTGAGAAAAAAGATTGAAGGTCGCTCTGCAGAGTATCAAAAAGCGGCTCAGCCTAGTCCTAAGGCGCACTATGTCAAACAAACTTTAAAGCTTGCTGCCGGCGCGCTTGCGTGCTCGTATGCTTGTCATGTTTATAACGCAGGTGGTTTTTTTGGAGAGTTTATCAAAGCATCGCCTGTCGACACTAATCAACTCCTGGACCCTAATCAAATCCTGCAGGATTTTAAGGGCCAATTAAAAGGACCAGCGGCAAATACTTTCTTGGGAAAACAACGAATAGATGTAACGGTGATATGTATGGATGGATCTTTCTTAAGGATTGATCACGCATTGCCAGAAGATTGGTGCGCGGACTATCTAAATAGTTTAAATCTTCCCCAACCCCTGTTAATCAAGATGTGCAGTGATCCGGAGATCAACACGCAGGTTTCGCAGAGTATATTACACAGCATATTATTTTGTGATGATTTAAAAGACCCAAAGGGTTTTGTCTCCCGCATATCGTGCGAGCAGATAAAGAAAATTATACGAAATCTGTCACTGCACAGTACTGAAGAAGGCTCGTATCCTGAGAGGAACTATTTGCGGTGTATGATGGATAAGATATCACCTGTGAACGGGGTTGAGTATCCAACAGTTTTGGTCACATATATTGAGGAAATAGTAAAACAATTTATTGACAACAAAATGAGAGACGTTAATCCATAAGTATTCAGTGTGGTAAAATAAAAAGGGAGCACTACGCTCCCTTTTTATTTTGCAGTCTGACGCAGTCTTAAGCAGTAGCTTCAGTGCTTTGTGGGGCTGCTGTTTCTAGGGTCTCTTGACCCGCTTCTTGCTTTTTCTTGGCCTCATCAGCGGTCTCTTGCTCTGATGTTTGAGTTGCGTTCAGAGCTGTGGACTCTACATCAGTGGCGGTTACTTCTTCCTGCATGGCTTGTGCGGAAATGGACAGAAATAATGCTGCGCCAGCAAGTACTAATTTATTCATAATTACCTCGTTATCGTTTTGTTATTTTGTAGTCAGGCTTTGCTTTTCTAGAGTTCTCTCTGGCCCTATATAATACAAACAAACCTATAAAATCCCCCATTAAAAATAAACTCTGAGGCCATTTAATACCTAATTAAGGTGAAAAAGTTGTTTGTAGTTCACATAGATGCAGCCAAAAAGCAATAGAACCATACGCCTAATAAAAAAGTAGCATGATACATTGTAAATGTCACGATATATTTAATATACTGAATATTAACTAGAGATTTACTTTAAATTTCAAGATTTTTGCTTGTTGCTGTCAGAAAATAATTGGCAACAATTTTATTATTATTCACACTCCATCGCCGTTTCCATAAATCAAAATCTAATCCGCTGATGTCAAGAATCTGACAGCCATTTGCCTCAAGCCAATGGCTTAGCTCAGCAGGCTGCACAAATTTCTCCCAACTGTGCGTACCCTTTGGCACCCATCGCAAAATATATTCCGCAGCCACGATGCCGAGGGCGAAAGAAAGCAGCGTCCGTGTCAACGTTGACATGATCACTAAGCCGCCTGGCTTAGTCAGCTGGGTGCACGCCTGTATAAATGTTTGCGGTGACTGTACGTGCTCTATGATTTCAATGGCTAGGACAACATCGAATTTATGAGGAGATTCCAGAGCGATACCCTCGGCGCTTGCTTGCCTGAAAGTTGCGGTGCTGCGCACATCTTGAGCGTGATGCTGTGCGGCAGCAATTGTTTGGGCGCATGCATCAATACCAAGAATAGAGGCGCCCATCTGCGCCATGGGTAAGGTAATGAGTCCACCACCGCAGCCGATGTCAAGAATATTGAGCCCGCGCAGAGCTTGTGGATCTTGGGCCGGTAGATTATAATGCTGGCATATTTGATGTTTAAGATACGCTAAGCGCACTGGATTCAACTCATGTAAGATGCGATACGGGCCAGCCTCATCCCACCACTGCCCTGCCATTTGCGAAAATTGATTTATTTCTTTGGTATCAATCGTTGACATAGGCTATATTCTTTCTAGTCTTAGTATGTGCAAATGTTAATGAGCTGGCGTGTACAAGTATGCTGTGCGCTGTTGCGCTCACTTCAAATGATAAAGATTATACTGAAATTATGGTATGCGTGGTACAAAAATTTGGCGGAACCTCAGTAGCGACTGTGCCGTTAATCCATAATGCAGCGCTGCACGTAGCGCGTGAACTGAACCAGGGTGCATCTGCAATTGTCGTCGTCTCAGCAATGGCTGGGATGACAGATCAGCTTGTGGCGTGGGCAAGAGAGGCAATGGGTGATGCGAAGCTTGCGTGTGACTATGATGCGGTGTTAGCTTCTGGTGAGCAGATTACCAGTGGGTTGATGGCTTTGGCTCTCCAGCGTCTTGGGTTTAAGGCGCGTGCCTGGCAAGGTTGGCAGCTGCCAATTCGAACTTCGTCAGAGGTGAGTGTAGCGCAAATTAAGCAAATTAATGTGCAATTTCTTCAGCAAAATTTAGGCGCGCAGGAGGTTGTCGTTGTGCCTGGGTTCCAGGGTGTTAGTAGCGACGGTCGAATTACGACCCTAGGCCGTGGCGGCTCAGACACAACGGCGGTGGCGCTTGCGGCAGCATGTCACGCCGACTGGTGTGATATTTACACCGATGTTGACGGCGTTTATAGTGCCGATCCTCGGCTCATCCCTTATGTGCGTAAACGCTCTGCAATCGATTATATTAGTATGCTGGAATTAGCGGCACAAGGCGCGAGGGTGCTGCATCCGCGTTCGGTAGAGATTGCGTACCGCTGTAAAGTGCGCTTGCGTGTGCTTTCGAGCTTCATTGATTATCAACCAACAACAGGAACATGGATTGTGGAACCAGGAGATATTGAATATCGAGGCGTGATCGGCATTGCGACAAAGTCTCAACTTGCTCAGGTCGTGCTAAGGCAATTAATGCCGCCTCAAGTGGCTGCGGTGATGAGCACGGCGGCAGCGACAGGCATTGCGTATGACGTGAGCTATACCTCAGAAGGTGAGTTGAGATTTATACTTGCGCAGGCAGATGTGGGAGCGCTACAGGGTGCACTCGCTGAGTATGGGATGGATATGCTGCATCAAGGTGGTATCGCTAAAGTCACGCTTGTAGGGGTCAGTTTAGCGCATGATGTCACCATTATGGAAAAACTATGGAAGATGGTTCAGGAACAGGCGTGTCATATTATGAGCGTGATGGCTTCTGAGTCGGCTTACAGTCTTTTTACGAGTGAAAATAATATGGCTTTACTTGCGCGTCATCTCCATGAAGAACTTATTGAAGCCGCAAGCTAACAGATTAGAAAGGAACAAGCTAAATGACACGAGAATTATCACAGCTGTGGCAGCGTGGATGTGAATTTTTAGGGACAAAGTACGCTATTATGGGTGGGGCCATGACATGGGTATCTGAGCGTCATCTTGTGTCAGCGATTTCTAATGGAGGAGGGTTTGGCATTTTAGCATCGGGATCCATGCCTCCGGCCTTACTCGCGGCTGAAATTTCTGCGACACGCGCTATGACAGATAAGCCATTTGGGGTTAACCTGATCACGATGCATCCGCAGCTTGACGAGTTGATTGAAATTTGTTTGAGCCTGAACATGAGTCACGTTGTGCTGGCAGGGGGGGTGCCTACAACACCTACCATAGAGAAACTAAAAGAGGCTGGGACAAAGGTGATATGCTTTGCGCCAACTTTAGCACTCGCCAAACGCATGGCTAAAGCAGGGGCAGATGCATTAGTCATTGAAGGTATGGAAGCAGGCGGGCATGTGGGCGCGGTTTCAACGGGCGTGCTCGCACAAGAGATTTTACCCGCGCTCCGAGAGGTGCCAGTTTTTGTGGCTGGGGGTATTGGACGTGGTGAAGCAATCTTGGCATATCTTGAAATGGGAGCGGCAGGCTGTCAGCTAGGAACGCGTTTTGTGGCGGCATATGAGTGCCGAGCGCATCCTGAATTTAAGAAAGCATATATGCGTTCAAGTGCGCGTGATGCAGTGCTCTCTGTGCAATTAGATCCGCGCTTTCCAGTAATTCCTGTGCGGGCGCTACGCAATCATGCGACAGAGGCGTTCCTAGAAACCCAACGCGAGGTGATTGAAGCATTTAATCAGGGGCGGCTGACGCAAGAAGAGGCAAGTTTAAAGATCGAGCATTTTTGGGCGGGAGCCTTGCGGCGAGCTGTGGTTGATGGTGATATACGCCAGGGCTCTTTGATGGCTGGTCAAAGTGTCGGGATGGTTAAAAAAGAGCAAAGTGCACAAGAGATTCTCGAAGAGCTTTACGAGCAGGCCCTAAATATGCTAAAACAGCGTCAAAAATAAATAAAAAACCAAGACGGGAATTAACCACCTTGTAGTAACGGGCGTAAATTACGTGAGCCAAATTTATGTACAAAAGCGGCCTCCTATGAAAGATGGAGAGCCTTGGGGTATTGTTGCAAAGCAAAATGAGCTGTTTGGGCGTATGCTAAACCGCGGCATTGGTCGTGGAAGATTAGTGCGACATCAGCCGGCACAGCTTGTTGCCAAGATACGTACCCATGATATTGCGAGTGAAAAAGAGCGCTTTTTAAGGGCGCAACAGGCGCTGCAAGAAGCGGTAGTGACGTTATTTTCTGCAGACGAATTGCTGTCTGATGGTGAACATCGTGACATTCTGGAAGCCTATCAAATGCTCACTGCAGATAAAGAGTGGGTTGAGAAAATCTTACAAATTATTGCACGCGGATACACATCAGAAGCTGCAGTGCGACGTGTTCAGGGCCAAATGCAGCGAGTCTTGGAGCAATTGCCTGATATTCATATGCGAGAAAAGCTCTATGATTTACAGGATTTATCCAACCGACTGCTGGACCTACTAGGTGATAAGCACAATCTTAAGAAAGTTCCTTTGATTACAGAAAACAGTATTATCGTGGCTGAGCGTATGGGACCTGCAGAGCTGCTAGATTATGACCGACGCTTCCTCAAGGGGCTGATCTTGCAGGATGGATCTGCAATTTCGCATGTGACTATTGTAGCCCGTGCTCTTGATATTCCAGTGGTCACAGCTGTAGAAGGATTAGATTATCAAAGCGTGCCAGATGTCTCGGCTATTTTAGATGGTGAGCGCAGTTGCTTGATCCTGAACCCTACCTCAGATATGGTCGAAGCGTATCAGCAATCTCAAGCCAAACTCTCTATCGAGTTAACGCCAGGATTGCCGCCAATTACTCAGGATGGTATAGCAGTGGAATTATACGCGAATGCGGGATTACCTTACGATTTTGATATGCTAAGTCAGCTTGATATTCAGGGGATTGGACTCTATCGTACGGAAATTGCTTTCATGGTGCGTCAATCGTATCCAGATATTGTGACCCAGGTGGATCTTTATAAGCAGGCCATGGCAGCTGTTGAGCCGAAGCCTGTGCTATTTCGTATCCTCGATATTGGTGGGGATAAGAATCTTCCTTATATGAGTGATAACCTTGATAACAACCCTTTGATGGGGTGGCGGGCCGTGCGTCTTATGTTAGATCAACCTGGACTGCTGCGTCAGCAGGTGCGGGCATTAATGATGGCGGCTCAAGGGCGACCACTGCATGTTATGCTGCCAATGGTGACAGAAGTGGCGGAACTTGATAGCGTCCGGCATTTAATTGACCTTGAACAAAAGCGTCTTTACGATCGTCGCATTCCTTTGCCGCAGCCATTAAAGCTAGGTGTGGTTCTCGAGGTGCCGGCGTTGGTATGGCAACTGCCGAATCTCTTGCGGCGAATCGATTTCTTAGCAGTTGGGACAAATGATTTGTTCCAGTTTAGTTTTGCGGCAGATCGAGGCAATCATAGAGTTGCCGAACGGTATGATCCGTTAGCGCCGGCTTTCTTAAAAATGTTGCATAATATCATTGTGCAAACTGATGCGGCAAGCGTCCCGCTGTGGCTGTGCGGAGAGCTCGTGAGTAATCCAGTAGACTTTGTCGCCATGATTGCTCTTGGGGTGCGAAAAATATCAGTATCGTGTACAGCCCTTGCGCGTTTGCGAGCCATAATACCAAAAATCAACGTCGCCCCGATTGCTGAGCTTATACAAACAAATTTAGACGCGCCTGATCATAGCTTGCGATCTAAAATTTTAGGGTTGTTACAGGATATGCAGAGTATATAATCGGTCCTGAAGAATCGAAGTAAGACCTACGCGTCAGGCGTGTGCGTCTGTTCTTGCGGGCGATAGGCTTTGAAGATGCCGATTGGGATGGCAAACATATAAGCCGCGCCTAAAATCAAGGCTGTGTGCCAGGGGGCGTTCACTAATGAGGCGCCGAGTAACGCGACACTCACTAGGGTGGGGACAATCCATTGTGGCGGAACGCGTATACCCTTAAAGGAAATGATTGGGAGGCGACTAATCATTAAAAGTCCAATAAATGTCAGTGCAAAGAAATTAAAGAATTTTACTTGTTCCCAAGGATGTTGAAACATAAACTCAATCATGAGCGGTATCAGTACTAAGAGGGCGGCGGCAGTCGTCGGCAGACCGACGAAAAAATTATCTGACCATGGCGATTGCTCTTCGCGAATTGTATTGAAGCGAGCCAGCCTGAGGGCGCTACAGATCGTGAAAAAGAGGCAAGGTGCCCATCCAACATTGCCCCACTGATGCAGGCTATGCAAATACATGATTAAGGATGGTCCAACACCAAAGTTTACAAAGTCTGCAAGCGAGTCTAGCTCAGCACCAAATTCACTGGTGCTGTCAAGAAAGCGTGCCACCCGACCATCCATGCTATCGAGAACAGCGGCAATAAGAATCGCTGTAACTGCCAACTCCCATTTGCCGTGCAAGGCAAAGCGGATGCCACTTAAACCAGCGCAAAGTGCTGTGACTGTGATCATATTGGGAATAAGGCTTCTACGCTTGTAGTTTCGCCATTTTACAAACCTCTCACGGCCTTTCGTTGAGCGGCGGTGTGATAAGGTCTTGCGTGTCATCCGTTTGGGCTCCATAAATTATGGTTAATCAGCGTTTTAGGCGCGTCGTCCTTGGCGTGCAGACTCATTACTAGACAGATCAGCAATGACTGTCTCACCAGCAATGGCTCGCTGATTCACAATGACTAAAGGCTGCACATTGGGCGGTAAATAGATATCAACACGGCTGCCAAACCGTATCATGCCGAAACGCTCGCCGGCTTGCACCATCTGTCCAGCCCGCACATCACAGCGAATACGTCGCGCGATTAGACCGGCAATCTGTACAAATCCTAATTTGCGATTATCGGCAAGTACCATGCTAATGCCTTGACGTTCATTGTGTTCGCTCGCCTTGTCCAAAGAAGCGTTAATGAATTTTCCAGGGTAATAATGGGTTTTAAGGATCATTCCATCAATAGGAACGCGGTTAACATGGACGTCAAAAACGTTCATGAAAATACTAATCCGCGTTAATGGTTCGGCCCCAAGATCAAGCTCTGCGGGCGGTACAACTTCCGTAATCATCTGGACTAAGCCATCTGCGGGGCTTATAAGCAACCCCTCGCGTAAGGGGGTGACGCGTGCGGGATCACGAAAGAAATACGCACACCAAGCTGTTAGCCCCCATGCGATCGTGCCAAGAAACGCAGATAGATGATAGACTACGAAAGCAATAACGGCAAAAATTGCAATAAAGGGCCACCCGTCACGATGAATGGGGGCAAGAAAGGAATTTAACATAAGGTCACCTGCTACTTTGTGCTTAGATTAATGATCTACAATCAATTCTGCAACATAAAAAAATTGACCTAGAGGTCTATGACCATGATATTATGCTGCTAGACCAAAGTTACGGAGGAAAAAGATGATTAAGCAAGGCGATAAAGTCCCAGCCACTACATTGCGCAAAATGAACACTGAAGGGATGCGAGAAATCTCGACCCAAGAGTTATGTTCTGGGAAACGTGTGGTTCTATTTGCGGTCCCGGGCGCATTTACCCCCACGTGCTCAGCGCGCCACTTGCCGGGGTTCATTGAAAAGGCGGCAGAAATCAAGAGAAAAGGCGTGGATCAAATCGTATGTCTGTCCGTGAATGATCCCTTTGTTATGCATGAGTGGGGAAGGGTCCAGAAGGTCCCAGAAGATGTCGAATTGTTATCTGATGGTAACGCGGAGTTTACGAAAGCTGTTGGCTTAAGTTTTGAGGCGGCTAACTATGGCATGGGTACACGTTCACAGCGCTATGCTATGATTATCCGTGATGGGGTTGTTGAGGCCCTGTTTGTGGAGCTTCCAGGTCAATTTGAAGTGAGTAGCGCTGAGTATATTCTAGCTAAGCTGTGAGGTAATTTATGACAAGTAGTGAGCCTGAATCCGGGAATAGCGAACTGCAGCCAACTTTATGGTCAGATGGACAAAGTGTGCTATCGGCAACCGTCGCTCTTACGCCAAACCGATTGATTGCTGATACGCCCATGATGGCTCAATACCTCGCATTAAAAAATGAAAATCCAGGATGTTTGCTATTTTTTAGGTTAGGCGATTTTTACGAACTTTTTTTCGAGGATGCTGTTGTCGCCTCAAGAGTATTAGATATCGCTTTGACTAAGCGCGGCAAGATGAACGGGGCAGATGTGCCAATGTGTGGTGTTCCGGCGCATGCTTGTGAGAGCTATTTGGCGCGGTTGATTCGGCGTGGGTACCGTGTTGCGGTATGTGAACAAACAGAATCTCCGGCTGAGGCCAAAAAACGCGGTGCTAAAGCTGTTGTGGAGCGTCAAGTTGTGCGCATCGTAACGCCTGGTACATTAACTGAAGATAATTTGTTAGAAGCCAAGCAGTATAACTTCCTCACTATAGTCGTGCCTGCTGGGGCAAAGACGGCGTTGGCCGCGGTTGATATCTCTACAGGCTTCTTTATTTGTGAAGAGGTGCTCACAAGTGATCTGTCGGCATTGCTTACACGCCTGGGCCCTAGTGAATTAATCCTTCCTGATTATCTACAAGATTATGATCCCTATAAGGATATTTGTGAGGAATGGCGAGACAAATTAACTTCATTGCCGCGCAGCCGATTTGATTTGAAAAACAGCCAGCGTCGCTTGCTTGAAACTTACAAGGTGAGCACAATGGATGCCTTCGGTAAGTTTTCTAAAAATGAACAAGCAGCTTGTGGGCTTCTGCTTGATTATGTGTGGCTGACACAGCGTGGTAACATGCCACCCTTAGGGATGCCACAACGCTACCAGCTTGCGAACAGCATGATTATTGATGCTGCAACCCAGCGCAACTTAGAGATTGTGCAGACGCTTAACGGTGAGAAGGAGGGGAGCTTACTGCATGCGATTGATTATACAATTACCAATAGCGGGGCAAGATTTCTGAGAGCCTATCTCGGGTCTCCTATGATAGATGTTGCGGGTATCAATGAGCGGCTCGATATTGTGGGCTACTTTGTCGATAGACCGGCTTTGCGTAATGAATTGCGGGACATTTTAAAAGACATGCCGGATATGGAGCGTAGTTTAGCACGCTTAAGTTTAAAGCGCGGTGGGCCGCGTGATTTAGCCTTGATTCGCAATGGCTTAATTCAAGTGTGTAAAGTGCGTGACGCATTATTAGCCCAGGATGCTTTGCCGCCGCGTGTGAAGGTTTTTGCTGAAAGTACCAAAGACTACTCTAAGCTTATTGAAGATTTAAGTCGCGCCCTTGCTCATGAGCTGCCAGTATTGGCTCGAGACGGCAATTTTATCGCTGTGGGATATTCACAGGAGCTCGACCACTTGCGGTACTTAAGGCATCAAAGTCGAGAGTATCTTGTGCAGCTGCAAGAAAACTATATTAGTCAAACGGGTATTAATTCGCTTAAAATCAAGCACAATAACATTCTTGGATATCATATTGAAGTAACACTACAAAATATTGCCCGGGTGCCAGCAACTTTTGTGCATCGTCAAACGCTCGCGAATTCTGCACGCTTTACCACACCAGAATTAATCAATCTAGAGCAAAAAATTGCTCATGCCGCTGAGAAAGCCTTAGCTATTGAACTCGGTATTTATGAACTCTTAGTAAATAGTATCCTGCAAATCGGTCCAGATATTGGTTATTTAGGTCATACGGTTGGGAGACTTGATGTTGCTGTTGGATTTGCGCAGATGGCAGAAGAGCGTGGATATGTTCGTCCTATTGTGGATGATTCAACAAATTTCATTGTTCAAAAAGGCCGGCATCCTGTTATTGAAACACTCGCAGAGCAGAGTTTTACCCCTAACGACTGCCATTTGTCAGAGGCTCAGCGTGTTTGGCTTTTAACCGGCCCAAATATGGCTGGGAAGAGCACTTTCTTGCGGCAAAATGCCTTGATTGCAATTATGGCCCAGATCGCCTGTTATGTGCCCGCCGAATTCGCACATATTGGCATTATTGATCGTTTATTTAGTCGTGTTGGGGCGGGGGATGAGCTGGCGCGGGGACGCTCTACTTTCATGGTAGAGATGATTGAAACTGCGACAATTTTGAATCAGGCTGGTCCTAAATCTTTAGTTATCTTGGATGAAATTGGGCGGGGTACAGCAACTTATGATGGGGTGTCTATTGCATGGGCAACGATGGAATATTTACACGCAGTTAACCGCTCTCGCGCTTTATTCGCAACCCATTATCATGAACTAACAGCCTTAGAGACATACTTACCGCATATGGCATGCTATACCATGGCAGTGCATGAGCATGAAGGAAACGTCATTTTCTTGCATCAGATTGTCCCAGGGTGTGCGGAAAGATCTTACGGTATTCACGTTGCACAGTTGGCGGGGATCCCCCATCCTGTTGTGGAGCGGGCAACCGAAATTTTAAACCACCTTGAGAAACAACAGCTGCCGATACAAATGACGTTGCCAAAAGCTGTGGCATAATGTTTTAGCCATACTCTAGATGCTGGCAGTCCTGAGGACTGACAGAAAAAACTATTAATCAGGAGATAGAGAATGACACCTATATTACAAAGTTTGATTGGCTACGGAACTTTTTTGTTAACTGCTTGGGTTATGAGCAGTGGGCGCCGCCAGATCCAATGGCGATACGTTGTGACCGGTTTAGGAATCCAATTAGGATTTGCAATCCTCGTCATCTATATGCCGGCGGTACAGGAGGTGCTAAAAGCAATGGGGCAAGGGGTCTTAGCCTTTAAAGATGCCACCGAGGCAGCAGCGCGATTTATGTTTGGGTACTTAGCTGGAGGGGACTTGCCTTTCATTGCACTGCCGGGTGCGAACACGTTTATCTTTGCATTTCAGCCGCTCCCCATGGTGATGGTGTTTAGTGCTGTTGTTATGCTGCTGTTTCATTGGGGTGTGTTGCCAGCAATCATGCGTGTGCTCAGCGGCGTCTTTCGCTCTGTATTCGGTCTAGGTAGTGCCCTCGGTGTTGCGACAGCTGGAAAAATGTTTGTTGGGCAGATTGAAACGGCTCTACTCATCAAGCCCTACATCGCTAAGCTCTCTAAATCTGAGTTGCTTACACTTCTCACTTTGGGCATGGCCACGACCTCCGGTACTGTGGTGGCATTGTATGCGTCGATTTTGGACCCTGTGCTCCCCAACGCTGTTGGGCATGTATTAGCAACATTTTTACTCAGCATCCCGGCCGCTTTAGTAATTTCTCAAATTATGATTCCGCCGCAAAAAGATACAACAGCCGGGGATTTATGCGTGCCTTATAAGTTTGAAAATTCTTTGGATGCTCTGGCGCAGGGAACAACGGATGGCTTGAAAATCGTCGTGAGCATAGCCGCTTTTATGCTTGTAACGTTAGCACTGGTGAATGTTGCGGATAAGGTGCTTGCGGCCGTGCCGTTGGGAGCTTATGGTGGAATGAGCTTGCAGAAAATATTCTCGTACGTGTGCGCGCCGTTGACATGGCTTATGGGAATTCCATGGTCTGAAGCGGCTGTAGCGGGAGAGATTGTAGGGACAAAAACGGTGTTGAATGAAATCATCGCTTATATGAATTTAGCCAAAATACCATTAGGGACATTATCGGAGAAGACTATTTTGATTCTGACCTATGCATTAGGAGGGTTTGCGAATTTGACCAGCATCGGCCTAGTGGTTGGTGGTGTGGGCAGTTTAGCGCCAGAGCGCCGACAGGAAATTATTCAGCTGAGCGTTAAAGCACTTATTGCCGGGAGTCTTTCAAGTTTCTTGAGTGCGACAGTTATTGGTTTAGTTCACCAAATTTTAGGGAGTTAGGATGCAAAACTCTTTGTTTAAAGTCCCTAGTGCTGGGGAGGATGGTGTCGCTGTAGAGGTTGCGCAACCTGACGCGGCGCCAGTGATGGTCTTAATTCCTGAATATACCGTGAGCTCTCTTGCTACAGCTTTGAAAAGAACTGTCGAGGAAAATTACACACAAGTACGCGTGCGCGGTGAGATCTCTGGAGCAAAATTGCATGCATCTGGGCATTTGTATTTTGCGCTTAAGGACCTAGAAGCGGTTATTGATGCCGTGTGTTGGCGGCCCGTCGTCTCAAAACTGGGGATGGCGCTTGAAGATGGCATGGATGTGATTTGCTTAGGTCGTGTGACGACCTATCCAGGCCGTTCAAAGTACCAGGTCATCGTCGAGCATATTGAGCTTGCTGGTCAAGGTGCCTTATTGAAACTTCTCGAGGAACGCAAGCAACGTCTGCAGGCAGAGGGGTTATTTGCGGTTGAGCGTAAGCAGCCCATCCCGTTTTTACCGCGTGTTATTGGGATTGTCACATCACCAACGGGGGCGGTTATTCGTGATATTCTTCATCGTCTGCGCGAACGTTGTGGTTGCCATGTCATTGTTTGGGGTGTGGCTGTCCAGGGGGAGGGCGCGGCGGCGCAGGTAGCAGCTGCCATCCGCGGTTTTAATACAGTCGGGGGGCAGCAGATCCCGCGGCCGGATGTGATTATCGTGGCACGAGGTGGTGGAAGCTTAGAGGATTTGTGGGCTTTTAATGAAGAACTGGTGGTGCGCGCTGTGGCAGATAGTGACATTCCGGTGATTTCAGCGGTTGGTCATGAGACAGATACAACCTTAATTGATTTCGTTGCGGATTTGCGGGCGCCAACGCCAACGGCGGCGGCAGAAAAAGCTGTGCCAGTGCGGGCGCAGCTGATCAGCCAACTCCACGATTTGGGACAGCGCTTAGCGCAAGCTACACTCAAGTTTCTTGAGCATCGGGCGTTAGTGGCGAGCCATGTCGGGCAAAGACTGCCTAATCTTCCCAGTCTCGTGATGGAAAAAGCACAGAAAATTGATGATTGGGCGGAACGATTGCAGCGCGCGATACATTTTCGGCTCACGCAAGCACAAGCAGTCATCACCCAGCGGGGAGCAGCGTTGCGGCATCCTACGAATATTATCGATACCTGGCAGCTCACGCTTGGGCATATGATTCACCGGCTGACAGCTCTAGGTCAGCAGACACTGCAGCAGCTCCATCAACAAGTAGCACAGCAGGGGATGCTGCTGGCAACTCTTGCGCCTGATCGCGTCTTAGAGCGCGGTTATGCAATTGTTAAGCAAGCTGAGAGCGACGTACCATTAATCTGTGCGACCCAGGCCAGTCAAGCTGAAAGGGTGCATGTGCAATTTTACGATGGCGTTGTGGAGATGCTTGTCGACGGCACTGCGGCACGACAACCGGTTTTAGAGCTCCCACAAGCGCCTATGACGCCAGAAGCTGTTGAGCCAAAGACCGTAGCGGGGATACAGAATACGGTCGAGAAATCTGAGGCCGCACCTAAGAAGCGCGCCGTCTCGCAAGGATCGTTGTGGTAGGGGGTGCCCTGACTCTCAAGCCCCATATAGATTTAACTTATTGCGCAAGGTGCGAATGGAGATGCCTAAGACATGGGCAGCTTTAGTACGGTTGCCTTGAAAGTGTTTAAGGGTATCTAAGATAAGATCGCGCTCAACATCGGCGACGGTTTGGCCTACTAACGTCGAGCGGATGTCTTCAGCAGTTGCAGTTGTCGTGATGGCGGTAGCACTTTGGCGGCGCACAACATCGGACTGGACTGCGGGCACTGTCGGGAGGAAGATCGCGTCAATTTCAATAGCCTCGCCTTGGGCGAGCAATACAGCCCGGTGCATGGTATTCTCAAGTTCGCGCACGTTGCCACGCCAGGGATAATTTTTTAATGCCGTCATGGCGCTCGCGGCAATAGGGCGCTCTGGGACCTGATTCAGTTGGCTATATTTTCGCACAAAATGCTGTGCTAACAGCAGAATATCTTCAATGCGTTCGCGCAATGGGGGGAGCTGGATATTGACGACATTAAGCCGAAAGAATAAATCCTCACGAAAATTTCCAGTCTTGACCTCATCCCATAAATTGCGGTTACTTGTCGCTAAAAGCCGAATATCCACCTTAACGGGTTGAGTCCCGCCGACACGATCAATCTCACGTTCTTGAATCGCACGTAACAGTTTGGCTTGCAAGCGGGGATGCATTTCGCTGATTTCATCTAGAAGTAATGTGCCGCCATTGGCTTCTTCAAACTTACCAACGCGTCGGGCGACAGCCCCGGTAAATGCGCCTTTTTCATGCCCAAATAACTCTGACTCTAAGAGATTTTCAGGGATTGCCGCGCAGTTAACAGAGATAAAGCTTTTTTGAGCTCGAGGGCTTTTGCGGTGGAGATAGCGCGCGATCACTTCTTTACCTGTGCCTGATTCACCGGTAATTAACACGCTGGCAGCACTTGAGGCAACTTGATCAGCAAGTTTAATCACTGTGGCCATAGCCGCGTCTTTGTAGAGCAGCATCTCTTCGTCTTGTGAGACAGATTGTAGGACAGCGGCAATCATGTCGGCGTCCGGGGGAAGCGGTAGGTATTCAATGGCGCCCAGGCGAATGGCAGTCTCGGCGAGTTCAGGATCTGCATCAATGCCGCCAGCAACCACCGGCAGATTAAACCGCTCCGTACGTAGCCGTGTCATTAACTCGGCAATGGGCTGTTTCACATCTACCAAGATCAGTTCAGCGCCGTTGCCGTTGCGCAGCGCAATTAGGGCGGTATCAACATCATCTACATGCTGTACTTTAGCGCCATTTTTAAGAGCAAGCTTTCCGGCGGTGGACATATGTCCGTTTAAAGATCCGATAATCAGTAAGCGCATGACGGGTCTCCATTATTGTTCAGTTTTAATAATTTCAGTCATGGTAATACCAAGGTGGTCATCAACAACGACAACCTCACCGCGTGCAACCAAGCGATTATTCACATAAATATCAATCGGCTCGCCAATTTTACGATCCAACTGAACCACGGCGCCACGTCCTAATCTGAGGAGTTGATTTACTTTCATTGTTGAGCGTCCAAGGACAGCAGAAACTTGTACCGGGACATCATAGACGGCTTCAAGTTGTGAGACATCTTGAAATTCTGGAGTATTTTCGTCGTTGACGGGATTGGCAGAGGTGTTTTCGTTATTGTTTTCCATAAAATCTCCTAAGATTATTGAGCAGTAGTTGGCTGTTGGTTAGGGTTGGGGGCGCTGGGTGAAGGAGGGATCAAGCTATCAATCCCTAAGATATGATCAATTTGTGACCACAACTCCGCTTGATCAAAACGCAAAGTACCCCCTTGCCACTCAATACGACAATCTCCAAGTGGTAAATTCTCATCAGCGAGAATATGTAGACTCTGAGTAGAGGATACCATAGACAAAGATTGCTTTAAGTAATTTTCAACCTGGGTGACGATTGTAGAGTTAACATAAATCCTGATGTGTGGCGATTGGTAGGCAATCTCAATGCAACTCTTTAAGGCTGTTTCCACTTCTAGGATAGCTTGTTCAGCAATGTGCGCTTGAAAGACACGGGTTATAATCAACCGCATAACTGAGAATAGGAGCTGTTGGGCTTCTTGCTTGTCTTGCTCAAGCTGTTGTTCAAAATTTGGCAGTTGCACAACTAGTTGCTCTAGTGCATTAGCAATAGCATTCTCGATTGTGGTTTTTAAAGCCTTTTTTCCATCATCAAGGCCATGCTCGTATCCATCTTGATAGTGGTGGTCTATATCTTGCTGGTTGTAGATAGGATTAGGGAAGTAGGGCTCAACAAATATGAGGAGAGGATCTGATTTGCCCATCGCAAAGAAGTCGCCCCGATGCTGTTGCGTTAGAGAGTCAAGATTTTCAAATATAAAAGTCTTTAGCGTCATGAGATCATCTCGTCTTCACTACTCTTGCGGTCAACAAGGACAATCTCACCATTTTCAGCAAGCTGCTTCGCTAGGTTTATAATTGCGAGCTGTGCGCCATCAACGTCACGTAAGCGCACCATCCCTAAAGACACGACCTCTTCCTTAAGGAGTTTTGCGGCACGTTCTGACATGTTACCAAAAAATAAATTCTTCAGGGTATCAGAAGCACCCTTAAGAGCTAGAGCAAGATTGCTTTTGTCAATGTTGCGCAGAAGTGTTTGGAAGCTGTTAGGATCAAGTTTAGAGAGATCCTCAAACTTGAACATGAGGGATTTAATCTTTTCAGCTGATTCTGGGTTAACTTCTGTTAGTGTGGCGAAGAAACGTTGTTCAACACCCCGATCCATATAGCTAAATATCTCAGCGACAAGCTCATGAGAGTCGCGTTGTGAGCTGCGCGTTAAGTTATTCATAAACTCATTGCGTAAAGTTTTTTCGACTTCCATAATCACTTCGCGTTGGACAACCTCGATTTTCAAAAGACGTTGTAAAACGTCCATGGCGAAGTTCTGCGGTAGTAAAGATAAAATTTTTGAAGCTTGCTCAAGACGGATTTTCGAAAGAATTACAGCAACAGTCTGAGGATACTCATTCTTAAGGTAGTTAGCCATAATTTCTTCATTAACATTGCTCAGCTTGTCCCACATGGTGCGTCCAACAGGACCTGCAAGTTCATCAAGCACACGAGAAGCTTGATCGCGACTCATAGCATTTTTGAGAAGACGCTCTGTGCTGTCCATATTGCCGATAATATTTCCGGAGGAAGCAATGCCTTCAGCGAACTCACCAAACAATCTTTCAACAACGGGAGCTGTCACTGTTCCAAGGGTGATCATCTTTTGTGAAATTTCAATAATTTCGGACTCTTCAAGCATTTGAAAGATTTTGCCGGTATATTCCTCTCCGAGTGTGAGAAGCAGTGCTGCGGCCTTCTCAGTGCCTGTCAGTGATTCATAGTCTGTGCGTTTTTGCATTGGAAGTCTCCTAGAATTCTTTCGGCGTGTTACCCTCTGGGCCTTCTGCCAGCCACATGCGAATCATTGTGACAGTTTGATTGGGGAACTTCTCAATAATGTCACTGATTTTTGTTAAAGATGAGGATCGCACCAGCCCATCAATGCGGCCCAGGTTAAATTTCTTTTCAATTTCAGATTTAATCGTTTCGTCAGTGCCATCGTTAATGGAGCCGGAGTTTTTTGCGGCTGCTGCTGCCAACGCTTGCTGACGCGCAGCTTCCTGAGCCATGGCTAAACGCTGTTTGCCCATTTCGATGAGCTGTAGTATTAGCGGCCGTACAACTACAATGACGATGATAAGCCCTGTCACAACCATAAGAATAAATTCGAGCAAACGAATGAGTTGAGCGCGATCAAATCCAAAGAATCGGTCATGATCTTCAACAACGGTATCCTCCACGAATGGGAGGTTGACAATCTCAATACTATCGCCACGATCTTTACTAAATCCAATCGCAGATTGTACAAGCTTTTGATAGTTGGTGATTTCTTCCGGTGTGCGTGGTGTGTATTTCTTCTCCTGAGTCTTCTCATCAACGCTATATGCCCCATCAATGACTATAGCGACTGAAAGTTTCTTCACATTGCCCATTTCTTTAATATGCGTCTTAAGAGTTTTGGAAATTTCATAATTGATGGTTTCCTCCGCCCGATTTGATTGGCTGCGGGCGCCATTCCCATTGTCGTTTCCAGAGCGGGGTAGATTATTCTCAACGGTAACAGCTTGTTGAGTAAGATTTTCTGAAGATGAAGAGCCTTCTTGAGCATTTTGAACAGATCTGACGACTTGGCCATCTGGATCATAAAGCTCAGCATTTTCTGTAACATGGTCGAAATCCATGTCTGCGGTGACCTGCGCTCGGACTCGGCCGACGCCGACTGATTTCTCGAGCAAAGTTTCAATAGCACGCGAGAGACGATCTTCATAAGCAAGGCGCATCTCTTCTGAAGTGGTGGGGGAGACCTTTTCATCATGCTCATTGCCTTTAGCCAAAAGCATCCCTTTATTGTCGACAATCGCCACCCGACGTGGGTCGAGCCCCGGAACTGCGGCAGCAACTAAATGACGTACGGCTTCCACCTGCTGACCATTGAGACGCACAGGGCCATTCATACGTAATACAACCGACGCAGTGGGAGTTTGTGATTGTCGGCTGAATAGTTCCCGACGAGGAAGTACTAGGTGTACTCGGGCGGCGGCGACATGTGCTAATGTGCGAATGCTGCGGGCGAGCTCACCTTCGAGGGCGCGTAAGTGACTCATGTCTTGGCTAAAGCTGGTGGCGCCAAGGCTGTCATTGCGATCAAAGATCTCATAACCGATTAAGCCGCCCGAGGGAAGACCAGCCTCAGCAAGCACCATACGAAGACGTCCAATTTCATTTTTAGGGGCGAGGATCTGGGTGCCATTATCTTCTACACGGTAAGGGACTCCCATAGTTTCTAGCTGAGCAACGATGCGTCCTCCTTCAGCAGGATCAAGGCCGGCATAAAGACTGCCCATGTCACCTGTGCTTGTTCCTGATAGTATATGTAGGAAAAAGATTAAAGCACCAACAAGACCGGCAACGATCGTGAGAACACGCCCAGGTCCAATTGTCCGTAATAATTGTATTAATCCATCCATGTTCTTCCAGACTAGCTTCTTAAGTTCATACGGCTTTGTATATCTAATATCCCTATTTTGGCGACTAAGAAGTAAAGAAATAGTTAAAAGCGGCAGTTTTTGCCGGTAAATTTCTGCCGTATTTTGTTGTTGATATATCAATCAAAAGTTGGTATATATGAAAATATGAATTTATTTATGTACTTATTTGTATTCGTTTTCTTCTGGATGACTCACGGGTTGACGCTAAGCAGTCGGTATGATGCTTATATACCCCAACCTACGTCTCAACCTGTACCTCTGGAAGGACCAGCATCAGTGCCGTTAGTTACAGAAAGAGCCCAACAGAAACCAGATCAGACCGTATCACAGCCCCAAACAGCTCAAAAACTACCTATATCTTTTTGGAAGCTGTGGCGCCGGAAGCTCTTAATTGGGAGCGTAGGAATTTTAGTGATCGGTTGTTGGGGCTGCCTGGATCTGGAAACCAAGCAATCGGTTATCTATCAGATAAAAACAGAAGTCATTGCATTTTTTAGACAGATTGTTCAATTCATCGTCTGGGAACTTTTAGGCGGGATTAGGCGTGATGTTGGTCAATTAGTACGTGATCTCAGTTAAAGTATCTCGTCGGTCCTGAAACGTGACTTTTAACAACGAAAAGTTGTTGACAGATTAAAGTTGTGCTGATAGCTTTATGAGAATTCAACCATAATTTGTCTAAGAGTGCGACAAGCGCCGATACTTCATCACAACAGGGAAGAGAGACCATGTTACGTCGCACCCATGCCTTTATCTTAGTAATCGCTGGCTTATTCTGCACACACCTAAGCTCTATGGAGCTGTATCCTGCTAACACCTCTCGTGCCGCTGTATCGGCTGAGATGTTGCCTCGGAATGTTCTAGTTCATATTGTGCAGTATTTACCGGCCAATGATGTGCGGCGTGTGCGCTTAGTGTGCAGAAATTGGCGGCAAATTGCAGATTGTATCGATGTAGATCACGGCCTTTTTTTAACGCTTGCCCGTGCAAGTGGGAATATCCGACTTTTTCAAAAAATGAGATTATCTGATGGTCGACATATTATTCAGGTGCTGCAACCGTTGTTTCGGTTGCGACGTGATTTTGTCGATAGCAACTTATTCACGAATATGCTTGAGGGGGTTCCAGATGATTTGACACCGCATTTGCCGTTGGGAATAAATTATAATGTGCTCATGGGGCCGATGATTCCGCTGAATTTAGGCCAAGTGATTCAAAGGCACCAACTGGACACAATGACGGTCCACACCAATGCGCTCTTCCTCACCCCTGAAATCAATCAAGCCACCTGTTTACGATCTTTGGCGATACAGTTCAATGTGAAAAACTCTATTGAAGTCAGATCTGAGTCATGAATTTAAGATGTTGGTTTTACAGATATGCAAAGTTTTGAACATTTAACTGACAGAATCTTGCCTAACGCAAGATTCTGTGGGGGCCCCGGAAAAAAGGCGATATGTGAGCCAGATATTAGGTTCTGTGAACACATTTTATCGTAACCAAATAACGATAGAAGCGTAGGCTAAAAAGCCCATGAAACAGGAGGCTTTTTTATCGAACCTGGAGAAGACCCTTCTGA
>JBILKX010000002.1:0-58437 GCA_044376435.1 Alphaproteobacteria bacterium | reverse complement strand
AACCTGACCAAACCATCAAATCCCTCATGCGCAGAAACGTCATGTCCTTCAAACATCTCCTCGCTTCTGTCAAGAAAATATTTCATGCGTAGGCCCTGAGGAAAATATCCATATATCTTGATAGGTTGCAGCCTGGGCGGTGTATCCACACCAGGCTATGCGAGGCGGTTTGATTGCAATAAGGACTTTGTCAAATGATTAAAAAATTTATAATCGGTATTTTATTAGGCGCAACGGTCAGCGCGGGTCATGCGGTAGATACGCGTGTAGCAAACCAAGAAGATACGGCGGCAAGTAAGGTGCTTGTGGCTCCTGCCAAGTCTCAAGATGCCGTGCCCGAGGGGCAGGTTGCATCGCCAGGAAACATTATGGTTAAGCTTGTCCATAGTAAAGCGATGGGTAGGTTGGAAAATGTACTCGCTCTGTCTACGCTTATTATTGCGGGGTTAGCGGCTAAAAACCTTCCTGATGATTTAGAGGATAAAGCATTTGGTGTTGTTAAGATTGGCGTAGGGGTGGTTGTAGGTCTAAAAGTGCTTCAATACATATTCCCTCAAGATGACGATAAAGGGCAAGCAGAAGGAGCGTTCCTGCAAAAAGCGTGGAAATCTCTCTATAGTTTTGCTGGTCATGCGCCTACGGTAGGTGCCTGTGCCCTGTCGATGTGGGCCGCCTCCCGTAAGCAGCAAGGAAATTTTTATTATTTATGGGGAAATCCGTCAATGAGTTTTATACAGACGTAAACGCACAAATAAGGTGCGACGTTGCAGTGGTGTGAGATCAAGGCCACGCCACTTTAACGACGCAGGTGTCCATAGAGTGAATTTTTGGACCGGCTCTTTAGGATTTTGAAATAATTGGGGGTATATGATGGATAAAAATACCAATAATAATCCAAATTATGCCACACCTCGTTTGCCACCAATTATTCTATGTGCCCAAAGTCGGTCAGTCATTAGGGCCAATTCACCTCACGTTTTCTTCCCCTATGTTTGTAGTTGTGGTTGGCGATGCAGCTGCGGGTAAATCGCAGCTTTTACGTCTGATCTCAGGGCAACTATCCCCGACACAGGGGCGCGTATTGTTTAATAGCTTAGAAACGCGCCGCCTTAATCACGATTGTCCGCTGGTTTATACGGTTGGATCATGGTTGCAACCGCATCAAAGCGTGAGTGAAGCTCTGGCGTGGCCACTCAAGGTCAGTGGCATCCCCAAGACTCACCGAGAGCAGTTGGTTCGACAAATAGCTCAGAAATTCAACTTAGTATCGTATCTTCACCAGCGAGTCGATACCTTAAGTGAGAGTTACAGAGCTATGCTCAGCATCGCGCAGGGGCTGCATAGCCAAGCGCAGCTCATCGTATGTGATGAGTCGCTGAGTGGCTGCAGTGCGGCGACCCAAGCAAAACTTTTTCAAGATTTGCGGGATTACAGCCGTTACGGACTTGTGGTCTATGCCACAAATAGAGCCCAGGATGTTTGCCAGTGGAGTGATTACGCTGTGTGCTTGGATGCTGGGCAGATTCTCGATGTTGTGCCAACTGCAGAGATACAATATGCGCGACTATCATTAAAAGCTTCCCTCATGTTGATGCCTGAGTTGTGCGTCATCTCATGTCCTAGTCAATCTTATGAGAATGGTGCTTTAATTTGGTTGGGCGAGGGGCCGGCAATTTATGTCCAGGGTCTCCCTGTTGGTTTATTATCGACGATCGTGATCGGGATTATGCCAGCAGCTGTAAGCTTTACTGAGTCTGCGGGTAGAATTCCAGCGACCGTCCAAGTTTTAAAAACTCATGGTGTAGGTCCTGATTCTGAGATGGTTTTGTCCTTGGGAGGGCAGACAATGCGCAAGCCTTGGAAACATGGGGGCTTGCCGGCTGTGGGTGAATCCATTACAATATACATATCGCTTGAAGACTGTCAGTTCTACGATTCAAGTGGCCATAACTTATTTAATAATAATACAGGTTGGACTGGGACAATCAATTTTAAGTCTCATGTCGCCTAGGGACCTTAAGAGACTACACGTGAAAATCCTATTTGTTGTTACAGAGCTCAGTTATTTTTTATCTCATCGGGCAGCCCTCGCGGCTTCCCTACAGGCAGAAGGGTTCAGCGTCGCTGTGGCAACGCGCTATGATCCAGATGCCGAGAGAGACAGTGTAGAGCTTTTAGCAAAGCAAGGTATTGCACTTTTTAATCTCCCTCGATGGCATAGAAGCCAGATTTCAATCATTAATGACCCGGTAACCCTCTGGCAGCTTGCCAGGATCATGACCCAATACCAGCCCCATGTTGTCCAAACTGTGGCGCTGAAGCCTATTTTGTATACTAGTTTTCTAATATTTTGTTGGCGCATATTATACCAATTACAAGTATGTAACGTGGCCCCACCAGCGTGTGCGCACCTTTTTGCAGGTCTAGGTTTTTTGTTTACAGAAACAACCGCAGTCTCACGAGCGCCTTGGCGGCGCTGTCTTGTAGTGTTTCTTTTAAAACTGCTTCTTAAGCAGCCCCGTACCCATGTCGTTGCGCAAAATGAAGATGACATCAAAGATCTACAGACAATGGTGGGAGTTGCTGACGAGGCCTGTGTACTAATTCCTGGGTCAGGGATTGATATTGATCATTATGCGCCAGCGGAATTGCCTCTCCAGCCACCGCTGGTCGCAACATTTATCGGACGGTTGCTTTGGGATAAGGGTGTTGGTGATTTGGCAGCAGCGGGTAAGATATTAAAAGATCGGGGGAGTGCTGTAAAAATTCGCGTTTACGGAATGTTTGATGCGGCGAATCCAAGTGCTATAGAGGCCGAGACGATGCAGAAGTGGCATGATTTGGGTTTTATTGAATGGATGGGGCCGTGTGCAGATGTTGCAAAAGCTTATCACCAAAGCCATCTGGCGGTGTTGTTATCTTATCGCGAGGGGCTACCAAAGAGCTTACTCGAAGCGGCTGCATGTGGACGGGCGATGATTGCGGCCGATGTGCCCGGATGTCGTTCGGTTGTGCGCCCAGGGGAGACCGGTGCTTTAATCACCCCGGGAGATCCGCAAGCATTAGCGGACTTACTCATGCAATGGCAGAAAGACCCTGTGAGTTGGGCAAAGTTTGGGCCCAAGGCACGTGACTATGCTGGAGAGCATTTTAGTGACTTTGTGATTCACAAACGGTTTATAGATCTATATCGGCGTATTACCGAGTAACACCTCTCAGTCCTCAGGTCAGAAGATGATTTCAAGAGAAGGCTTTACATTTTATATGAAGATATGATATCTATCCTTTAAAATTATGCTATAGGAGTGTAGCTCAATTGGTAGAGCACCGGTCTCCAAAACCGGGGGCTGGGGGTTCGAGCCCCTCCACTCCTGCCATCCTCTGTCTCCTCAGGTCTAGGAATAAAAGGATCTTTTTTCCGCAAGATGTTTCAGTAACCGACTAACGACGCTGCGCTGAAGCATTCAAAAAAAGCCAAATATTACCTTGTTTTTTTGGGATTTTCAGGAAGATTTCCTCAGCAAAAAATGCTAAAATTTTAGCCAAATCAAGAAAATTGAAAAAGAACGTGATTTTTGGTTGTATTTTTCTATGCGCTCCGGTATAAATTGGCAGAGCTTCGTGCCATAAGGCAGCTGCTTTTGTGGTTATTGACAAATGTCTCTATTTTAAGTGGATTAAGCATATGAGCAAAATAAAGCCAGCAGAATTTATCCAGCAGGTAAAACAAGAGACTGGAAGAATTACTTGGCCGAAAAGGCAAGAAATTACAACAACAACAACGATTGTTTTGATCCTTGTTGCGATCTCAGCTGTGTTTTTTCTTGTCATTGACCGCATTATGTATTATATCATCCAGCAAATCCTGAGTTTAGGTATTTAGAAAGATATAGGTGTTTCCGTGCACAAGTGGTATGTCTTGCACGTTTATTCTGGAATGGAAAACAAGGTTGCCGAATTTATTCGCGAGCAAGCTGCAAAACAAGGTTTGTCAGATAAAGTTTCGGAGATCAGTGTACCGGCTGAGCCAGTTGTTGAAATGCGTCGCGGGACGAAAGTCAATACTGAGCGAAAGTTTTTTCCTGGATATCTGCTCATTAAGATGGAATTAACTGATGAAACCTTGCATCTGGTAAAGGTGCCAAAGGTAGCACGTTTCTTAGGGACTAAAGACCGACCTACGCCAATATCGGAACAGGAAGCGATGCGCATTCAAAAGCAAATTGCTGACGGAATGGAGCGTCCTAAGTCATCTTTGGTCTTTGATATTGGGGAACAAGTGCGTGTGTGCAGCGGTCCGTTTGCAACCTTTGTTGGGTTGGTTGAAGAAGTGGATGACGAGAAGCAGCGATTGAAAGTATCGGTATCGATTTTTGGACGCGCAACTCCCGTTGATGTTGAGTTTCATCAGGTTGAAAAGGTTCGTTAGGTTAAGTAAGGAATACAGAAATGGCAAAAGAAATCATTGGCTATATTAAATTGCAAGTAGGGGCGGGTAAAGCAAATCCATCTCCACCAATTGGTCCGGCACTGGGTCAAAAAGGTTTAAATATTATGGAGTTTTGTAAAGCCTTTAATGCGCAGACATCTAGTATGGAGCCAGGGACACCTATACCTGTAGTAATTACAGCGTATAAAGACAAAACTTTTACGTTTGTGACTAAGAATCCGCCAAACACCTATTTCCTGAAAAAGGCTGCAGGTATTGCTAAAGGATCGACAACGCCAGGGCGTGGGACCGTTGGTAAGGTGACGACGTCACAACTGCGCGAAATTGCGCTTAAGAAGCAACCAGACTTAAATTCTTATGACGTTGAAGCTGCGTGCCGCATGTTAGCGGGATCCGCACGCTCAATGGGATTAGAAGTAGTAGAGGAGTAATAACATGGCAAAGCAAGGTAAGCGTTTGCGGAAGGCCTATGAGGCCGTTGACCGCGAGCGTTTGTATACTTTAACAGCGGCAATAGAGACTTTAAAGTCTCAACCTGCTGTGAAGTTTGATCAGATGGTTGATGTTGCCATCAACCTTAACGTCGATGCACGTAAAGCAGATCAAGCAATGCGTGGCGTATTTGCGCTGCCGCACGGTAACGGTAAGAAAGTGCGGGTTGCGGTTTTTGCCCGGGGTGCTAAAGCTGATGAGGCGAAGGCTGCGGGTGCTGATATTGTTGGGGCTGAGGACCTAATAGAAAAGATTGGCGGTGGGGCACTTGATTTTGATCGGTGCGTTGCGACTCCAGATATGATGGCGCTTTTAGGAAAAGTAGCGAAAGTTCTGGGGCCACGCGGTCTGATGCCAAACCCTAAGCTTGGGACAGTAACGCTAGACGTTGCTACAGCAGTCAAAGCTGCAAAAGGTGGACAAATTGAGTATCGGACTGACAAGACAGGTATTATTCATGCCGGTGTTGGGCGGTTAAGCTTTAAAGCAGGTGATCTTGAGGAAAATATTCAGGCATTTGTTTCTGCGATTTCCAAAGGGCGTCCAGCTGGTGTTAAGGGGTCATTCATTAAGAAGATTGCTTTGAGCACGACGATGGGGCCAGGATTGAAGCTAGATATTGCGAGCGCAATAAAGTCTTAAGAGGGGTTCAAGGGGGTAAGGTGCTTCCTTGTGTGTGGGTTGAGTTTTTATAATTCGCCAAATTAAATTAGGTCAGACTATAAATTATTAAAAAAAGCAATAAAAGAGTTGCAAATTTTTTAATTTAAGGATAAATAGTTCTGGCATATATGCAGAAATCGGAGTCTAACAGTGGACCGGAAACAGAAAGCAAAAGTTATTGAGTTTTTGCGGCATGAGATCAGTGAGGCGGCGTTAGTTGTTGTGACGCAGCAATCAGGATTATCTGCTAGCGAAGTAAAGACATTGCGAGATAAGGTAAATGAAGCTGGTGCTTCTTATAAGGTGACTAAAAATCGCCTCGCAAAGATTGCGGTGCATGGCACTAAAAGCGAGGTAATTGCAGAGCACTTTAAGGGCGTAACAGCGCTTGCCTATTCAAAAGATCCTATTGCTGCGGCAAAAGTAGCAGTTGAATATGCCAACTCGAATCAGAAGTTTCGGGTTATCTGTGGTATCATGGGGAACGAAGTTTTAAATGCGTCAGATGTTAAACAACTCGCATCGCTTCCATCGCTCCCTGAATTGCGCGCACGGATTTTGGCAGTTATTCAGGCACCAGCAACCAAACTAGCTCAGGTAATTCAAGCTGTGCCGGCCGGTGTAGCACGAGTTATCTCGGCACATGTGGAAAAGCAAAATTAACTTAAGGAGATATTATAATGGCTAACTTAGAAAAAATTTGTGACGATCTATCAGCATTGTCAATTATAGAGGCTGCTAATTTAGTAAAAATACTAGAAGAGAAGTGGGGCGTAAGTGCCCAGGCAGCTGTTGCTGTTGCTGCTGCACCAGCGGCTGCTGCGGGCGCTGCCGCTGCTGAACAGACAGAATTCGATGTCATCGTAAAGTCTGTTGATCCTGCAAAGAAAATCAATGTCATTAAAGAAGTACGCGGTATTACGAGCTTGGGTCTTGCTGAGGCTAAAGCTTTCGTTGAGAGCACCCCGAAAGCGATCAAAGAAGGTGTATCCAAGGACGAGGCTGAAAAGATTAAGAAGATTCTCGAAGAGGCCGGTGCTGTCATTGAGATTAAGTAATCACCTCACTGCGTAACTATGCCGCCGGTTTATAAGCTATCTAATTGTATTTTTTTATATACAGATAGTGTTATAAACCGAGCGGCTTGTTGCGTATAAACATCTTTTTTTTGACATTTTAAAATCAAATATATTTAGGGCTCTTAATAACGAGCGCCATCAGCAAAAAATGGAGTAAGGCATGGTTAGATCATTTACAGGACGTAAAAGATTTCGTAAAAGCTTTGGGAGGGTCCCGGAAGTAGCGCCGATGCCTAATCTTATTGAGTTGCAGAAAAGCTCTTATGACGCTTTCTTGCAGCTTGATATTTCTCACGAGAAAAGAAAAGATTTTGGTTTGCAGGAAGTCTTTAAGTCTGTATTCCCCATTAAAGATTATGCGGGGAGAGCACAACTTGAGTTCTGTAAATATGAATTTGAAGCCCCTAAATATGACGTTGATGAATGTAAACAACGTGGCATTACTTTTGCGGCGCCTCTAAAAGCCACATTTCGCTTAGTTGTTTGGGATATTGAAGAGCAAACAGGTACGAAAAGCATTCGTGACATCAAAGAGCAAGATGTCTACATGGGTGATATGCCCCTGATGACCTCGAATGGTACATTTATTATTAATGGAACGGAACGTGTCGTTGTTTCTCAGATGCATCGCTCTCCAGGTGTGTTTTTTGATCATGATGGCGGCAAGACGCATGCTTCTGGTAAGTATCTATTTTCAGCCCGCATCATTCCATACCGGGGTTCTTGGCTTGATTTTGAGTTTGATATTAAAGATCTTATCTATGTTCGTATTGATCGTAAGCGTAAGATTTTAGTTTCGACACTCTTGTTGGCGCTAAATAGTGAGCAGACCGAGAAAAAACGCGCTCAAGTTGAAAAGAAGGGTGGGGCGCTCAAACCTGAAGATGTGATGGGGATGACGCGTGAAGAAATTCTCAATTACTTCTATCAATCAACTGTTTTTCAAAAATACAAGAATGGCTGGAAGGCAGAGTTCAATGCAACCGCTTGGCGTGGCATTAAGCCCATTGAGCCACTTGTAGACGCTGAAACCGGTAAGGTTGTTGTTGAGGCAGGGGTAAAAATCACCCCACGTCTGATCAAGCAGCTACAAGAAAATGGCCTAAAATATATTCACTATGATACCACACAGCTTGTAGGTCGGTACGTGGCTGGAGATATGGCGAGTGAATCGACTGGCGAAATTTTCGTGGAAGCTGGTGATGAGCTGACAGAGACGATTATTAATTCCTTGGTAGACAAGGGCTTTAAAAATATACCGGTGTTGGATATTGATCATATTAACGTTGGTCCGTATATTCGCAATACCCTGGTGGCAGATCGTAACTTGTCGCGTGAAGATGCTTTGCTGGATATTTATCGTATTTTGCGCCCAGGTGAGCCACCAACACTAGCTGGTGCTGAGATTTTGTTTAACGCACAATTTTTTGATCCAGAGCGCTACGATTTATCAGCTGTAGGTCGGGTTAAGATGAATTCTCGCTTGGGATTAGAAGTTGCTGATGAAATCCGCACTCTGAGAAAAGAAGATATTTTGGCAATCCTTAAAGTTTTGGTTAACTTAAAGGATGGACGTGGTGAGATCGACGATATTGATAACTTAGGAAACCGACGTGTGCGATCTGTTGGTGAGTTATTGGAGAATCAATATCGCTTAGGATTAGCGCGTATGGAGCGAGCAATCCGTGAGCGCATGACTTCTGTTGAGATTGATACGGCTATGCCACATGATCTCATCAATGCTAAGCCTGCCGCTGCAGCGGTGAGGGAATTCTTTGGGTCGTCCCAATTGTCTCAGTTTATGGATCAAACCAATCCGTTGTCAGAAATTACTCACAAACGCCGCTTATCCGCTTTAGGGCCAGGTGGTCTAACGCGTGAGCGGGCTGGTTTCGAAGTGCGTGACGTGCATCCTACTCATTATGGCCGTATTTGCCCTGTTGAAACCCCTGAAGGCCAAAACATCGGGTTGATTAACTCCTTAGCAACGTATGCACGTGTCAATCATTATGGCTTCATTGAGACGCCTTATCGTCGTGTTAAAGACGGGCAGGTGACCTCTGATATTGTTTACCTCACCGCGATGGAAGAAAGCCGCTATAAAATTGCACAGGCAACTGTACAGCTTGATGACAAAGGCCAATTCGTGGAAGATCTCATCAGTTGTCGTTCTAATGGTGACTTTGTAATGTCGCCGCCGCAAGACATTGACTTCATGGACGTATCGCCTAAGCAACTCGTCTCTGTAGCCGCTGCTTTGATTCCGTTCCTTGAGAATGACGATGCGAATCGTTCTTTGATGGGATCGAACATGCAACGTCAGGCAGTGCCTTTGGTGCACGTAGATGCCCCATTAGTGGGTACCGGAATGGAGCAAGTAGTTGCGCGTGATTCAGGTGTCACAGTCATTGCTCGTCGTGGAGGTGTTGTAGATCAAGTAGATTCAAACCGTATTGTTGTGCGTGCAACCGAGAAGACCGATAAAGGTGTAGGCGTTGATATCTACAAGTTAACCAAATTCCAAAGGTCAAATCATAGCACCTGCGTCAACCAGAAACCGCTTGTAAAAGTCGGGGACATCGTGAAATCTGGTGATATCGTTGCCGATGGTCCGTCAACGGATTTGGGCGAATTAGCCTTAGGTCGCAATGCGTTGGTCGCGTTTTTGCCTTGGAATGGTTATAACTTCGAGGATTCGATTATTATCTCGGAGCGGATTGTGCGTGATGACGTCTTTACCTCAATCCATATTGAGGAATTCGAGGTGATGGCTCGCGATACCAAGCTTGGTAATGAAGAAATCACCCGCGATATTCCTAACGTCGGTGAGGAAGCATTACGTAACCTTGATGAGGCGGGTATTATTCATGTGGGAGCTACGGTAAAAGCTGGGGATATCCTAGTTGGTAAGGTAACACCTAAAGGTGAATCGCCAATGACACCTGAGGAAAAGCTTTTGCGCGCAATCTTCGGAGAGAAAGCCTCAGATGTGCGGGATACCTCCTTGCGTGTACCGCCGGGGATTTCTGGAACCATTGTAGAAGTGCGTGTGTTTTCACGCCGGGGTGTTGAAAAAGACGAGCGCGCCACGTCGATTGAGCGTGCTGAAGTCTCACGTCTTGAGAAGGATATGGCAGCAGAGCGTTCCATTTTAGAACGTGACTTTTACGATCGTTTAATGAAGCAGCTGCTTGGCCAACAGGTCTCTAAGGGGCCAGGGCTCAAAGCTGGTGCCACTATCACTGAAGCGATTCTGTCGCCGCTCACTCCTGGTCAATGGCGTCAAATTCAGGTGAAAGACGATCACATTGCGTCTGCTATTGAGAGTATGCGTAAAGATTTCGACGCTGAAATTGATCAAATGAAACGTAAGTTTGACGATAAGGTTGAGAAACTGAAGCGTGGGGATGAATTGCCTCCAGGGGTGATGAAGATGGTCAAAGTCTTCATTGCGGTTAAGCGTAAGCTACAACCGGGTGATAAGATGGCAGGACGTCACGGTAACAAGGGTGTGGTTTCAACGATTGTCCCAATTGAAGATATGCCATACTTAGAGGATGGTACGCCTGTAGACATCATTTTGAATCCGCTCGGATTACCATCACGTATGAACGTTGGTCAAATCTTGGAAACCCATCTGGGATGGGCAGCGGCAGGACTGGGTAAGCAAATACGTCAGCAACTTGAAGCTGTGCAACAGCATACGAAACAAAGCATGACGGGGCTGCGGAAGCATCTGAAAACCATTTACACTAGTAAAGAAGATGCTGCTGATATTGACCAGATGAAGGACGAAGAGCTGCTCGAGATGGCGCAAAACCTTGTTAATGGTGTGCCAATGGCGACGCCAGTATTTGATGGCGCTTCTCACAAAGATTTGGAGGCTGTGCTTGTACAAGCTGGTCTTGACCCATCTGGGCAAGTAATGCTTTTCGATGGCAAGACAGGGACGCCGTTTGATCGTCTTGTCACTGTCGGGTACATGTATATGCTTAAGCTCCATCACTTAGTTGATGATAAGATCCACGCTCGTTCGATTGGACCTTACAGCTTGGTAACACAGCAGCCATTGGGTGGTAAAGCTCAGTTTGGTGGTCAGCGTTTCGGTGAGATGGAGGTTTGGGCGTTGCAAGCGTACGGCGCAGCATACACCCTGCAAGAAATGCTTACTGTTAAATCAGATGACGTCTCCGGACGTACAAAGGTTTTTGAATCTATTGTACGTGGAGAAGATAACTTTGAAGCTGGTGTGCCAGAGTCATTTAACGTTTTGTTAAAAGAGCTCCAGTCCTTAGGGTTGAGTATGGATTTCATTAGTGTTGAAGATCAACAGCCGGCACAGGCCTTGATCTCGTCAGAATCTTAATTGGGGGGATCATTATGTTGCATTTACCAAGCTTAAAGAAAGCTGAAGCCGTTCGCATCGCGATTTCAAGCCCGGAGAAAATCCGTTCTTGGTCACATGGTGAAGTGAAGAAACCGGAAACGATCAACTATCGTACGTTCAAACCAGAGCGGGATGGTCTGTTTTGTGCACGTATTTTCGGGCCTGTAAAGGATTATGAGTGCCTTTGTGGAAAGTACAAGCGCATGAAATATCGTGGTATCGTCTGCGAAAAGTGCGGTGTTGAGGTCACCTTAACCAAGGTTCGTCGTGAACGTATGGGGCACATAGAATTAGCGGCCCCTGTCGCGCATATCTGGTTTACGAAGTCACTCCCAAGTCGTATTGGCTTGCTACTCGATATGTCTTTAAAAGATATTGAGCGTGTTTTGTACTTTGAAAACTATGTCATTATTGATCCAGGTTTGACGCCCTTCAAGACGCAGCAGTTGTTGAGCGAGGATGAGTACCTTAAAGCTCAAGATGAGTATGGAGATGATACTTTTTCTGTGAGTATTGGCGCTGAGGCTTTGAAAATCATGCTTCAGAAACTTGACCTGCCAACAATTCAAGTAGAGCTAAGATCAGATCTGCTGCAAACGACATCAGAAGTGCGGCGCAAAAAGCTTGTCAAGCGCCTTAAGCTGGTTGAGGATTTTCTAGCGTCCAATACCCAGCCAGAATGGATGATTCTGGATGTGGTTCCAGTGATGCCGCCTGAGTTGCGTCCATTGGTACCACTAGATGGCGGTCGGTTTGCGACTTCTGATTTAAATGATCTCTATCGCCGTGTGATCAACCGGAACAATCGTTTGAAGCGATTAATGGAATTACGCGCCCCAGATATCATTGTCCGCAATGAAAAGCGTATGTTGCAAGAGGCTGTCGACGCCTTGTTTGACAACGGTCGCCGCGGACGTGTGATCACTGGCACTAATAAACGACCACTCAAGTCGCTTGCAGACATGCTCAAGGGTAAGCAAGGCCGTTTCCGTCAAAATCTTTTGGGTAAGCGTGTTGATTACTCTGGACGTTCCGTCATCGTTGTGGGTCCAGAATTGAAGCTACACCAATGTGGTTTGCCGAAAAAGATGGCACTTGAGCTGTTTAAGCCGTTCATTTATGCCAAGCTTGAGCGCTATGGGTTAGCCAGCACGATTAAAGCGGCGAAGCGCATGGTTGAAAAAGAACGCCCAGAAGTTTGGGATATTCTTGAAGAAGTGATTCGTGAGCATCCGGTGTTATTAAACCGTGCACCAACCTTGCACCGATTGGGAATTCAGGCCTTTGAGCCAATCTTAATTGAAGGTAAGGCGATTCAGTTGCATCCTTTAGTGTGCGCAGCGTTTAACGCTGACTTTGATGGTGACCAAATGGCTGTGCATGTGCCGCTTTCTTTGGAGGCGCAACTTGAGGCGCGTGTGCTGATGATGTCGACTAATAACATTTTAAGCCCTGCGAATGGTAAACCAGTGATTATGCCATCTAAGGACATTGTGCTTGGGTTATATTACTTATCCATGATGCGTCAAGGTGAACCGGGCGAGGGCATGATTTTTGGATCTATTGGCGAAATTGAGCATGCGTTGCAAGAAAAAGCAGTGTCACTACACGCTAAAATCACCGCACGCTATAAGCAGATTGATGCGAATGGCCAGCCATCTTGGATACGCGTTGAAACGACACCAGGGCGGATGTTGCTCTCTGAGATTTTACCAAAGCACCCAAGTTTAAGCTTTGCCGTCATCAATCAGCTACTCACCAACAAAGAGATCTCAACGCTGGTTGATACGGTCTACCGTTTCTGTGGTCAAAAGAACGCGGTTATCTTTGCGGATAAGTTGATGGCTCTTGGCTTCCAGTATGCGTGTTTTGGCGGTATTTCCTTTGGTAAGGATGATCTTGTCATTCCTAAAGAAAAAGAAAAACTTGTTAGCGAGACCTTGGCAAAGGTTGCGGATTATCACAGCCAGTACCTGGATGGGTTAATCACAGAGGGCGAGCGTTATAACAAGGCAATCGATGCGTGGTCACGTTGCAGCGATCAGGTTGCCGACGCGATGATGCGGGCGATGTCTGAGACTAATCCTGGTAACGGTGTGAATTCAGTCTACATGATGGCACATTCAGGAGCTCGAGGTTCCGCAACTCAGATGCGTCAGCTTGCAGGTATGCGTGGTTTGATGACGCGTCCTTCTGGTGAGATTATCGAAACGCCGATTATCTCAAACTTTAAAGAAGGCCTCACTGTTCTTGAATATTTCAATTCAACCCACGGTACACGTAAAGGTCTGGCAGATACGGCATTGCGTACAGCGAACTCAGGGTACTTAACTCGACGGTTGGTTGACGTGGCGCAGGATTGCATTACTAACGAGCTTGATTGTGGTACTGAGAATGGTTTGACTGTTAAAGCTATTGTTGAAGGTGGTGATGTCATCGCGACTTTGGCTGAGCGTATTCTTGGTCGTACAGCGGCGAAAGATATTTTAGATCCTGGCAATGGTCAAGTCGTGATGTCAGCTGGCACCTTAATTGATGAGGTCTGGATCGAAAAGATTGATAAAGCTGGTGTAGACACAGTCCTGATTCGCTCGGTATTGATGTGCGAAGCTCAACATGGCTTCTGCGCGAAGTGCTACGGCCGCGATTTGGCACGGGGTACACTCGTCAATATCGGTGAGGCAGTCGGTGTGATCGCGGCTCAGTCAATCGGCGAGCCGGGGACGCAGTTGACCATGCGGACGTTCCACATCGGTGGTGCGGCACAGCGTGGAGCGGAGCAATCCAGTATTGAAACCTCAGTGAATGGTGTTGTGGTGGTGAAAAACCGTAACGTTATCCAAAACAGCGAGGGTATTAATATTGTGACGGGTCGGTATTGCGAAGTCGCCGTGATCGATGAGCAAAAGCGTGAACGTGCACGATATCGTGTACCGTATGGAGCGCGTTTGTTCGTTGACGATGGTACACAGGTAAAACCTGGGACACGGCTTGCAGAGTGGGATCCGTACACGTTACCAGTTATCACGGAGCGTGAGGGGATTGTTCACTACGTTGACCTCGTTGATGGTATGTCCATGCGTGAGGTTTTCGATGAATCAACCGGTATTACAAGCCGCGTTGTTGTCGACTGGAAGCAACAAACTCGTGGCGCTGATTTGCGTCCACGCTTGGTATTGCGTGATGCTAAGGGTGAGGCAGTGTTGCTGCCAAACGGTGCGGAAGCCCGGTACTTCTTGGCAGTAGACACAGTGCTCAGTGTTGAGAATGGGGTGCGGGTGAAGGCAGGTGATGTCATTGCGCGTATTCCTCGTGAATCATCCAAGACACGCGATATTACCGGTGGTTTGCCGCGGGTGGCGGAATTGTTTGATGCGCGTCGTCCAAAGAACTTTGCGATTATCTGCGAAATTGATGGCCGCATTGAGTTTGGTAAAGATTACAAAGCCAAACGCCGCGTGATCGTTGTACCTGAAGATCCAGAAGCACCATCAGTTGAGTACTTAGTTCCTAAGGGGCGTCACATTGTGGTGCAAGAAGGCGACTACGTCAAACGTGGGGATATGATTGTTGACGGTAACCTTGTACCACACGAGATTCTGCGTATTCTTGGTGTTGAGGCCCTGGCATCGTACTTGATTAGCGAAATTCAAGAGGTTTACCGACTTCAGGGTGTGAAGATCAATGACAAGCATATTGAAGTCATTGTCAGCCAGATGTTGCGTAAAGTCGAGGTTGTCAACCCAGGTGATACCACCTTGTTGGTTGGCGAGCAGATCCACCGTCAGGACTTTGATGAAATCAATCAAAAATCCATCAAAGATGGGCTGCGTCCAGCAGAAGCAATGCCGGTCCTGCAAGGGATTATCAAGGCTTCCCTCCAGACCAAGTCATTTATCTCGGCCGCTGCGTTCCAAGAGACCACACGTGTGTTGACTGAGGCAGCAGTTGCAGGGCGGGTTGACACGCTTATCGGTATGAAGGAAAACGTCATTGTTGGGCGTTTAATCCCTGCAGGGACAGGCAGTACGATTCGTCGTTTGCACCAAGAAAGCTTGGGGAATGACGCCGATACACTGGCAATCACAGCGCCTACGGTTTAGGCGTACCATATAACCTATGGTAAAAATGGGGCTTTCGAGCCCCATTTTTGTTGTTGGTGCTCTTGACTTTTACGGCTACGTGACAATGGAAGGTAAAAAGTTCAATGAGAAAAAGTCTTGTTCAGGTTATTTTTGAGCCATAAATTGAAAATTTTGGCCTAGATGCCCAGTCCACTTTTTCATCTTAATTAGGTATAAAACGGCCTCAGAGTGCCTTTTTAACGGGCGACTCTAGACAGTAAGAGTGAAAATTTAGTGATAAAACGTTATATAAAGTTAGCCACTGTATTATCAATTTTTAGGATGTGTGATGCGAGTGATCTATCTTCTGGCTATGTGCCAGAAAGTAAGGTGGAGAGCGCACAATCAGGATTATCTCAAACACACAGTGTCGCAAAGCCCCCTTTGGATTTGCGTATGATGTCCTATGGACGCAGTGCTGCGTGTGCTGTGGTTTGCATAGTTGCAGCGTATCAGTGGCTTACTGTACTGCAATCCCAAACCTCAGATGATTTGTATATCTATAATCCAGCAAATGACAATATTCCCGAAAAAGATCGCTATGAATTGCAGTGGTCTATGAATCAAGCTTGGCTGTATGGCTCCAGTATGGTTCTATCGGGAGGAGGGGGGATCCTCTTCTATCAAGACGACTTGCAGCAGCTGCCATCTTCTCGGTTTTATAGCCGCATTGGGATAGGGATAGCGTGCATTTTAGGCACAATCTTTGGCGCGCGTTATTCTATAAAAGCTTATCAAAATGATGATGACGCTTTGGATCTGCCGATAAATGCTTTGAATAATTGTTTACCACAAAAAATTTTAATCATAGGTAGTTCTATCGCTATGCTAGCACACGGATATATCCAATTGCGTCAAGCTTGGCAAAGTTATGTTGCACCCAAAAAACAACCCAGAATGGATTCTTCAGGACCGACTATATAATCTTCCTTGAAGTCTGTACCTAAATCCTCTACTGTTGCAATCATATGATTCGTAACATCCTAAAGCAGCTTAAATTGCCCGCCTCGCTTGGCGGTGGAGATCTTTTATCCACTGGCTGGGTGAAGCATATCCAAGACCAACCTAGCCCCCAACTCATCATTGAGTTCCCAGAAGCTATGATGCGTCACGGCCCAGCCCTGCACGCACATGTTACACAAGCACTTAAAGAAGCGGGCGCTGAGGCGCAGATTCTCATCTCAAGCCATAAGTCGAAGGCCGAAACAGTATCAGATAAATCGTCGCCTAAAGCGCGTATCTCTGGTGTGAAGGCAACAATTGCAGTCGCTTCCGGTAAAGGCGGCGTTGGCAAATCTACAACTGCCGTGAATTTAGCGGTGGCGTGCGCACAGCAAGGCTATAAAGTTGGCTTAGTGGATCTTGATGTCTACGGCCCTTCAATACCAACAATGATGGCAATTACAGCAAAACCTGATGTGACCGCTGATAAGAAGCTGGTGCCGGTGTTGGCCCATGGTGTCGCGTGTCTTTCGATCGGCATGATGGTGCCATTGCAGTCGCCTGTCATTTGGCGTGGTCTCATGGTCCAGAGTGCCGTGAAGCAACTGCTGCAAGATGTTGCGTGGGATGGCACGTCGTTAGGTCCTCTCGATCTGTTAGTTTTAGACCTGCCACCAGGGACAGGGGATGCGCAGCTGACCTTATCTCAACAGATCCAAGTCACCGCTGGAATCATTGTCTCAACGCCCCAAGATGTGGCGCTTATTGATGCCCATAAAGCTTTAAAGATGTTCGAGCGGGTGGGGATCCCAGTGCTTGGGATCATTGAAACAATGTCACAGTTTACGTGTCTCCATTGTGGTCATAGAAACGATATTTTTGGGCATGGCGGGGCTGCAGATCATGCCCATACTTATCAAGTGCCGTTTTTGGGGGCAGTGCCCCTAGATATTGCGGTACGGGTACAATCGGATGCAGGGACGCCTGTCATGCTGGCCGCCCCCACATCGCCTGGTGCCCAAGCGTATCATGAAATCAGCAGCAATATCCTTGAAAAATTACGAGAGCAGTTATGTGCGGAATTGCAGGCTTCTTAACAACATCACGGACTGGGATAACACGCACAGATCTTGAAACGCAAGTGCGCTCGATGTCTGATGCGATAGCGCATCGTGGCCCAGACGGCGATGGGGTATGGGTTGATGCGAGCACTGGCATTGCCCTCGCACATCGACGCTTGGCGATCGTGGATCTCTCTCCCACGGGCGATCAACCTATGATCAGTCATAATGGGCGCTACGTTATGGTCTATAATGGCGAAGTGTTTAATGCCCCCGAACTTGCAGAACAACTCAAAGGACTTGGTGCGCAATTTCGCGGTCACTCTGATACAGAAGTCATTCTTGAAGCCATAAGTCACTGGGGTATTAACGAGACAGTGACAAAGCTGATTGGCATGTTCGCCATGGGGATATGGGACACCCATAAAAACACCCTAACCCTTGTTCGCGATCGCTTTGGAGTCAAGCCTTTATACTATGGATTCATCGGGCAGCGCTGGGTTTTTGCATCAGAGCTTAAAAGTGTGCGTATGTTCGCAAGCCAGCCGCTATCTTTCTCCGCTGAGGCCTTACGTTCATATGCTCAGCGGGGATATATCCTTGGTGCCTCGAGCATTTATGATGGTCTGTATAAGTTACCCCCGGGAGGGTATGTCGTTCTGACGTCAGACACATCAGAGGCCCAGGTGCAGCGTTACTGGCATACAGAAACCATGATCACGGACGGTATCCGCGCGCGCGACCTTGAAACACGGCCGGAGCCACTCATTCTCCAGTCGCTAGAGACGCTTCTCAATGATGCGGTAAAACGCCAGCTCATGGCAGATGTGCCAGTAGGAGCGTTTTTATCCGGTGGCATTGATAGTAGCTTGGTCGTGGCGTTGATGCAAAAGCACAGCGCCCAACAAGTCCGTACTTTCTCAATTGGGTTTGAAGATCCAAGCTTTGACGAAGCACCCTATGCCCGCGCTATTGCCCACCATTTACAGACGAACCATACTGAGCTGTACATCACTGATGCGCAGGCGCTTGAAACCGCACAGATGATTGCTCATGTCTACGACGAGCCATTTGCTGACTCCTCGCAAATCCCGACGTACCTCGTTGCAAAGCTCGCCAAAGAGCATGTGACAGTGGCATTGTCAGGGGACGGAGGTGACGAGTTTTTTGCTGGATATAATCGCTATCAATTAGCAGCAAAGCTTTGGCGTCGCATGGCGTGGATCCCAAGGCTTGGTCGGCAAGCCTTGGCGTGCGGTCTGAAGCTCTTATCTCCAGAGCACTATGATCGTTGGCTGCCAGCGATGATGCCTCAGTTAGGTGATAAGATCCACAAATTTGCCGCTTTACTGCCAGCTGCAAGTGCCGAGGCAGTCTATCAAAGTCTCGTCGCGTTGCCGACGGATGGTTCTTCGATCCTCACAGCCCAGCCGTCGCCAATAGACTGGCCTGCCTCCACAACTGGTGTGCTGATGGATCAGTTCCAGGCATGGGATATTATGAGTTATATGCCAGATGATGTCCTGACAAAAGTGGACCGCGCTTCAATGGCCGTTGGATTAGAGGTGAGAGTGCCGCTCCTGGATCATCGCTTGGCAACGATGGCTTGGCGATTGCCACTTGCTTACAAGTATCGGGATGGGAAGAGCAAGTGGGCTTTACGCCAAATCCTCGCCTCCCATCTGCCATCTACCTTAATTAATAGACCTAAAATGGGATTTGGTGTGCCATTAGCCCATTGGTTGCGCGGGCCTTTGCGGTCATGGGCAGAAGATTATTTGTCGCCGTCACGTCTAAAATATCAAGGTATATTTAATGAAAAAATAGTCTATGATCAGTTATGGCAACAGCATCAACATGGGCAGCGTAACTGGAGTGCAATTTTATGGGCTGTTCTCATGTTTCAGGTATGGGTGGAAAAGCATAAGGAAGAATAACAATGACAATATTAATCACTGGCGGGGCTGGATTTATTGGCGCAAATTTTGTGCATTATTGGTTGGATAAATATCCCGAGGATCAGTTGGTGGTTCTTGATGCATTAACCTATGCGGGCCGACGTGAGAATCTGGGCGGTGTCCTTGGGAAGATCGATTTCATCAAAGGGGACATACGCGACGAGACACTGGTAACGGAAATATTTCAAGATAAAGCCGTTGAGCGTGTTGTACATTTTGCAGCTGAATCGCATGTTGATCGGTCGATAGAAGGTCCAGATATTTTTGTCACCACAAATATTCTCGGGACACACACGTTGCTAAAGGCAGCCCTCCAATTTTGGGGAGAGGCAGCGGATCCTGCGCGGTATCGCTTTCATCATGTATCGACAGATGAGGTGTATGGAAGCCTCGAGCCGGCGGCAGCCCCAACCACGGAATTAGATCGCTATGCTCCCAATTCGCCTTATGCGGCGAGCAAAGCCGGCAGTGATCATCTTGTGCGGGCTTATGGGCAAACCTACAAGATCCCGGTGACCATCAGTCATTGCTCAAATAATTTTGGAGCGTATCAGTATGAGGAAAAGCTGATGCCTTTAGCCATCCATCGAATGGTGTCTGGGGAGTCTATCCCGATTTATGGCACCGGCCAAAATATCCGTGATTGGTTATACGTGCGCGACCATTGTTACGGGTTAGAGCTTATTTTGACCCAGGGTAAGATGGGAGAGGTTTACAATATAGGCGGGGGAGTCGCTTGGACGAACCTTGAGCTTATAGAGACGCTGTGCGATACTGTTGACCAGGTTTTAAAGAGCACACCTCAATACGCTCATCACTACGTCAACGCCCGTTGCTTCAAGGGTGGCCGTAGTCGCGACCTGATCAGCTTCGTTAATGACCGTAAAGGTCATGACCAGCGCTATGCAATCAACTGCGACAAAGCGAACCAGCAGCTTGGATACGCACCACAGCATGAATTTGCGTCAGCCCTCCAGTCAACCGTTGAGTGGTACCTTGAGTATTTTATGAATGTCTAAGCCGTTGCTGACAATTATTACCCCCTGCTTGAATCGTGCAGCGTTTATTGCCACTGCCATCGAGAGCGTGTTGCAGCAAGATTATCCCCACGTCGAGCATATTATCGTTGATGGGGGCTCAACCGATGGGACGTTAGACGTCTTGCGGCGGTATCCTCACCTGGTGGTGATCTCAGAACCTGATGACGGTTTATACGATGCCATCAACAAAGGCATTGCGCGAGCGCAGGGCACAGTCATCGGGCATCTGAATAGTGATGATGCGTATATGCCCAATGTGTTCGCAGCGGTGATTGAGAAATTTGCCGAAAATCCGCTCGTTGATTCCGTGTGTGGCGGGGTAGAGATGACCGATGCCCATGGACACACACAGGGCGTGATCAATGACTCCGCCATCAAGGTACTGCGATTATGGGATGCAACGATTGGGGTGCCGATAACAAATGCCCGGTTTTTTCATCGGCGGGTTTATGAGCGTGCTGGCGTATATAAACCTCAGTATCGGATCGCGGCAGATCGAGAATTTTTGTTGCGCGCTTGGAATAGGGGTATGCGCACTGAGGCACTGGATCCACTTGTTTACCGATATTACCAGCATGAGGGGTCGTTAACCTTTAATCCACAGGCGAGTTATAAAGCCCGTAAACTCCCTGAATACATGGCGATTGCGCGTCAATTCATGATCGCGCCGGATACGCGGCGTCTCTTAAAGCACGCTTGTCGAGCCTGGCACAGTTGGGAAGCCGGGTACCAAGCATCCCAGTGTTTTCGGGCGAGAGCTTTCCGAGAGGCATGGCGTTTTATGTTAGAAGGATTATTGTGGGATGCAGGATGGTGGTGGCGGTTTCCATGGCAGTTGGTGTGTAGGTGGGTGTCTAAGTGTCACAGGTAGATATTATTATCCCAACCTACAATCGGGCGCATTTAATCCGTCGGGCGATCGAGAGTGTCCGGGCACAAACCTATCAAGAGTGGCGATTATGGATCATTGATGATGCCTCCCAGGATGCTACCGAGGCTGTCGTTGCTGAGTATCAGGATCCGCGGATTCGCTATTGTCGGCATGAGATGAACCAAGGGGCGGCAGCCGCCCGTAACACTGGTATGAGGCAGGGCACATCGCCGTTTATTGCCTTTCTCGACTCTGACGATGAGTGGCTGCCCGATAAGCTCTCTCGGCAGCTTGAGGTGATGCAGCAGAATTCTAGCGGGATCAGTGTGACGGCGTTTGAGTGGCATGTTGATGGTAAGGTGAACACACATGTTCCGATGATCGCTCGTTTTCTTGATGCTATTAGTCAGGGGTGTGACTTAAGCCCAGGCTCAACCTTGATGATAAAACGAGAGGTGATCAACGACATTGGGCTGATGGATACAACCTTACAACGCTTTGAGGATTGGGATTGGCTGCTGCGGTATGCTGTGGCTGGAGGTAAGTGTGCAACGGTGCCAGAAATTTGCGCCCGCATCTATACGAATAGGGGAGCGGCGAGCCGCTCAACACTTGCAGCTGTCCCGATATTTAGTAAAAGGCACGCGCAAACTTTAGGAAACCTAGGCGCTTCTGGACGGCGAGGATTAGGCCAGCTCTGGTTGCAAGGCGCTGGTGAAGCGCGTCGTCTGCGGCAGTGGGGCACCATGCTCAGATATTTATGGCACGCTTATAAATATTGCCCCCAAGTTGTGATGCAGTATCTCAGGAATTATGTATGCAGTTTACGATCTTAACACCAACCTATAATGCCGCTCATACACTGCCACGGGTATATCATAGTTTACAGAATCAAACCGAAAAAGATTTTGAATGGCTGATTGTTGATGATGGCTCGACAGATGAGACAGCCACCTTAGTGCGCGCGTGGCAAGAAGCAGCGATCATACCGATTCGCTATATATCCCAGGAAAATCAAGGCAAATACTGGGCTCTGAATACGGGCATTCAGGCTGCTGAGGGCGAGTTCTTGGTGCCTTTAGATGCCGACGATGCGTGCGTGCCAACAGCTCTTGCAGAGTTTACGGCACGCTGGGAAGAAATCCCCGTGGCGCAACGTCCTACATTTAGTGGCGTCTGTGTGTTATGTGAAGATCAATACGGGAAGCTCTGCGGGGATCCTTTCCCGCAAGATGGTCTCAGGGCGACTTCATCGGAATTAGCCTATCGCTACCAGGTCGCTGGTGAAAAATGGGGATTTCACCGGACGGATATTCTGAAACAATTTTTATTTCCAGATCTGCGGCCATGTAAATTTATCCCCGAGAGTTACCTATGGCAACGCATTGCCCAACAGTATCAGTTGTATTGCTGTAATACGATTTTACGTATTTACTACGTGGACGAACAGCCTAATAATTTATCGCGCCAGCTGCATAGACCAACCCATGCGGCCGGTCGGCAGCTGTATTATCATTGGGTCTTAAACCATGAGCTGCACTGGTTTTGGTCGGCGCCGATATTGTTTCTCAAGGCGGCCGTGCACTATGGGCGCTTGAGCCGTTGCCTGGGAATCCCCATGCGCCATCAATGGGCCGCCTTGACGACAAGTCTCGCCAAAACACTATGGGCGATTGGATTTGTACTCAATCTAGGTGTCGTCCTCAAGGGTAAACGCTAGACAACCCAGCCTCCATCATTTTATCTTAGGGGGAAAGGGTGGACTGTCACTCAATGGACTTGCACGCGGGGTTGACTGTGTCGATGTTTCTGTCTCTGCCTATGTCTTTACGGGTACTTCTGTCTTTAGCTCTGGCGCCGGTGTCGTGAGCTCTTTAGAATTGAGAAGTATCTTCTCCTCCTCCACCAAGTGATCGTGAATCTTGGATAACATGTCTTTATATTTAGGATCGCTACCTCCTACCCCTGTGTGAATGTTATCTCTCAGATGAGCTGCGGCGTTGATTAGAGCTTCGTAGCCTGGCTTCTTATATAGTTCTCGTTTTCTGGTCTCAAAAAACTCGGGATCATCACCTACAACGCTCGCCCTTACAAGATATTTATATAATATCAACTTATGAGAAGTAAAAATTTTGCCTTCATCAGTATTATAAATGTGATTGAGTAATTCAGTGCGAATAGCCTGAGAATCGTCGGGCGACGCTTGAAGAACGTCCTTTTTCAAATAAAGCTTTTCTACAGAAGATAAAGGTTTATTAGATAACTCTTTCAATGCCTTAGTAACATTAATAAGTTCATTTAAGCTAAGTAGTTTTTCGGCTTGCGGCTTTGTCTCTTCCTTTTGAGTTAACTCGAGTGCCTCTATCTTGGTCGGCTGTGGTGGTACTATTGGCGTCTTTACTGCCATCTCTGGCCCTGGTGTCGAGGGCTCTATGGGATATTTAATACTGTGTTTTGGATCTTGAAGAAATTGCTTCTTCTCCTCCACCAAGTGATCGTGAATCTTGGATAACATGTCTTTATGTTCAGGATCGCCACCTAATTCAGTGTTGGTGTTAACGTTATCTCTCAGATAAGCTGCGGCCGTGATGAGCTCCGGGTACATTCCCTGCTCATGTAGTGCTTGTTTTCCGGTCTCAAAAAACTTGGAATGACGATCTGCATCGCTCGCCTTTGCAAGATATAGAAATAAGTTCAATTCGTACCTCTTAAATTTCTTGGCTTCCGGATTATCTTTCATGGGCGCTGTTCGTTGATCAAGAACAGCGTCAGAATCTTTTTTCAAACAAAGCTTTCTTTCCCAAGATAATGTTTCCAATTTCTGACTAAGAGGGATAAGGTCCGGTAAGCTAAGCAGTTTTGATGCTTGTAGCTTTGTCTCTTCATTTTGAGTTAACTCGAGTGCCTCTATCTTGGTCGGCTGTGGTGGTACTATTGGCGTCTTTACTGCCATCTCTGGCCCTGGTGTCGAGGGCTCTATGGGATATTTAATACTGTGTTTTGGATCTTGAAGACATTGCTTCTCCTCCTCCACCAAGTGATCGTGAATCTTGGATAACATGTCTTTATGTTCAGGATTGCCACCTAACCCCGTGTGCACGTTATCTCTCAGATAAGCTGCCGACTTGATTAGACCCTGATAGAGTTTGTCCTGGTTTAGTTTTAGTGTGGCTTTCTCAAATACCTTGGAATATTTATGTACCTCGTTCGCGAGCGCAAGATAGTGAAATAATGTTCTGTCATGATTGATAAACTCCTGGCCGTTCTGATGCGTGTGGGTTTTGAGTTCCTCTTTAATAGCGTTAGGATTTTCTGTTTCTACTAGATGTTCCTTTTTCAAATAAAGCTCTTCTAGGATAGATGCGTTTCTCAATTGGTGACTCACAATGTGAAGGTCCTTTAAGCTAAGCAACTTTGATCCTTGCGGCTTTGTCTCTTCGTTTATGGAGATCTTTTCCTCCGTCTTTGCCGGTACAGGTGTGAGTGACTGTTCTGTTACTACCGTCTCTGGCGTTGGTGTTGTTGGCGTTCCGGTCGCTTGAGTGCTGTGGTTTTTAAGTTCAGGAAATGGGGCCTGCTCTGTCAGTATGTCATCATGAAGCGTGAACCGTTGGTCACGATTGTCGCCTAAGGTCTCTTTGGTGGGAACGTCATCCTGGTTTGGATTTAGTGGGTATGGTTGTGGATTGCGGGTGCCGTTGTCGAAAGCGTGTGAAACACTAGAACCTGGCTCTTCACCCAATGGAATGGGGTCGAATTCTGGCTTTTCACCCAATGGAATGGGGTCGAAGTCTGACTTTTCACTCAATGGATTTGTGCTAGGGGTTGACTTTTGTGAGAAAAACCATACAGCAAGCCCGCCGACCACAGCGACGACAGTACCGATACCAGCGACCAGTGGCCAGAACCACCGTGTTTGTGTAGCCTGAGAGTTTTTTGCAGGGTCTTGGTGTGGGGGTACAACCTGGGTCTTTGCCAGCTTCTGTGGCGCCGCTAAGGTGCCTTGGGCGTCTACAGTGGGCGCCATTATATCAGCTGCCCAAGCCAAGCCGGCTAAGGGATTCAGAGATAAACTAGCGCATAAGACGATGGCGGAAATCTGACGCATGAAGGAATTGTCCTTGAGTGAATTGAAAAAATTTTCGTTCATTAAATAACGTAACGAAACACTAAATGCTATAGGAATCAACGGAGAATTGTCAATAAGAAAACGCAATCATCACGCAATGCTGCGTTGCCTTTGGTCGCCGGCTGTCGCGTTAACTGAAAATGCACAACATCAATATAGGGGATAGAGCTATCCAAGCCAGCGCTGGATGAGTAATGATACCCCACCAGTTGCATAGACCAACATTATCATTGGGTCTTAAACCATGAGCTGCCCTGGTTTTGGTCGGCGCCGATCTTGTTTCTCAAAGCGGCTGTGCACTATGGTCGTTTAAGCTATACCTTTAGTGCGTTTTGTCACACTAAGCGGTGTAAGTCAGAAAAATTCTACCTTTTCACGATGTAATTAAAGATTCTGACGGCGCAGGTGTGCTTTTCTTCTTTTCCAAAGCCTCTTTTATAAGCATTCCCCAAGATATGGGATCAGATGTGGTGTCGGCGCGCTCAACAAATGAAGTCAATGTTGCCTTTATTGAGGGTAAAAGCGCTACTGTTGACTGGATGTATTGAATAGCATACGGTTGCAGGTTCAAGAGTTGTGCTTTTAGCTCCTCGTGAGTTTGTGATGCGAAGATTTCACCTAGGAATTCATAGTCCTTCAGAGTCAACCCGCCCCCTTTTATTGTGGTAAGAGTCTCTAGATTTTGCACTGGGTTAATAGCCACTTGTTGAATTATCTTTAAATCACTATCCATAGTCTGATATTTTGCGTTGAGTTCAGATAAACGCGCGCGCATTTTATCCAAGAGCTTTGAGTTATCTAACCCTGGATTGTCACTCAATGGACTTGTGCTAGGGGTTGACTTTTGTGAGAAAAACCATACAGCAAGCCCGCCGACCACAGCGACGACAGTACCGATACCAGCGACCAGTGGCCAGAACCACCGTGTTTGTGTAGCCTGAGACTTTTTTACAGGGTCTTGGTGTGGGGGTACAACAGGGGCCTTTACCAGCTTTTGTGGCGCCGCTAAGGTGCCTTGGGAGTCTACAGTGGGCGCCATTATATCAGCTGCCCAAGCCAAGCCGGCTAAGGGATTCAGAGATAAACTAGCGCATAAGACGATGACGGAAATCTGACGCATGAAGGAATTGTCCTTGAGTGAATTGAAAAAACTTTTTTTCATTAAATAACCTAACGAAGCATTGATATGGTATAGGAATCAACAGAGAATTGTCAATAAGAAAATTTAATCATCACCCAACACTGAGCTTTCTCTGGTCATCGGTTATCGCGTTAACTGAAAATGCACAACATCAATACGCTCTGTCCGGAAGCCAGCGATACAATAGCTCAGGTAATAATCCCACAACCTATAGAACGACTCGTCAAAACCCAGTTTCATGATTTTAGGCCAGCTCAGCTGAAACCTGGCACGCCATTGTTCCAAGGTCTGGGTGTAGCTGGGACCAAAAGATCGCCGGTTCTCGACTTTAAGGCCTTCGTTAAGGGCTGCCCGGCAAAACCTCTCAGGACTGGGGAGGAGACCACCTGGAAAAATATAGAGTTGAATAAAATCAACGTTACGGATGTAGCTTTGGAAATTCTCTTCAGCAATGGTGATGGTCTGGATAATCGCGCTTCGATTAGGTTTCAGACACCGCTTTACAGTCTGAAAGAATTTCCCCCAGTACGCTTTGCCGACAGCTTCAAACATCTCAATTGACACAATGCCATCATACTGTCCCTCTAATTCGCGATAGTCACAACTTTGTAACGTAATGCGGTCTTCAAGTTTTTGTGCTTCGATTCTTTCCTGAGCAAACGCATGCTGCGCAGGTGAAATGGTGATGGCAGTGATATGATACCCTTGATGGGCGGCATAAATTGCAAAACCTCCCCAACCGCACCCAATTTCTAAGATGTGGCTCCCCGTAGGTAAGTTAAGATCATCAAGTATTGCCTGATATTTAGCATTTTGTGCCGATTCAAGGGTCATGTCGGGCTGGGTATACAGACCTGCAGAGTAGGTCATAGAGCCATCAAGCCAGTGCTGATAAAAATCGTTGCCAAGGTCATAGTGGGCAATAATATTGCGACGGCTACCTCGGCGCGTATTGGGACGGAATAAATGGCGGAGCCAGTTGACAACTCTTATAATGCCTTTTGAAAATAGGTAATCCGTCATGGCTGTTTCATTGATTAGAAAGAATACCAAGAGCCCCGGGATGTCGTCGGCATCCCACAGGCCGGCATGATAGCCCTCAAAAAATCCAATATCAGAAGTTTTAGCAATCATCTCAAGGGCACCCCAATCATGGACGGTCCAAACCACTTTGGGTCCTGCATGAGCTCCGGCAAAACTTAGGGAATTTCCTGTGGGAAGCTGGAGGATGAGCTCACCACAGCGGCAATGATCAAGGGCATTTAGGAATTGTCGTGCTGCCCAAGAGAGGGAGGGAGCGACGAGCTCAGAGAGAGTGATGTGCTGGGTGGAGTGGGTTTGCGAAACCATGGAACGTTTTTGAGCCATAACTTACCTGCTTGATAATGGATAGTGGTTATAATTTTAAAAGTTGCGAGGGGATACGTGCATAACGCACGCCATCCGAAAGCGGGTGTCAAGAGACGCACTTGACCAGCAAGGCCAGTCTTCAGCATGCGTACACCATCCACCCAATAATCGACACGAATGTCAATAAAGTTTTCACTAAGTTTAAAGCGAAAACGGTACTCACCCTTTGTTTCAAAGAAGGGTGAAACATGAAAAATTTTTTCAGCACAAAGCCATTCTTCAGCCTTAATTGGGCGGCCATCAGGATGTTGCACCCAGTAGAGGTGGCGCTCGCCAAAGGTATTGTTTACCTCTGCCAAGACACCGCCGAGATGATCAGAGTCGCGCCAACATAACCAAAAGCTTACGGGCTTGAAGGCATACCCCCAATATCTTGGGATGGTTAAAAGCTCAACAGAGGCTGCTGACCATCCGGCATGGCGCTGAGTGATGTTATTGATCCATGTCCATAAACTGTGCTCGCTGGTCACATGATCAGAGGTGCGAAAACTGATGGGACGGGTGGTGTCTAGACCAACCACGCCAATACTCTCGGGCTCGAGCGTCGCAACGTTGAGTAATAAACAAGGAACACCGTAGGTGAACTGATTGACCGCCGGGGTCGTGCGTCCGTGGAACACTTGCATAATCCCGGCTTTATGCATTGACGAGCCTTTTCAGAATATTGGCGGCAGCGGCTTTGCCAGACTTAAAAGCATCCTCATGAAATCCATAGCCGGTGTAACTGCCACAAAACCATAAGCCTCCCAGCCCTTGTAATTTAGGTAAACGACTTTGGGCCTGTAAAGCGGCAGAATCAAATAAAGGATGCTCATAGATAAAACTCGCAAGCGGTTTGGTAATCGGATGCGGATAATTCAAGGTGACAAACAAAGGAAACTGCGGCGGTAAATGTTGGAGATGATTCATCCAATAGGTGACGAAGCGGTGCTCTCCATTTGAGATATAATTCCAGCTTGCCCAAGCGCGGCGGCGTTTAGGCATCAGAAGAGGATCTTGATGGAGGACTGTATGGTTACGCTGATAGCGGAAGGCACCTAGAATGTCTTGATGTGCGGGGGTTGGCGCCTGTAACATCTTCAGGGCTTGGTCCGCGTGAGTGGCAATAATGACCGCATCAAAGCTATAGGATTGACCATGCTCATCCCATATGAGAACTTTCTCGCCTAAAGTGGGTGCAGGCTGGATATTGGTAATTTTAATATCGAGGCGAATGCGGGATTGGAAAAGGTCAGTGATCTTTTTTATATATTGCTTGCTGCCACCGTGCACGGTATGCCATTGCGGTTGTTCAGAGACACTCAGGAGGCCGTGGTTATCATAAAAGCGTAAAAATGACACTGCAGGAAATTTGATAATCTCTTCAACTGGTGCTGACCAGATTGCGGCAGCCATCGGCAGAAGATACCGCGTGCGGAAGGTTTGGGACATGTGAAGATCATCCAATAATGCTTCCAAGGTTGCCGATGAGGTGGTATGCGTATCCAGCCACTCTTTAGCCTGAGTATTAAAGCGCAAAATTTCACGGATGAAGGTCCAGTGTTTAACGCTGACAAGATTGCGCAGCTGAGCAAAAATACCAAAGGGAATAACGCTCGAAAATTCAAACGCTCCTTGATCACAGCTGACAGAAAAGGACATAGGGGTGGCAACAGTGGGGATTTCTAAGGCAGAAAAAGCCTCGACAAGGGTCGGGTAATTGCGATGGTTAAAAACAATAAACCCGGTGTCAACGTCGATTGATCCATCAGGGGTAGGGACGGAAACTGTATTGGCGTGGCCGCCAATATACTGGTTGGCTTCAAAGACCGTGATCGAACACGTTTTATATAAATGGTAAGCCGCGGCTAACCCAGCAGCCCCTGATCCAATAATCGCAATACTTTTTTTATGACTTCCCATACCATTATTCTTTCTTGTTTTTTGGTAGGTTGTAAGTTCTGATTTTTTTAAGTTATTTGTAAAATTTCATTCTCAAAAACTGTTGTTACCATACTACGGTTTTGAACAAATTTCAACGCGTAGTTCATCACAGAACTCAACACGGCGACGTATCAGAAGGCGACACTGTAATACTCTAAGAAATAATATCATGTTGGTAGATATTAGAGATAGTCGCAAGATAATGTTCAACGGTCTCTAAGCCAAGTTGTGCGCGACGTTGATTAACCTCCATCAATGTGCCTTCATAAGGTTGGAGAGAAGCTTCACCTTGAGGCGAGAAACGCACTTGCGTCCCGTAACGCTGTTTCATACCAAGAGTTGAAAAGTGCCCAGCAACACGATCATAAAGATAAGCAAAATTCTTGGCATCGGTTTCACCTTGAGGCACCAGGTGAGACAGGATGATTAAACATCCGGCTTGAAAGCAGGGATCATGATCCGCATGCTGAACTAAAAGCCAGGCTTCATGATCAGTAGGCGCGCCAAACTTTGAGATCTTAACCCAACCATGGATCGCAAGGATTTGCTTCATTTTATCGGTATGGAAGCGATCTATGTCTGCGAGCAGCTGGTCTTGGTTCTCGCTGCGTTTATGCGCACTCCAAGCACTGCGGGCTTGTTGATCAAGCTGAGACATCGTGTGAATGAGTTGCTGTACATAAGAGATGTGCTTTAGATCACCTTCCGGTAAACAAGCCTGTTGAGAACGTATAGCGCTTAAGTCTTCTTGGCTATGGATTACTCTAGTGGGGAGAGATAGGGCTAAAAGTAGTATAAAGAGTTGGGTCATCATCCTCGTCAAGTATTCAAGAAACCAAGTATCGCTACAGGGCGCGTATCTTGGCAACGAGATCAGTGGCTGGAATCACTTGTTGCGTGCCGTCATGCATTGATTTCAGCACCACTTCGCCACGGGATGTGTGCTCACTGCTCACCAGTACAACAAACGTGGCCCCGGCTTTATTGGCACGCTTTAAGCGTTTGCTGCCATTGCCGGTGTAGGCCATGTCAACATGAATACCGGCCTGACGTAATTTCTGGGCCCAAGGCATTACCAAAGGCTCACTGACCTCATCTACAGGAATAACGGACACAAGTACGGGGTGTTGATCTGAGGCCGGTGCAAGCGCCATCAGTCGCTCAATCCCTGCAGCCCAGCCGACACCTGGAACATCGGGCCCGCCAAGGGCGGAGACTAGACCATTATAACGGCCACCAGCGAGAACAGTTCCCTGGGCGCCAAGGGCAGTGGTGACAAATTCAAAGGTTGTATGACAGTAGTAATCCAAGCCTCGGACAATCAGTGGATTGACCACATACGCAATGCCGAGCTGGTCTAACCCCTGACAAACGTGCTCAAAGAATATCCGTGAGTCATCCGTAAGGTAATCAGATAAACGCGGCGCCTCAGCAACGATGGCTTTATCTTCAGGGGCCTTAGAGTCTAGAATCCGGAGCGGATTGACAAGGAGACGGCGCTGGCTATCAGCGGATAATTGATCTTGATGGCGTGTGAGGTAGTTCACCAAGGCGTCACGGTAGCGAGTGCGACTGTCAGTATCCCCAAGCGTGTTAAGCTCGAGTGTCACCTGATCTAAAATTTTTAAGTCCGCCAGCACATGGGCAGCGAGGGCAATCACTTCGACATCGCCAGTAGGCTCAAAAACACCAAACAACTCAGCGGCGAGCTGATGAAATTGACGCATCCGGCCTTTTTGCGGCCGCTCATAACGAAACATCGGCCCCGAGTAATAGAACTTCTGGGGCATTTCATAGGCAAGCTTATTAGAAATAAGCGCACGAGCAACGGGGGCCGTGCCTTCCGGGCGTAGGGTCAGCTCTTCACCGTTGCGATCGGTGAAGGTATACATCTCTTTTGAAACCACATCAGACTCATCGCCAAGACTACGCTTAAACAAACGCGAAAACTCGAAGATGGGGGTAGCAATCGGACGAAACCCATACCGCGCCGCAAGGTGGCGAGCGGTTGCTTCAACATAGGTGAAGTGGTCGTAGTCTTGACCGATTAGGTCGTGGGTGCCCCGTACGGGCTGGAGTGGCGGTATACTCATTCAGTGCCTCCTTGGGATTGCTTGATGGGGTGGCGAGTCGCCGCAAAGTCGGGCAAGCGCGGTGCGGAGACTGCCGGGGTGTCTTGGGCTGTCTGAGCCGCCTGGGCAAGCTTCTGTACGGCTTGGCTATGAGCTCGTGGCGCAACCATTACCAGATCGGGCAGGGCAACCACGACAAGATCATCGCACCCAGTCACAGCCACAAGGGTATCCGTGCTGCAGATATAGCTGTTCTTGACGTCCTCAGCAATGACAGTGCCACGGATAACATTACCGTGCTCATCCTGGGGGCTATGCTGCCATAGGGATTGCCATGTGCCTAAGTCTGCCCACCCCATGTCAACGGGGACAACAGTAGCATGACGCGTATGCTCCATGACTGCGTAATCCATGGAAATAGCGGGAGACTTGGCAAATTCTATAGCGTCCAGGCGCACAAAGTCATGATCAACAACTTGATGATCGATGGCCGATTGACAGGCACTGAGAACTTCAGGCTGATACGTCTGCATTTCTTCAAGAAGACGCTGGGCTGTCATGACAAACATGCCGCTGTTCCAAACATAGCCGCCGGCATTAATCATGGCTTCAGCCGCCGCGTGTGAAGGTTTCTCAAGAAATTGAGCAATACGGTAAGCCCCTGGAATTGTATCAATACTTTGCCCAAGCCGAATATATCCATAGCCGGTTTCCGGCATCGTTGGCATGATGCCAAAAGTAGCAAGAGCCCCTGTCTGGGCGACAGCGATTGCTTGTTGTGTTGCCGATAAGAAGGCGGCTTGATTCGCAATAACATGATCTGCGGGCAGCACGATGAGAATGGTATCAGGCGCCGCCATGAGGGCCGCAGCCGTAATGGCAGGCGCGGTATTACGGGCAATCGGCTCAAGGATAATACGCTCTACGCCGCCAGCGTGACGCGCTTGCTCGGCCACTAAAAAACGGTGGTCCTCATTGCAAATAACCCAAGGAAGTGACGCACCTGGGATGGATTGAGCCCGCGCGAGGGCTTGTTGAAATAACGGCTGAGTTCCCAGGAGGTTGACAAACTGCTTAGGGGTTGCGGGGCGCGATATTGGCCATAGGCGTGTGCCGGCCCCTCCAGATAAAATAATCGGCTGAATTTTACTCATGCGGCTGCCTCGTGTTGGCGTAAGAAGGCGTGATAGGCGTGGTGTAAGCCGTCTTCAAGAGATGTTGATGCCACCCACCCCAAAGCGGTTAGGTGGGTCACATCGAGGAGTTTACGTGGGGTGCCATCCGGCTTTGTTGCATCATAGACGAAGGTACCGGGATAGTCGACAACGCGAGCAATCTTCTCGGCAAGCTCAGCGATCGTGAGGTCGATACCTGTGCCAACATTGATAATCTCTTCGCCATTATAATTTTGTAATAAAAAGACAAGGGCATCAGCAAGATCATTGACAAATAAGAATTCTCGTCGTGCTTGTCCACTGCCCCACACAGTGACGGTGGGCAAGCGATGTATTTTTGCGTTGTGGATTTTCATGATTAACGCCGGAATCACATGGCTATGCTCTAGATGATAAGTATCCCCAGGGCCGTATAAATTGGTGGGCATTGCCGCAATGTAAGCGCGTCCGTACTGCTGGCGATAGGCTTGGCACATCTTGATCCCAGCAATTTTTGCAAGGGCATACCACTGGTTGGTATCCTCAAGAGGTCCTGAGAGCAATGCAGATTCTGGAATTGGCTGAGGCGCGAGGCGCGGGTAGATACACGATGATCCTAAGAATAATAGTCGTTCGATGCCATGCTCATGAGCAGCATGAATAACGTTATTCTGGATTTGAAGGTTTTCATAAATAAATTGTGCCGGGTAGGTCGCATTTGCAAGAATACCACCGACACGTGCAGCTGCAAGGATAATCATATCGGGCTGCTGTGTCTGAATCCAATGGCGAGTAGCATTCTGATCCGTAAGATCAACAGCTCTACGATTGGTAGCTAGAATAGCGCAGGCTTCTGTTTGTAACCGTCGGACAACTGCTTGCCCTACCATGCCGTCAGCCCCGGCAACCCAGACTTTTTTGTTATTCAGCGCAATCACGTGGCGGGCTTTCCTTGATCTAAAGCCAAAACCCCTGGAAGGTCGTCGCCCTCCATCCATTCAAGAAACGCACCACCAGCTGTAGACACGTAAGTGAATTGATGGCCGCATCCTGCCTGGTTGAGGGCGGCAACAGTATCACCCCCTCCAGCGATGCTTAAGAGGGTGCGCTGCTGGGTTTGGGCAGCAATAGCCATAGCAATCGCTTGCGTGCCAGTATCAAAGGGTTTTTGCTCAAACATACCTACAGGGCCGTTCCAAACCACGGTTGAACAAGTTTTCAAAACATTAATTACTTGCTCCACACTTTCTGGACCAAAGTCAAGAATACGGTCAGTATTAGAGATATGATCCACATGAGCGGTGTCCGCAAAACCATTGTCACGCTGGACCAGCACATCGTGGGGAATGATGATATTGCATCTATGGAGTAACGCATTGTTCACAATATGTTTAACTTCAGGCACCAAATCAGGTTCCGCTAAAGAAAATCCAATAGACTTGCCTTCGGCCAGCAAGAATGTATTAGCCATGCCACCGCCAACAACCAAATGATTCACTTTAGTGACAAGGTTATTGAGCAACCGTAATTTAGTAGAGACTTTGGAGCCGCCAACAATAGCCATCAAAGGGCGCTTGGGATTGCCAAGGGCTTTTTCGAGGGCAATTAACTCTTCAGTCATTAAAATTCCTGCCGCACAGGGAAGGATATGTGCAAGTCCGCATGTGGTTGCATGGGCGCGATGAGATGCGGAGAAGGCATCATTCACATAAAAGTCCCCAAGCTCTGCAAGGGAGCGCGCAAACGCGCTGTCATTGATTGATTCTCCAGCGTAAAAGCGCACATTCTCTGCTAAAGCGACTTGACCTGGCAGTAAATTGCGACTAAAGGCTATTGATTCGGGGCCGACAAGGTCAGTGAGGAACGCAACTTCAGTTTTTAGTATACGCTCTAAAGCGGGGAGAAGGCATTGAGTCGACCACTTTAAATCGCGACCTTGGGGTCGACCTAAGTGGGTTAGGATAATGATTTTTGCCCCTTTTTCCATGAGGGCTTTGACCGTGGCGCAGCTGCGCTCTATACGGGTAGGGTCCGTGATGACGCCATCACTAATGGGGACATTCAAATCAAGTCTGAGAAGTACACGCTGATTGTAGCAAGACAGCTTTTCAATTGTTTTAAACTCCATAGTACACAACCTCTCTATTACTAGTGATTATCATTATACCCAATGCAAGTGGAAAAGGGGAGAATTTGCGAGAGGGAATTTGGTTCAACATCAAGCTTGAAAAACTGCTCGTATCGACTAGATACAAAAGGCTTTTTCAAGCGCAGGTCGAGAGTCATAATTACCCACTCAAAAATCCACTTTTTCATTTGGATTGGGTGTATATCGTCTTCCGTGAAAAAGTCACTTCAGAGTTCAGCTGTGGCATCTCAGTACGTTATATTTGAGCAGCCCTCGAAAGTGTTGTTCACATTTAACTATATCGCCTATTTTTGTCTGGAGCTAGGTATTCCCGTTATCACGTGTAAAGTTGCTCTCGCTCCAAGAATTGTATGGCGATTATTCAATTCTTTGCGGCTCATTTTAAGCGATCATTGTGTAAATGTATAGCGCTGATTCAGGGGATGGAAATATTTTTTGTTTGTATACAAATTCGCTACTTCTTTGCCAGTGGATGGTAAGTCTGGACCACCTCGGTGAGGTGGTCTGTGGCCACATGGGTATAGATTTGCGTTGTGCCAATCGTGGCATGCCCAAGAAATTGTTGGACGCTACGCAGATCAGCGCCATGATTAAGAAGGTGTGTTGCAAAGGCATGCCGGATAACATGGGGAGAAACTTTTTCGGGAGCCATGCCAATGCGTAGAGCTAACTCACGCAATAGTTGATAAAAACGCTGGCGTGTTAAGTGGTGGTTGGGCCCTTGGCCGCCAGATGGAAACAGCCAGGGACTATCAGTGCGACGGTACTTGGCCAGAAAATAGGGGCGTACTTTGATATAAGCGTGTATAGCTGCATTTGCGGCGGGTGTCAGAGGGACGACTCGTTCTTTTTGGCCTTTGCCGAGAATGGTGATTGGCACTAAGGTATCCGTAGTTGGCTGTTCCCAAGCGCCTGGACGCCAAGGGAGCGTTAATAACTCAGAAACACGTATGCCGGTTGCATACATCACTTCCAACATAGCTTCGAGTCGCAGTCCTTCGGGGCCAGGCCAATGTTGAGCGGCATTTAGAAGAGAGTTTATATCTGCCTCTGTTAAAATCTTGGGGAGTGCCTTTGTAAGTCGAGGACGTTCTATTAACGTTGTTGGATTATCTTTACGATAGTCTTCTTCAATGAGAAATTGGTAAAACTGACGAAACGAGGAAAGGCGCCTGGCTTGGGTGGTCGGTTTATCCTGAGCAGCAGCTTTAAAGAAAGCGTGTAGGTCGGTGGGTGCAGCATCCTCGAGTGGTAGGGCGCCTAGAAAATTCTGTAGCACTTGTAAATCAAGTTGATAAGAGCTGATGGTGTTACTGGAGGCGCCACGCTCGGCAATCAACATCTCAACAAAGCGCTCTACAACTGGGGGGCAAGCAGATGTCGATAGGCTGACATTTTGCTTTACGGTTTTTTTCTGCTCGGGATAGGGGGGGGCCGAAATCATATTTTTCGCGCTTTGGGTTGAAGATATCGGCGGAGAAGGAGCCTTAGTCCTCGCCATGAGTGCTTAACCCTACAAGCTCACTTTTGGGAATATCACGCTCAACCATCTTGATTTGCGGGCTGATTAATGAGGGAACCATGATAACAGCAGCAATAATGGCGACAAGGCCGATTGCAGCGGCAATGGTTTTAATCTGTTTAACGGTGTCATTGGATTTTGAGTTCATTGTTGAGTTCCTTAAAGTTTTGTACCTAGTCTAAGTGCAGACAGGGGGCAATAATGACCAACCCAAGTCCTCCACTGTGCATCTGAATTGCGAATCGTTATTTTCAAGTTGGATAAATTAAAAAACTTTGGTAAATTTCCTAAAGTGTGCCTTGATGCGAAATCACTATTTTTTAGTAACACTTTTGCACTCACGGCGCATTAAATATTGGCTTAAATCTAATTGTAAGTAAAGTTTTTTATGATCCTGGCTCTTGTTCCTCTGATGTTTATCGTCACCCTTATCTTGCTTTCAGCCTTCTTTAGTGCCTCTGAAACAGCGCTACTGGCAGCATCAAAAGCCCGTATCCATCATTTAGCCGTCACCAATAATAAGCACGCTGTCATTGTCCGTCAATTGCAGCAAAATATTGGTCATGCTATTAGCACGTTGCTCCTGTGTAACACCTTGCTTAATATGTCAGTCTCTTCCCTTGGGACTGTTTTTGCAATTAATCTGTTTGGGGACTCCGGGGTTGCCTACGTCACCATGTTTATTGGCCTGCTGGTGGTGGTGTACGCTGAAGTGTTGCCAAAAATTATTGCTGTCAATAGTGCTGAAGCTCTGGCCTTATCACTGGCGCCGGCTTTGCGGATGATCATTTGGGTGTTTAGCCCCATCACCTACACGATTGACTGGTTTGCGAAGAAGCACTTGGCACTCTTATTCCCGGGCAAGATGTCGCCACGGCGAGGATCGATCAATGCCGTTGAGGAGCTCAAAGGCGCTATAGATCTCCATGCTCAAGAGTCTGGAGGTGCACGTACTGGCGCGCAACTCATGTTGAGAAGCATTTTGGATCTGCCAGATCTTGAAGTGGCTCAGGTGATGAAGCATCGCAAATATGTGCATATGATTAATGCTGATGAAAAACCTTCGCAGATTTTGGATCAAATTCTCGCCTCGCCTTATACACGTGTCCCCCTATGGCAAGATGATCAAGACAATGTGATTGGTGTCATTCATGCCAAAGATCTACTGCGTGCCGTGCGTCTGCACTCAGGGCCGATTGATGAGCTCGATATTCGGTCAATCGCGAGTTCGCCATGGTTTATTCCAGAGTCCACGCCGCTAACACAGCAGCTGCAAGCCTTCAGGGAACGTCATGAGCACTTTGCTTTAGTTGTTGATGAATATGGCGCGCTGTTAGGCGTCGTCACCTTAGAGGATATCTTGGAAGAAATTGTGGGCGAGATCACAGATGAGCATGACATCACTACGGGTGAGCTACGTCAGCAGCCTGATGGGTGGACACTGGTGGATGGCTCAATGCCCATTCGTGATGTCAATCGTCAATTAGGGTGGCATCTTCCCGATGATAGTGCGACAACAGTGGCTGGGCTCTTGCTGCATGAATCGCGTCAGATCCCCGAAGTGGGGCAAGAATTTGTGCTCTATGGCTACACGTTTGAAGTGATGCGACGTCAGCGCAATCAAATCACGCTCGTACGTATATTGCCGCCAAATTCGTAAATTATTCTAGACACGCTCTCAGTATTAGAGTAAATACATGCAGGATTTTAGACCGGAAACCTAAGTTAAGGCCTGGTGTGAGTTCTAGCAGGAGTCCGCGCAGTAAGCTATAATGCTCGTGTGTTAAATTTTAAGCTCTCAAGAAAGTTATACCCAATCCAAATGAAAAAGATCCTAAGTTTAAGTTTTATGCTCATTATACATTGTTGTGTTTTTCAAGCAGAGGCAAACGAATCCCTTAATAATGACGGTCCATCGCAATTCCAGGTTTCTGTGCAGACTGTTGTCACGCAGGCGGTCCCTCAACATTTGTCTTTAGCCTATAAAATTCGACAGGGCGCTGGAATTGTGGCTATCTTCGATGCTTTAGTAAATTGTCGCCACTACAAAGACATATTTTCTATGATACCCAATCCAAATGAAAAAGTGGATTTTTGAGCGGGGAATTATGACCCACCACCAGCGCTTGAAAAAGCCTTCCGTATCTCACGATATGGGCGGTTTTTCAAGCTTGGTATTGAGCCAAATTCCCTCTCTCAAATTCTCCCCTTTTCCACTTGCATTGGGTATAACTGGAAGGAGTCAAAGGATAGTTGGTATATATTCTCACATGCGCTCATGATCGTGTGCTATTCGCTCTTAAAATTTCAATCACCTCAGACACACAAAACACCTGTTGATGTCTTAGAAGTGTCATCGCGCAGCATAAAAGCTATGCTGAAATTTATCGGATTTATGGGGTTTAGCTGTGGATATTTCATTGATGGTATCAATATGTTTTCAATGATGAAATGGGGTCAGGGGGGAGCTTGGAGAGTTTTTTCAAGTGCTGTTGAAAGTTGTGGCTTTATTGCCTCAGGAGTTCTATTTAGTACCAGTGCTTTGATCGCTTTATTCGAGAATGATCTTGAGCTTCAGGCGATTGAGCAGTACGAGGATCTGAATAAAAACAACCCCATTCACTGAGGTAGTTTAAGAAGCCGCGATATCATTTAAAGCGAGGGTGCGGTTAACCCACAATAAATTTATTCGTACGCGGGAAGCCCACAGGTGGGAAGCGGCCCACTTGGCCACGTTGCCCGAGCCAGGAACTGAGGTCGCGCTCGGTGCGTTGACGATCAAGAATGCGCCAGGATAGGCCACTGGCAAGCGTAAATGTCGTTATATCGGAAAGACGAGCGTCTTTATACTTCTGCAGCATCACTCCTTGACCACGATTCATCAGCGGCACATCCGCGAGAGGAAATACCAAGAGTTTGCGATTATTCCCAACAACTGCAACATGGTCGCCCTCAACAGGGACGCATACCGCCGCCCGTGTGCCGTCGCGTGGCGTGAGGACTTGCTTGCCGGATTTTGTCTGCGCGAGCACTTGTGATTGCGGCACCATGAAGCCGCGCCCGTCCTCGGCGGCGATTAAGAATTTTGCGTCTTCAGAGGTACTAGGGGCGTAGGTCAAGAGGGTGATAATTTCCTCATCTTGGGCGAGATCAATATATAAACGCATCGGCTCGCCAAAGCCCTTGCCGCCTGCAAGTTTATCAACCCCGATGGTGTAGAATTTACCCTTGCTGCTAAACACGAGTAGTCGATCTGTGGTGTGAGCACGGAGGAAAAACTGGTGCTGATCACCATCTTTGTACTTGACCTCAATCGGTTCAACGGTATGGCCCTTAAACGCGCGGATCCAGGTTTTTTCAGAGCATACAATGGTCACGGGTTCGCGCTCGATAAAGGTTTCGATTGGCACAATCACAGCCGTACTTGGGGTGGCGAAAGTGGTGCGTCGCGCGCCCAAAGGCGTGTCTTGACCAAAATGTTGCCGCACGGCTTGAATCTCGCTGCGGATTGCCTGCATTTGGTGACTGGGAGATTCTAGCAGCTTATTCAGCTGGCGCTGTTCTTTTTCGAGAGCTTGGGTTTCCTGGCGGATCTCAATTTCCTCAAGTTTGCGTAAAGAACGCAGGCGCATGTTGAGAATGCCCTCAGCCTGGCGGTCTGTGAGGCTAAAGCGCTGCATGAGCTCAGCCTTGGAGTCATCCTCTTCGCGGATAATGCGAATCACCTCATCGAGATTGAGGTAGGCGATTAAATACCCGTTCAAGAGCTCAAGGCGATTTGCGATCTCATCAAGACGGAAACGTGTAACGCGTTGCAAGACCTCCACACGGTGATCAAGGTAAGCGAGCAAGAGTTGATGGAGATTCATGACCTGTGGCACGCCACGAGCGTCAAGAACATTGAGGTTCAGAGAGAACCGACTCTCAAGTTCGGTCATGCGGAAGAGCGACTCCATCAGCACTTCCGGATCGACTTGGCGTGTCTTTGGTTCTAAAATCAGGCGCACAGTATCGGTCGATTCATCGTGAATATCACCGAGTAAAGGCAGTTTTTTGGCGATCATCAGCTCGGCGATTTTCTCGATCAGCCGGCTTTTGAGAACCTGATAAGGAATTTCTGTGACAACGATTTGGTAGCTACCGTTCTTCAGTTTTTCAACCTCCCAGCGCGCGCGAATGCGGAGGCTGCCGCGTCCAGTGATGTAGGCATGCGCGATCGTTTCTGGGGACTCAACAATAATGCCACCGGTTGGGAAGTCAGGGCCGGGGAGAATTTGGAGAAGCCGTTGGACGCTCTCAGCGTTGGGTGTGGAGAGTTTTTCTTCAATAATGGTCTCAAGAGCGGTGCAGATCTCCGCCACATTGTGCGGGGGGATGCTGGTGGCCATGCCAACGGCAATACCAGTGGCGCCATTCGCGAGCAGATTCGGGAAAGCCGCTGGCATCACCACAGGCTCTTGCCCTTCACCATCGTAAGTGGCGCGAAAATCAACCGCATTGCGATCAAGGCCCTGCAGGAGGTATTTTGCTACAAGCGTTAGTTTGGCCTCAGTATAGCGCATGGCCGCGGCGTTATCGCCGTCGATGTTCCCAAAGTTGCCGTGGCCATCGACCAATGGGTAGCGTACGGCAAAATCTTGCGCTAGGCGCACCATGGCATCGTAGACGGCCGTATCTCCATGGGGGTGGAACTTACCGATGACGTCGCCGACAACGCGGGCGCATTTTTTGTAGCCAGACTTCGGATCAAGCTTAAGTTGCTCCATCGCAAACAGGAGGCGTCGATGCACAGGCTTCAGGCCATCTCGCACATCAGGCAGCGACCGCGCTACAATGGTTGAAAGCGCATACGCAAGGTAGCGCTGGCTTAAAGCGGATTCAAAATCAACAAGCTCAATACGATCTAAGGGGTTCGACATTTTCCAAAAAATCTTTAGTTTTTATATCTCCTTAACCTATGCGAAAACCCTAAAGGTTGCAAGGATTAGTTGTGGCGATCGATACCAAGATGAAATGGGGTGGGGGACTGCAGCGCTCTTGACGGGGCGGCGATAATACCTATAGTATCATCATCAGGTTTTATTATTAGGATAAGGAAGGTACCATGCGTATTGGATTAAAGGTTGCTCTGAGTGTTTGGGTAGGCATAGCCTGCCAAGGCATAGCATTGCCACAAGTTGATCAAGCTGGAGAGGCTGGAAAGCTGTCCCAAGGGGTGGGAGCTGCAAAAGCTTCCATGCCGCTGGCTCTCATCAATGGCTTAAATCGCGGCCTTGCGGGGGCGACGTGTGGGTTGGGTGTTTCTGGCATGGTCAAGGCCGTTAGGGAGTATCTGTGGAAGCAAGAGTGGCGCTTTGTGCAGGGAATAGGTGGTCAATCAACTGAGACCGTTCTATCGGGTGCGGATGGGGTAGCTCCCGAGAAGAATGAAAAAGCCTGGGGACCAAAGAATAGTGATTTACTTGTTTGCACCCGCTATTATTCCTATGCTTCTAAGCTATGGAGTGGTCTTCAAGAGGATTTCTTGGAGCTTGCTGATCGAATATGTCCAGAGCTTTTAACGGCCGGTTTTCAGTTTTTCGACGAGCCGGATGAAGTTTTTCAGGCTCAAAAAAAGGCATTCATCGACTACTTTATGGAAAAACATCATCCTCAAAATAATCCCCTTGTGAGTGATACTAATAAGGCCCAAAAATACTTTTACCTCAAATCAGGAGAAGAGCTTAAGTTAGGTATTGCCCCTGAAAGTGAGTCTAGTGATAGCGTGCAAGCGTATAAATTCTTTGTAAGATGGAACGGTGGATTGAAAACGGTAGACACAGACGGAAAAAGCCGAGAGTGCCGGGATCGATATGATCTGTTCTGGTCCTACAAACAAGTGCCGATGTCGGGCATTGAATTGGTGAAGCGTCTTGGCGTCAATGGCGCGATGGCTGTCGTCGGATGGAAGCTGCTGCGGTGGTTGGGCGCGCATCCGATCCAGGCTCGGCAAGCTGAGGTAACGCCGCCGCCAGCCGCACAGAAGGCAGAGTCGGTGCCGGCTAAGCTCACGCGTGTGATACGCGGTGACTATGTCGGCGGGCTTCTGCAAGCGGGCGCCGGGGCGTCGATGGTGCTGGTGGGCAGTTTGGCGCTGGTGAAGAGCGTGCAAGCTTTACGGAGCTTAGAGGGGATGACAACATTCTCGGCGCTGGCGACCGCCCAAAGCGCGTGGACCTATGGGCTGCCCTTGGGGGCGATCTTGCTGGCGCGTGGCGTTGGTACCATTTATCAGATGTGGGGCTAAGTTCTCTCATAACAGCGCTCTTGACGAGGCGGCGATAATGTCTATAGTATCATCATAAGGTTTTATTATAAGGATAAGGAAGGTACCATGCGTATTGGATTAAAGGTTGCTCTGAGTATTTGGGTAGGCATAGCCTGCCAAGGCATAGCATTGCCACAAGTTGATCAAGCTGGAGAGGCTGGAAAGCTGTCCCAAGGGGTGGGAGCTGCAAAAGCTTCCATGCCGCTTACGCTCATCAATGGCTTGAATCGGGGCCTTGCGGGGGCGACATGTGGGCTGGGTGTTTCTGGCATGGTCAAGGCTGTCAGGGATTATTTGTGGAAGCAAGAGTGGCGTCTTGATACGGTTGGCGGGGGTGAGTCCAGTGGCAGTGGTGCACGTAATAAGAGCTCACTGGATGAGAAGGGATTCTATAAATCTCAAGGGGAAGATGCAACAGCTGCCGTGTGTGTTTATGATAATGATGGAAGTATAAAACCGTGGAGTATGCTTGAGGGGACGTTCGGTAATCTTGCTCGACAATCATGCTCAGAGCTTGTAGACAGTGGTTTAAAATTTTTCGCAAATGAAGGTCTTAACCATCGTAAAGAAAAATTATTAGCCTATGTGAGAGACAAGAATCCTTCCGTTGATCATGAGACGTTAAGAAATTATTCCCAATACATGGCTCAAAATTATTTCTACCTGAGAGATAATCAACGGCTTCTTCTACAGGTCAAGCCCGCGCAAAGCAGCGACGGCCCCCAAACATATCAATTTTCTGTAGACTTCATGGGCGTAGAGAAAAAGTCAGAAACAGAGGAGACACTGACTGCTAATCGGTATGGGTATAAGATGTGCTGGTCCTACAAACAAGTGCCGATGTCGGGGGTTAAATTGGTGAAGCGTCTTGGCGTCAATGGCGCGATGGTTGTTGTCGGATGGAATCTGATGCGGTGGTTAGGCGCGCATCCGATCCAGGCTCGGCAAGCTGAGGTAACGCCGCCGCCAGCCGCACAGAAGGCAGAGTCGGTGTCGGCTAAGCTCACGCGTGTGATACGCGGTGAATATGTCGGCGGTCCTGTGCAAGCAGGCGCCGGGGCATCGATGATGCTGGGGGGCGCACTGGCGCTGGTGAAGAGCGTGCAGGCGTTACGGAGCTTAGGGGGAATGACGACATTCTCAGCGCTGTCGACCGCCCAAAGCGCGTGGACCTATGGGTTGCCTCTGGGGGCAATCCTGCTGGCGCGTGGCGTTGGTACCGTCTACCAGATGTGGGGCTAAGTTCTCTCACGCCTTAAGCGAGTTTTTGGTTGAAAAACCAAGAGGTAACAGGTATAATCACCGGAAATTTTGCTATTAAAAGGATGCAGTATGTACACGTTTTTCATGGTTTTACACGGGATTATTTGCTTATTAATCGTTGCGTTGATTTTGGTGCAGCGGAGCGAAGGCGGTGGCCTGGTGGGGGGCTCAAGCGGCGGCGGATTAGTATCTGCGCGCGGTCAAGCCAACTTGCTGACTCGAGCGACAGCGATTTTGGCGGCGTGTTTTTTCGCTAATAGCCTTGTTCTGGCCATTTTGGCTGGCGGCTATACCAAGGCTAAGACCATTCTTGATCCTTTGGAGAAAGCCTCAGCTTCCTTGCAAATGGTTGAGCCTGCCGCGCCGGCTGCAACGCCAGACAATACCGCAGCGAAAGCTGATCAAGGTACGCCTACCAAAGCCGCTCAATAGTTTTAATTCATGAGTGCTGCCACCCGATATATCTTTATTACTGGCGGGGTTCTCTCCTCACTCGGAAAAGGGTTGGCCGCCGCCTCGCTGGCGGCGCTTCTGCAGGCGCAAGGCTACAAAGTGCGCCTGCGCAAGCTAGATCCGTATCTCAATGTTGATCCTGGGACCATGAGTCCTTTTCAGCATGGGGAAGTGTTTGTCACCGATGATGGGACCGAGACCGACTTAGATCTTGGTCATTACGAGCGCTTTACCGGCGTTTCGAGCACCTGTGATGACACAACAACAGCGGGGAAAATTTACTCGCACGTGATCGCCAAGGAACGCCGCGGTGATTATCTGGGGCGTACGGTCCAGGTGATTCCCCATGTCACAGATGCCATCAAGCAATTCATTAGTCATGATATCACCGATGAAGATTTCGTCCTATGTGAGATTGGCGGCACGGTTGGCGACATTGAGGGGCTACCGTTTATAGAAGCAATCCGGCAGTTTGGCAACGATGTTGGTCGGGAGCGGGTCTTATATATACACTTGACGCTGGTGCCCTATATTGCCTCTGCCCACGAGCTCAAAACCAAGCCAACGCAACATTCTGTGAAGGAATTGAGCAGTCTTGGTATTCAGCCAGATATGATTCTGTGCCGCTGTGATCGGCCCCTTCCTGAAGATGTGAAATCCAAAATCGCCACATTTTGTAATATACGTCCGGATCGTGTCTTCGAGGCTGTAGATGTCGCAAATATTTACCAAGTGCCGGTGTGGTTTCATGAAGTGGAGCTGGATGCGCGCGTCTGTGCGTATTTCGATCTGCCTTTCCATGGTGCCTATGGCAATGCTAAAGCGTTGCGGAGTCACATGGCTAATGTTCCCGCGTGGCGTGAAATTGCGCACCGCTGCTTGCACCCGGAACATAAAGTCGAGATTGCAGTGGTGGCGAAATATGTCGGCTACTTAGACTGCTATAAGTCATTGATTCAGGCGCTTGTTCATGCCGGTATTGCGACCAATACGCAGGTGGAGATTCGCTGGATCAATGCCGAAGAAATCGATACCAAGGCGTTAGACGGAGTTGCTGGTGTTTTGGTTCCCGGTGGTTTCGGCGTGCGTGGGATTGAAGGCAAAATTCAGGCGATCCGCTGGGCACGCGAGCACAAAGTACCATTCTTTGGGATCTGCCTTGGGATGCAGCTTGCAGTTGTCGAGTATGCCCGTCATGTTGAGGGTATTGCGCAGGCGAACTCCACAGAATTTGGGCCGACGCCAGAGCCGATTATATCGCTCATGACCGAGTGGCGCCAGGGTGATGTGCGTCAGGAACGCCAGTCTGATGGTAATCTCGGTGGGACATTGCGGTTGGGGGCATATGAGTGTGTGCTGGAAGAAGGCTCACGTGCTGCAGAAGCCTATCAGGCCAAGACGATTACGGAACGTCATCGCCATCGCTATGAGGTAAACCCGGAATACCTGCCAGGCCTAGAGGTACAGGGGTTGTACATTAGTGGGCGCTCACCCGATGGGCTGCTCACAGAGGTGATTGAACTTAAGGACCACCCATGGTTCGTGGCGGTGCAGTACCACCCAGAGTTTAAATCGCGACCATTTGCTGCGCACCCCCTATTTTTAGGCTTTGTCAAAGCAGCGTTAGCGCAGAAAACAAGATAGTCATTCTCGACCGCAGGTCCTAAAAATCTTGCTATTCAACCCACGAGGTGATAATAGAGAATTCGAAATCTAGAAGCTAGAACCTATTGAGGAGCATTATGAAAACAGTTCGTATCAGACACTTATCCGTTGCTAATAACCTACCATTTACCTTAATTGCCGGTCCTTGCGCTATTGAAAGCTTAGCCCATGCCATGGAAATGGCGCAGGCGATCAGCGAGATTACCACGAAACTTGGTATTCCGTTTATCTACAAAAGTTCTTTCGATAAAGCGAATCGCACCAGTGCCGCCGCTGCGCGTGGGATTGGGGTGACCCAAGGCTTGGATATTCTGACGCAAGTTCGCACGAAATTTGGGTGTCCGGTGCTAACGGACGTCCATGATGCCGAGCAGTGTGCGGTTGTAGGCCAGGTTGTGGATGTGTTGCAAATCCCGGCGTTTTTGTGCCGACAGACGGATTTGTTGGCGGCGGCAGCGGCAACCGGCAAGGCGGTGCATATCAAGAAAGGGCAATTCTTAGCGCCTTGGGATATGAAAAATGTCGCCCAAAAGATGGTCGCTTTCGGGAATGAGCAGGTTATGCTCTGCGAGCGTGGCGTATCGTTTGGCTACAATACGCTTGTCTCAGATATGCGCGCCTTACCGATTATGGCGGCCACAGGCTTTCCGGTTATCTTTGATGCCACCCACTCGGTGCAACAGCCAGGTGGCGCCGGCGACCGTAGTGGGGGACAGCGTGAATTCGTGCCGGTATTAGCGCGTGCAGCCTTAGCTGTGGGTGTGGCTGGTGTCTTTATTGAGACACACCAAGATCCTGATAACGCGCCGAGTGATGGCCCGAACATGGTGCGTCTGGCAGAGCTCGAGAACCTCCTGAGGGTGCTCCAGCAATTTGACCAGCTTGCGAAAGCACACCCCATAAACCTAGCATAAAATGCATTTAGTCCTCGAGTTGCCCCAGGAAACAGATACCCAAGCTGTCGGTGCCGTACTCGCTGGGATTGTACGCCCCGGCGATATTCTGGCCTTGCAAGGACCCTTGGGCGCGGGTAAAAGTACGCTTGCCCGTAGTTTGATTCAAACAATCGCTGGGCAGGCGATTAGTGTGCCGAGTCCCACATATACCCTCGTCCAAGTGTATGACCACCTCACGCCACCAGTATGGCATTTTGATCTCTACCGGCTAAATGCTGCTGAAGAAGTATGGGATCTTGGGATTGAAGAAGCCTTTGCCGAAGGTGTGAGCCTGATTGAGTGGCCCGAGCGTCTTGGCGCGACGATGCCTAAGACGGCATTGTGGTGTAAACTTGAGTCCTTAGAGCAAGGGCGGCAGCTAACCTTCACGTGTGAGCAGGCGAGTGACGATTGGGCAGAGCGCTTGGATCAGTTAAATCGTTGCTTCTCAAGAATTCCCCAAAGAGCTTTTTGACTCAGTAGGTTGCGTGTCGTCGCTCCCAAGGAGGGCGGTGCTTGCGGGACGGGTAAGGGTGTTTTGGTAAGAAACATCGCCAAGATTCTTGAAATTTAAATTAAATGACACTGTCAAGCCGGGCTTAAATCCGGGAATTTCGTAAAAACTGCGACGGAGGCTAGCACTGGCTTCTAAACAATCATCCTTATATTTAATCGTCGCACTGTGATTCAGCTGATGCCCACGGTGCAGATTTCGACTAAACCCAATGCCACTTGACCATTGTTTCGCCACTTGCATATCAATGGATTGATGAATCATGTGAAGTTTACTATGGCTTTGCGAGTTAGCATTGCGGGCAAAAAACAGATAGGATGTGGTAAGATGTAGCGGGCCAGTTAAGGTGTTCACACTGATTTCGCGCCAACGCGTGTGCCAATTTTGGCGCGCAAAGCGCGAGCGATAATGAACATTCAAATTGTCGGTCGGTGTGATGGTGGCACGGGCGACATAATCAGAGCGATGACGATTAAACCCTGAGACAGTGCCTAGGAAACTTTGCGGCTTGAATGTATAAGTTTGGCCAAGAAACACGGAGGACGGTCGCGGCCCCAGATGGAACAATTCCATGCCGTAATCAGTGCGGCTGCCACTATCAATCCGATCTACGCCTGGGAAACGATCGAGGTGGAAAAGATGCGTATCATCAAACGCCTGAAAGTCACGGCTATCTTCATTGGGAATACGCTGCCAGGGGCGCTGTCCTGGTGCGGCAATAAACATAGCGGTTGGCTGAAGAAGCCACGGACCACCTGCGCTATGGAATAACTGAGGATAACGCCATGTCACCGCGGCTTTGGGCGCCATGCGCCCTTGGGAGCCTACGATAGGTCGTGGGACGCTCGGGTCAATGAAGCGATTCTCTTCAAAACGCGAGTGATAAGTGTCGGCTTGAATTTGTCCTTGGAGGCTAAATTCATGTCCGTGACACCGCCACGGCGCATACCATGAGCTGCGTGTGGAGAGGCGCTGGGTGTTGATCCCTTGGCGACGATAGATAACAGCAGAGTTAAGATCGAATCCTAGCCATTGACCATAGTCGTTAGGCGTTGTCCGCATATTCCAGCGCATCAAAGGCAGAACATAGGGGCTAATAGTAACAGATGTATCTTGCGCTAGGCTTTGGAAGGCTTGGGTGCGGATCAAGGCGTAGCTGCGCGACCAAAATCCTTCTAAGTCAAGGTTGGAGACAAGTGAAGTATCTTGCTGATGGCCAAAGAAGTTGTAATGTCGATAATATGTACGGTCGCTTAACCGATTGCCTTTGAGCGTCATACGCCAAGTTGGATCGATATTCCATTGCGCTGTACTCTTGAGGTGCCATCGTGGCCGATCGCTTGGCGCCATAACCACGGTGTTATCTTGTACCTTGCGGCGTAAGCCTTTGACGTGCTTAGGATGAGCGGCGCTCCCTTGAATCTTAAAAAATGCGTTTTTGAGCTGGTGATGATATTCCGCAGAGAGCATGGGAGTTTCGCGTGTAAAGAAGAAAGGTTGTACGGTAAGATTCTGACTTGGACTGACGTCGATAAAATACGGAATGCCAAACGAGAGGCCAAACATATTGTTTTGTCGAGCGGTAGGGGTAAGAAAACCACTCCGCCGATGTACAGTTGGGGCGGGGTGTGTCAGAAATGGCACTGGAAGGATGGGCAGGTCGCGGATGTGCAAGACAGCATTATGATACTGAACGTTCTCACTGACGTCATCCCAGATCATTTTTTTCGCCGTAATGTGCCAAGTTACCGGTAGATTAGGATCAGTGCTACATTCACGGCAGGGGGTATAGTACACGCGCTCTAACACGGTCACCCCGGAGTTTTGACGGGCACCTTGAGCCGCTCGAAATCGCGATTCATCTTTAGCGCGGATGCGCACCTCCTTGATAAAACCCTCTTTAAGATCACCGCTTAATTCTGCGTAAGAAGTATGCGCGATATTGCCTTTCGCGTCATGTAAACGCACACTACCTGATGCCGTAACCCGATCTAATTTCTGATTATATGTGACAGTATCTGCATATAAGTGTTGCGCATGCTGATGGATTTCAACATCGCCTCGGGCGATCATCAATCCAAGCTCTTGGTCATAGAGGATCTCATTGGCTTGTAGATTGACAGGTTCAGAGGCATTAAGATGTAATTCACTAGCGTGCATAGATAGGGGGAAGGTCACAACCACCACCATGCCGAACGTGCGCAAAATCTTACGTATAAAAAAACAAAGTTTCATCAATGGTTATCCTGGCCCTCGAAAGAAGATATTTACACTTTTTTAATATTTATGCAATGTTTTGGCAACCATTTGTTGATAAACTATACAGTGAAATTCTAACATAGAAGGAACAGGGACATATGGCAAAGCATAAAATATCCTTAATTTCTGGGGACGGTATTGGTCCAGAAGTTACAACAGCCACGCGTAAAATTATTGATGCAGCTGGTGTCTCCATTGATTGGGAGATGTGTGAGGCTGGAGCCGAAGTTTTCAAGAAGGGGCTTGAGACAGGCGTGCCTCAAGAGACGATGGACTCTATCGCGCGGAACAAAGTCGCGTTAAAGGGGCCCTTAGAAACACCTATAGGCTTTGGTGAAAAGAGTGCAAACGTAACTTTGCGTAAGTTATTCGAGACCTTTGGCAACATTCGGCCCGTCAAAGAATTTCCAGGTATTACAACGCCTTACTCAGGGACGGGGGTTGACCTAGTGATTGTGCGGGAGAATGTTGAAGATCTCTACGCGGGTATTGAGTATATGCAAACTCCTGGGACAGCTCTGTCATTAAAATTGATCTCATCTAAAGGCTGCGAAAAGATTGTGCGTCTTGCTTTTGAATTTGCGCGTTCAGAAGGGCGTAAGCGCGTTCATTGTGCGACAAAAGCCAATATCATGAAATTTAGTGAAGGGACATTAAAGCGAACCTTTGAGCGTATTGCGCCTGAGTATCCAGATATTGAATCTAACCATATCATCATCGATAATACCGCGCACCAGCTTGTAAAGAAACCCAGCCAGTTTGACGTGATCGTCACCACGAATATGAACGGAGATATCATCAGCGATCTAAGTTCTGCGCTTATTGGCGGCCTAGGATTTGCCCCAGGTGCTAATATTGGCAACGAGGTATCAATCTTTGAAGCTGTGCATGGATCCGCGCCAAAATATGCTGGAAAAAACGTGATCAATCCCATTGCAGTATTGCTTTCAGGATTAATGATGTTGCGGCATATTGGGGAATTTGAAGCTGCGAATACAATTGATCAGGCATTGTTGGTAACATTAGCGTCTAAGCAGTTCTTGACGCGCGACGTGGCGCCACATAACCCGTGCTCAACCACAGCCTTGACAGATGCCATTATTAGTAACCTTGGTAAAACCTATGATGGGTTTAAAAAGCGTGATTATAAGCCTATTAAACTGCCAACTGTTGATCGGTCGCCCGTGCAGGTGAGCTCAAAAAAGCGCGATGTCGTCGGTGTGGATGTGTTCATTGAGTCTGGTCTTGCCTCAGATGATCTGGGGCGTAGCTTAGAGCAGCTGACAGCTGATACAGGCTTTGTGCTCAAATTAATCTCTAATCGTGGGGTGCAGGTATACCCGTCAGCAGGGGTATCGCCAGATGTAATTGATCATTGGCGCGCCCGCTTTATGCTGCGAGATGGCGGAACACAAATGTCCGATGCCGAGATGTTTGCCTTGCTTGATAAAATCAGCACAAAACATAACTGGATGCACCTGGAAAAGCTCATGGTTTGGGATAGTGGGCCAACCTATACGAAGTCCCAAGGAGAACGCTGAAGCGGTGTACCCATTCAGAAGTTTAGTTAAAAAGTCTTCATTAGGTATAGTCTGGCCGCAGAGCGACTGATTAACAGGTGACTCTTAAGTCCCCTGGATGAATTCTTAACCCACACTGCTCATAGTTGCCGCTTTCAAAGGATTTTTAATTGATCCTGTGTCTTTTGTGTGGAGCTGGGGTGAATTACGGGACTTAGTTTTAGGCTTAGAACGGACTTGTTGAACGATTTTTATCATTACGTACACCACGGTAGAAACGAGAGCAGTGGCTAAGCCTATACGGTATAGATTAGGCATTTGCAGGAGGCCGGTAGGCTGTGGTGCTGGTGTTGGTGTTAGTGCGACGACAGGCTGTGGTGCTGGTGTTGGTACGACGACAGGCTGTGGTACTGCTGGTATGACTGTAGCTGGTGTTGCTATGGGAGAGGCACTATCTTCACTGGAGACGACAACATAATTGGCTGGGTTAACGCCGCTGATATTCACATTCGATCTAATATGAATAGGCTGAGAGTTTCTTATCATCCCAGAGCAATATAAGCGCTTCAATGAGGTTGATCTTTTAAAGATTGTTAAATCTGTAGTCTGACTTAGGTTCGCTCTTTCAAGGTGCAGCGTTTCCAATTGCGGCATATCGATGATAGATTCAAGAAGGGATTGACTAATGTCTGTGCATCCTGACAAATCGATCCATGTTAAGCTTGCGCTCTTTAATTTGGGTATCTTGGATAAATTTGTGTTTGTTAAATTTAATTTGTCAAGTTTGGGAAGCACTTTGATGACGTTGATCCACTCTGGAGACAGGCTATGAGGCAAGTGTGATATACATAATGTATGTAAGTTAGTGAGGAATTTAATGTGGGTAATATTATGAGTTATAGGGTTGCCAGAAAGATTTAAACTACCAAGAATGTCTCTCAGGCCCTCGATACTCCAATGAATTGAGGTTATGTTCTGACTGTTTAAATCAAGGGTTAGTAGATTTTTTTTAAGCCAAGTAGTAGATGCCTGCTGTGAATATGAATTGGTGACATGCTGGATATTTTGAGAGGTAAAAACTGGAAACAGCTCTATATGACCCGATATCCCCTCCCCATAGGAGCCATAATTAATTGTGTTCGGTTTTAGTCCAAAGCGAAGTGATATAGCCTTGTTCTGTACTTCATGCATAAATTCGACGTAATGTTTGAGGCTAAACTTTTGTTTTTTGTTGATTACCTCTGTTGCAAGATGTAGCGCGAAATCAACGGTTATCATTCCGGATATAGTAGCCTGATATTTCCTGATATCCTGAACACTAAGGCCTGAATTTCTTATGTACTCCATGATCTTAGAGTGGTTTAGCCCTGAAGAAATTACCGGCTCATTCGCTTTATCCTGTGGGGCGACCTCTTCCAACGTATTAGCTTTATCCTGTGGGGCGACCCTCTTCCAACGTATTATAAATGCATCAAAAAATTGAGCAACCTCATTTCTGAGACTCTTTAATTCTTCTGATGCAGACTTATCGAGTTCAGGAGGAAATCCTAAACCATACAAAATAAAGGCTCGTCCCGGTGGGTAAACATTATACAAACTGATAAAATCTTTTGTGGTCAAATGTTTAGCAATTTCCCGACCCACATCTACTGGGAGCTGTGCATACACCTGTGCAGCCTTCTTAGATTTATAAGGGCAGTGATTCAAAAAATGGACAATAGCTTCAGCTCGATAAGTTTGGAGAGGTGCTGGTGTTAAGCTCGGCGGCACAAGTTCCTCAGCAACGGTCTTGTTGCAACTATCAAAACTAAAGCTGACAGCAATTAAGATTAATAGATGAATCAAGGTTTTCATAGTATCACTCAAATTAATTATAAATAAAAATAAATCCAATATTTATTTGCTTGCAAGGCAATCGCATATTGTCAGATCTATATCTTGATATATGGGCACATTGTGTCGTTAAGTCAAGTGTTATTTTGATCTTTTTGAATCATTCAGGCGGCGCGTAATTTTCCCGACTTGAGACATTTTTAGAGGTTTTAGTTGTGAGTCTTATAAGTTCTTCGTTAAAAAGTCTTCATTAGGTATAGTCTGGCCGCAGAGCGACTGATTAACAGGGGACTCAGGAAATTTATATCCAATCTTCTGTAATCGTCCAACGTTGAGCGTCATGCTTCTCCCGGAATTGATTTAGAAGCGTCACCACCTCTTTATAAAGCAACTCGGAGGTATTTTGTTGTACAAACTCTAAAACATAAGGTGCTAGAGCTTGAGCACGCGACTGCGCAAATTGGTAATGATAGCTTGGTAACTCAGTATACATCGCGTTGAGGTGTTCATTTAATATCTGAGTTTGCATGCTAATTTTATCAATGAAGGAAAACACTTTGACCGCGGAAACCAGGCTATATAGACCAATTCCAAAACTTAGCACGCCAATTGTTAAAGGTATAGTTCTTTTAGCCCAGATACGCTGTATTGTTAAACCTAAAACTATAAATGCAGTAGCATTTATACCTAGTCCAAAGTAATTAGAGGTTACTATAGAGCCTATGTCCGCTTTGAGCTCTTTAAATGCGCTGTCGCCCTGTAATGCTTCTTGAGCATCTATGACCGCTGGAGATGGTGTCATGCTGGAGAGCTGAGGGAGGCTTGCGATTGCACGTAGGAGGGTAAGGGCTAAAAATAATCTTTGTTTTTCTTCTGGGAGAGTCTGAATTTGAGTGGTGTAGTATGTGGGCAACAAGGAGCAAGCCTTTCTCAGAGGCGTCTTGATAGAGCCATTTAACAAATGTTCCACATACTGTGTGATAGACATCTTTTCAGGTTGAGTTGAGGGCGGGATTTCTACAGAGCGGACGTTGCGCTCAGGTAGTGTCGCACTTTCTGGTTCTTCAGCCCATGAAGAGAAGGTGAGTGCAGCGATGACAATGACTAAAATACTGACGCTCATAGGGTTAGTGTGTAAAAGTTTTTTCATAACATACTCCCTTGCTGATTAGGTTGTAGGATGTTGTGCCCCCTTTAATCCTTCGCGAACATTATGGCATTAATCTCATCACGCACCATGGTTTGAAGCTGTTTGCGCATGTATTGATCTGAATAATTTTTCAGTTGCATCCCGTAATGCTGACGTAAGTATGTAATATAATTTGGCTCGACTAAGAGTATCTTATCTACAATCTTGGCAATAACAGACTCGCTTGCCTCATATCCTATATCTCCAAACTCCTTCAATTTAGGGCCAAATTTAGGGATAAATGACCGCGCATATTCTGTAAGGCCATTTACCACAAGATTTTGATTTTTAACCAGCATCTCTTGTTGCGGTAACGGGATTTGCTCTAGGATCCAGTTTTCAAGATCCCGCTCCGGAGAAGTTTTATATAGTTGCGTCAATGGAGCTAAGAAATGACCAGTCTTCCAAACTTGATGGGCATGCCAACATAACCCAAAACCGCCGACTATTTTTAACACCTGAGTAGCATAGTGCGTCTTAGAGTGCTGCGTGGATCTGTCTTCAAGCCACTTTTTTAACCATCCCATCTTTGGAGTATTAGATAGTTTGCCAGCTATGTTGCGGCTGAGGCGACCTGTAGTTAGACCATCTATCCCACCAAGTGCTAAAAAAACACCTGCGCCACCCTCAGCAATTGCAGTCGCCTGCATCGCTGTAGATGTTATAGCGCTCCAATTGTCACCAGTTTGCGAGTTTACACCCGTGCTTGTGACTGACAGAACACTGATAATCAGTGATAGAGTAAAACTTTTCTTCATTTAATGCCCTTACTTTGCAAAATACTGCTTTTGCATTTTTTCAAGGATTAATTCAAACTCTTGATGCAGTGTCTCAACAGAATTTTTCTGCACAAACTCTAAAACGCTTGGCGCAATCGCGAGGGCATAAGTGTCATTGAGCTTAGATTCTTTGTCTTTAATTATTTGAGTCATTTCACGAAATAATTTATTTGTATCTTTTGTATAGTCAGATAACAAGGTCGTAATTTCAGACATATTGTCATGGCTTGGCTTCTGCATCAGAGAGAATATGGACACTAAACAGCTAAGACCGGTAAAAACTGTGGTGAGTGTGGGGAGATTCATCCCAAGCTGGATCTGAAAAGCCATATAAAGTGACGAGCCAAACGCTATAGAGCTCGTTCCAAAAAGCGCTAATTTTAAGGTGCTACTTGTATTCGTGTGATTTGTGACATCAATAATACTTTGTTGGCGCTTCAATAGACTATTCAATAGACTATTCAAATCAGGCAGTTTAGACGGGGCAGGGGCTTCTGTCATTACACGAAACGAAAATAGTAAGCCCCACAGCCTCTGCTTCTCTTTTGGTAGTTTTTTGATCTCAAGGCTTATTGAGGCTGGTAACTGGGTACACATTTTCTCAACAGCATCATTAAACGTATCAACAGGAATGGATAACAATTTTTGCGCCAATTCTTTGGTGGATAATTCGGGCGATGGTGCGTTTGTGGAGGCCGCCTGAGGTGTTTGGCCTGCATTCGCAGGCTCCTCTGGGGAGGGAAGAATGTTTGCCCAAGAAGATACAGTGAAAACCGTTAAAAAAATCAACGTAGCGGTTGTTTTTGTAAGATGCTGGTGTCGGGTTATTGTCATGGTAGGAAAATCCTTATAGGTTAGTGAAATACAATATATGTCGTGGTATCAAAAAGTAAATAGAAAAAATATCCGCAAACACTTAAATTGGCTAAAATTAATGCCCTGTTATCAGCTATACCCAATCCACTTTTTCATTTGGATAGGGTATATCCGTTGGTGAGGTACCAGAGTGTTCGCGCAAGTACAGGCTGGCGCCAAGCGTCAGGATCGCACACGCAAGAATCGTTGATAAAGCAAGCTGGTAGTCACTGAAGACATATACGGGAAGCCCATCTTGCAGACGGTCGGCACGTGCCCAATCGAGAATATAGCCGACAACTGGCTGAAATACGGCGCCTGTGACCATAGCGAGCATGTTAACAATAGCGACGGTGACGCCACCATATTGCACAGGCATATAGTGTACGGCATTCGTAAAACATAGCATTTCCGCACCGGTGCAGATACCCATAAACAGCATGATCGCGCCGGCGATTGTAGCGGCGGTTGGTGTCGCCCAGAGGAGGATCGCTAACGATCCACATGTGCCGGCGAGGCCGAGGATAATCAAGAGCCGGCGGCCGAGCTTTTCTGCTAAGAGCGCAAACCCAATGCTGCCGATACAGAGGCCGATATAGATCAAGGACACCATACCAGCTGCTGTGCTGCGGGGGACATCATAAGCGGCCATAATGAAATTTGGTCCCCATAGATCTGCAAATACGGAGAGCGGGAGGTATAGTCCCATGGCGCAGAGCCCAGAAATCATGACCTGGGGGGTGCGGAGGGCGAGCCATAGTCCAGCCGTGAGGGAGGTTTTTTCAGATTTGCGATCAAATGTTTGATAGCGGGGCACGTCACGCAGGCTCGAGCCAACAAAGGCGATCACCAAGATGCCTAGGCTCGCCAGTATCCATAAGGTGGTTTTGTAGCCGACATGCTCCACAAGGAGCGCTGTAGGCGTGCCGCCGGCGAGACCACCGATTGTGCCAAGCGTCATGGTCAGAGACATCATAAAACCCACACGATGCGCCGGGAAATAGTCTTGGATTACTCTCGCAGTGCCAAGAAGGCCGGCCACAGACCCAAGTCCCATGAGAAAGCGGCCGATGTAAGCAACGGTAATATTTGGCGCCCACGCAAAGGCAGCAGCGCCCACGACACATAAGCTCCCATAGCCTAAGATTAAGCGGCGTGGCCCAAGTTTATCGACAAGCATGCCCGTGGGGATTTGCATCAAGGTGTACGCTTTGTAATAAAAGCCTGCTAGAATGCCGACAGCCGTGGCATCGATCGCAAAGTGCGTCATGAGTTCTTTGATCATGACACTCGGGGAGACGCGTAAAATAAATTGGTAAAAATAAAACGAGACGGCGCAGATCCAGAAAAACCAGGCGCCTAACATAGAAACACTTAAACTGCGCTGATCTGTAGTAGACATATACTAAAATACCCCAATTTCCTTGCTTCAACAGAGTTTTTATATTCAACTTTAAGAGCGTCAGAAGGTCTATAAGCCGGGTTCTGTACGCTTGCGCGTGACGATTATTCATCTAGGGCTGCTGTTACCAGCAGTCTCGAGCAACCTACCCGGACAGCTGACACCGAGCCAGTGTTTCTTGAAATGCTAAGCACTCCAAGGCGCCATCCCTATTTGGTCTTGCTCCTGGTGGGGTTTGCCGAGCCAATCTTGTTACCAAGATCGCGGTGCGCTCTTACCGCACCATTTCACCCTTACCAAGCCGGAAACCGGCTGGCGGTATCTTTCTGTTGCACTTTCCCTAAGGTCACCCTCGCCGGGCGTTACCCGGCACCATGCTCTGTGGAGCCCGGACTTTCCTCTGCATAAAGCAGCAATCGTCCAACCTTCTGACATATTTGGGTTATGCCGCTGAACCGACGAAATGTCAAGGAATTTATCAATATTTAAAGGGGGGAATTAAGTGGCGCGCCCGAGAAGAGTCGAACTCCTAACCTTCAGATCCGTAGTCTGACGCTCTATCCAATTGAGCTACGGGCGCGTATGCAGCTGATGACGCTGCCATGAGAAGTACTTCTACAAAATTTTTTCGCTTTATGCAAGGATTTTTATTATTTGTTAAGATTGTACACCCAATCCACTTTTTCATTTGGATTGGGTGTATACACAGCGACACTTTACGCTTATGCTAAAGTTGTGTGTGGCGCATTAGGAAAAATTGCCTAAAAATACCTCAGTTTTGGATAAGAGAAGGATGGAAGGCATAGGGTGAAGTAGGAGTTATGGAAGGTTTGGTCTTCTTTAGGGAATAGGCGACTAAAGTGGAAAGAATATGAACAAAGGCATTGAGAGGAGAC
>JBILKX010000069.1:0-7810 GCA_044376435.1 Alphaproteobacteria bacterium | reverse complement strand
TCTCAAGGCCTTTTTTTATATCTGCAAGAGCGGTGTGAGCTCGCTACGGCGCTTATTTGAAAAGCGCGCCACGCTCACACCCTATTTTAACCCAGTCACGTCTCAGTTCTATCTGAACTTATACATTGGGCGCTTGTTTTTTATGCGCCCTGCTGCCAATTGTTTTGGCATGAGAATACAAACTCCCCTGGTTTAGTTCCGGGAGCTAGGCAGCGGCCACAAATACCTTTCATCATACATTGCACGGGAGTCGAGATGATACGAGTGTAGGGACGTGACACTGGCGGTAAGGCCGAGCCTGTACATAAAACCAAATGATCGTAGGTGTCCCAAGTTTTCTGGCTTTCGTGAAGATTGGGCATAATGGAGGGCCTGATAGGCGCCTGCCACGGGCAAATCATCTGCGCCTCTGTATATATTGCATGGTAGGTGACGTCGAGATTCTCCCGAGTCAGCGCGGGCAGCAGGGCGAGAGCTGTGACATTGAGCAGATCCTCAGCCACAACCAGAACGCGCTGATGCTGGGGGAGGGGGGCGGCCAGACCAGCTGGTCCCATGACAATAAGCGGTTCCCCGGGCTGCAGGTGGGTGTAAAACGCGGCGGTGCCTGGGGTTTCCCAGATCAAAAACTCGAGATCATCCCCTTGTGCCGCAATGCCAGTGACGGCGAGGCTTTTGACGGCTGCATGGGGCGCATAGGTATACTCAAATTGATTAAAGCGGTGAAGCTTATATAACGCACCGGGTTGGAATTGACGCGCGGCAAGGGGAGCGTGCACTCGCACATGATACCACCCGGACTCCCCAATTTGGCGAGACTCGAGAACACGCGGCAGATCAAGGGCTGACGGCGGCTTGGGGTGGGGAGCTTCAGAGATCGCGGCCAGCAGCCGATTAATCACTGGGTAGCCGTGTTTCGCACTCGCCATCGCTTTGACAACGCTGCCATAATACCGCGCATCGATATCGCCAAAAAAGCTGAACCGCTGCTGCCGAGTCCTGTCACCATCAGGGGTAGGCAGAAGGATCGAATCGACTTCATCGGACTGAAAGAACTTACCGTTCAGCGGGAAGAGCTCCGGCCATTCTTCGGCAATGACGGTATTCGGGTGCGTGCCGGTCGCCACTAAAATTGTGCGAGCGGGGTAGAGACGTTCACCGTGCGGGGTGAGCGTTTTTAGGCCACACACGCGGCCGTGATCGTCAACCACAAAGGCAGAGGGTGTGGTTTGATCATGGATCTGGAGCCCTTGCCTTAAGGCGCTGATAACCTCTGGGGCATTGAGATTCACGCTCGGCGCGTGGGCAAGCTCTCCCCGATACAGCAGCACGACAGGCGACATATCGCCTTGACGGCGCAGAAATGTTTGGGCTTCGGTGGCGGCATCGATCGCGGTTAACCCGCCACCAATGACGACAACGGGACCAGTCATAGGACAGTCGACAAAGGGGGATTGCGCGGCGCCGACGCCTTGCAACGCCATGAGAAAATCGGCGCCAAGGTGAACACCTGGGGGCAGTCCATGATTCGCGAGAGTTTGACCCTTTAAATCCTCCCACGGTAAAGAAATCGCATTGGGTTTGCCGGCGCCTAGACACAAAGCAATATGATCAGCGCCAAACTCTGTAAAGGCCTGATCTGGTGTCAGGGTGCTGCCAAAGCGAATGCCCCCCTGCATGGTGAAGTTATGGCGTCGCTCAAGCAGTAAGCGGATCGGCAGTAAAAAGTTCTTATCCCAGCGCACAGTAATGCCATATTCGGTAACGCCGCCAAATCCCTGAGGGGGGCGTTGGCTTAGTGGTTGGTAGTAGTCTTGGAGGGTGCGAATCGGTATGAATTTTGATCGCCCCTGATCAAGGGTTTGCCCACTAAGCGCTGCTGGCAAGGGCTCAATCTTTAACCCATCAATGGCAATGACCTGATGTCCGCTATTGAGCAGGTAGTGGCTTAAGGTAAAGCCGGCGGGACCCAACCCAACGACTAAGACGGTTTTGCCAGTGTCCGGTTGGGGAAGGGGTTGGATCGTATTTAAAGGGTTCCAGCGACTGAGCAGACTATAAATCTCAAATCCCCACGGAAGCGCGAGCACGTCTTGCAAGATTTGTGTCTCAAGTCCGGGAACATTCACCGGTTCTTGTGATTGAAAAATACAGGATTGCCGGCAGTCATTACAGATGCGATGCCCTGTGGCTGCGACCATAGGGTTATCAATCATGATCGTCGCTAAGGCGCCAATGCAAAAACCTTGGGCTTTAAGCTCAGCCATTTCCGAAATTTTTTGATCCAGCGGGCATCCAGGTTTCTCCTCGCTCAAACCGTGGCGGCAAGTATCTTTCTTGCGATGATGGCACCAAAGGCAGTAGCGTGCCTGATCCATGGCTTGACGTTGGCTTAAGCCGGTATCATAGGCGTCAAAATGATCGCGCGTGGGGCACGAGGAGGTCTGGAGAGCGTGCGCCACTTTTTCTACATCGGTGGGGGCAACGGCGCCAAACACAACGCTCTGAGGGTGATGGTGTTGGCCTTCAGGATTTAGGGTGGCCCAGGCGGCATACTGTAAGGCGAACTCCATGTCTGAGACAGGAATTTGCGCTGGTGTTTCTAACCACCTGAGCACAGTCTGAGCAAAGGATAGCTCATCCCACTCCGTCCCAAAAATTTGCTGCGCTTCTTTGATATAGTCACGAGAGGGAAGGGAGTCGAGAGTGGGGTATTTCTTAAGAGCTCGCCGCTGCACAAAGTGACGCTTGGCTTGCCATAATGGTGCCAGGGCATGGTGTTGATGCTGTAGAGTGTGAACTTCTGGGGTAATATTAAAGAGCTCAGCAACAAAGTCTTCAACCAAAGGTGATAGCCGCAATAAAGCTTCAGAGGGTAAAGATTCCTGATGCTGGCGTGCCTTGATAAGGAGGGCTGCAAGGTCAGGGTGCGTAGACTTGAGAAATGCCATGAAGTGCGTATCAACTTTGGTCAAGCCTTCCCTATGGTAGAGATCTTCAAATTGAATCGCAAACTTTAGAATCATGGGACTGTCTCTGTAATACTGCGGCGATAATATGCTGTGCATCTGTGATGCCATGGAGGTCTTGATAATCTTGGCACGCTGTCAGATGGCGGCCAAGATCGGGGCCGACGGCGATGCCGTGGGCGATAAGATGCTGCGCTGTGACTACTGGCGGCAGCGGTGCATCCAGGATGTGGAGACGCTGCGCCATAGCGGCGCAAGCAGGCCAATCAAGCCGTGGTTTATAAATCTGGGCTGTCTCGATAAATATCTTGAGGCTGAGGTTGTAGCGGTTTAGGAGCCTGGCCAATTGCCGGTAAAGTGCATCGGTGCCGTGGGGTAAGTTGATGGCATGGGTGGCGAGATTCTGACCAAGAATCTCAATCTTGCGCATGAAAGTATGCTCGAGCATTAAGCCATCAATCAAAGCAGCCATCGCCTGGTGATCAACGGCCCACAGCGCGGCAAGGCGGCAGAGTAGCGGTTGCTCGCTGTCGAGAGGTTGCTGTAAAATCTCTATGGCCTGAGCCCATGTTGCGTCTGGCCAATGCTGTATACCGGGGATGAAACGATGCAGCGTGGTTGCGCGCAGCACCTCCAACCCGCGATGGGCGGCAGGCGCAGCGAGAAGACGCTGTAGCTCCATGGCAATGCGTTCGCGGGATAGTTCGCTTAAATCTAAAGCGGTGCACAAGAGAACAAGATCGGATGTCGGGGCCATATTGAGCTGAGCCGCAAAGCGGGCAACGCGCAACCCTCGTAAGGGATCGTCAGAAAATTGCTGCGGGTCTGTTGCCTGCAACCGTCCCTGCGTCAAGTCCGCAACACCGGCGTAAGGATCGAGAAACTCTGCATTTAAAAGACGATAGCCTAAACTGTTGATGGTCAAATCGCGTCGTCGCGCCGCTTCGGTAAAGGCTATATCGGGAAGCAATTCACTGGCGAATCCTCGATGTCCTGCCCCAATTTTGCTATCGCGACGCGGTAGACTGATATCAATCATCGGATAGTGCAACAGCTTGATGACACCAAAGGCCGCGCCTACCGTTTTCATGGGACCAAATGGCTCAAGCGATGCCATCACTTCCGCCAGGGAGAGATGATAAACTTCAATATCAATATCTTTGATCAGACGTCCCAAAAGCGCATCACGCACACATCCTCCCACCAAGACACAGTCGCCTCCAGCCTGTTGAATAACCTTCAGCATCTCTATCACAACCGGCAAGTGTAAAACCTTGAGGCGCTGTAAAATTTCTTCAGCTATATTGCGGGAGGATGGACGAAGAGGGTGTAATTCTGGGGTCATTTCAAAATGATGCAATAAGATAAATCACTAAAAAGCTCGGTAAACGGCAAAGTCCACAATCCCTTCGAGCGCTTGCCGAAACTGAGAATTTGGGAAGCTTTCCAAAGATGCCTTCGCAGCGCTCGCATAGTGTTCAGCCTTAGCTAAAGTGCGCTTGAAGCTATCATGATGTCGCATAAGCGCAATGGCTTCAAGGAAATCATGCTCATTCTGGTTGAGGCCGTGCATCGTGCGATGCCAAAATTGTTTTTCGCTATCAGGGGCATCTTGATAGGCATAAATAAAAGGGAGGGTGACTTTGCCTTCTTTAAAGTCATCACCAACTTGTTTGCCGAATGTCTGGGTATTGCCTGTGTAGTCTAGGACATCATCACTCAGCTGAAAGGCCATGCCAAAGTTATACCCAAAGTCATGTAGCGCGCGCACCTCGGCGTCAGATTTGTTCGCAATAATGCCGCCGACAGCACAAGCGGAAGCAAAGAGCACAGCGGTTTTTGCCTCAATGATTTTGAGATATCCCTGCAGATCTAACTCAAGCTGGTGTAGGACACTCAGTTGGTAAACTTCACCTTCAATGATCGTTGTGGTTGCTTTAGAGAGAGTCTCCAACACAGGCATCGACTTTGTCGACACCATCAGCTGAAAGGCTTGGCTAAACAGAAAGTCGCCAACAAGTATACTAGGCTTACTTCCCCACACTGCAAAGGCTGAGGCTTTGCCACGACGCAGTTCGCTTTCGTCAATCACATCATCATGCATGAGAGTTGCCGTATGTAGGACTTCGACGCTCGCTGCTAGGGCGATATGATGGTCGCCTTGATAATTACAGAGGGCGGCACTCGCAAGCGTTAGCATCGGGCGTAAGCGTTTACCTCCAGCTAAGACAAGGTGGCCTGCAACTTGAGGAATCAATGGCACATGACTATTTAGTCGCTGCGCAATAAGCTGGTTAACGCGCTGCAAATCAATGTCTACAAGACTTGCAAGCCAATCAAGTTGAGATACAGATGAGCGAAGGGGTTGTTGTGCGAGCATTGTGTAAGGATTCCTTAAGATACCTAATACTTATACCCAATACAAATGAAAAAGTGAATTTTTGAGTGGGGAATTATGACCCACTCCCGGCGCTTGAAAAAGCCTTCCGTATCTCATCGATATGGGCGGTTTTTCAAACTTGGTGGTGAGCCAAATTCCCTCTCTCAAATTCTCCCCTTTTCCACTTGCATTGGGTATATACCCAATCAAGATGAAGAAGTGAATTTTTGAGTGGGGAATTATGACCCACTCCCGGCGCTTGAAAAAGCCTTCCGTATCTCAGTCGATATGGGCGGTTTTTCAAGCTTGGTGGTGAGCCAAATTCCCTCTCTCAAATTCTCCCCTTTTCCACTTGCATTGGGTCTATACCCAATCAAGATGAAGAATTGGAAAACAATAACCAACTCAAAAATACTATCTTAGTTAGGTATACAGTCTAGATATACACCTTTAGGAAGTGAATAACCACGTAAAAATTCATCCACAGGCAACCACTTGCCGCCGGGACGTTGCAGAGTCAGAAGCTGCAAGGCATCTTGACCGCAAGCAATAACCGCCTGATCATTCAAGATAAGTCCAGGTTGAGCAGTGTTGTTCCATGAGATAACACGGGCGTCTCGTAATTTGATCACTGTGCCGTTTTGTGTGAACCACGTACCGGGCCAAGGATTAAGCGCGCGAATCTGCCGTTCGAGCTCAGTAGCAGGCTTGCGCCAGTCCAATTGCCCATCTGCTTTAGTAAGCTTAGGGGCATAGGTGACGCCAACTTCCGGTTGTGGTGTGGGGGTGGGCTGGGAGTGAAGCAGAGGGATAGCCTCGCTCACCAGCTTTGCCCCCATGAGACTGAGAATATCATGAAGTTCGGTTGCTGTGGTACTATTTGTGAGGGGGGTGCGTTTTTTTATGAGCATTGGGCCTGTATCCAAGCCAGCCTCCATGCGCATAATGGTGATGCCGGTTTCGGTATCGCCGGCAAGGATGGCATGTTGGATTGGTGCGGCGCCACGCCAGCGGGGGAGTAAAGAGGCATGGACATTCCAACAGCCATACTTCGGGATATCGAGAACGGTTTGTGGGAGCAGAAGGCCGTACGCGGCGACGATGATAGCATCTGGCCGTAATTGACGCAGTGTATCCTGGGATTCAGGAGTCCGTAACGATTTAGGGGTGATGACCTGTAGGCCGCATGCTTCAGCGGCACAGTGTACGGCAGATTTTTGGATACTCTGCCCGCGCCCAGCAGGTTTTGGTGGTTGGCAGTAAACTGCGACAACTTCAGCAATTTTGTGGACTGATAGAAGGCTTGGCACCGCAAATTCTGGTGTGCCCATAAAGACAATACGCATCTTATGCCTCAGCAGTTACACGCTTTGCTTTGCTAGATTTGCGTAGAGCGACAGAGCGACGTAAGGATGACATGTGATCAATAAACAGGAGGCCATCAAGATGATCGATCTCATGTTGGATGCAGCGCGCAAGAATTCCAGAAGCTTCCAGGATATGTTCAGTGCCATGCTCATCTAGATACATCACACGAATTCTTTGAGGTCGTTGCACGGGCCCATAATAATTCGCAACTGAGAAACAAGCTTCATCCCGTGAGGAGAACTCAGAAGACTGGCTTAAAATCACTGGATTAATCAGAACGCGAATGTTGCTTTCACGTGGCTGGGCAGGGTTGTATTCTTCGTCGGCGTCAATAACAATAATACGTTTGTGTACATTCACCTGCGGGGCAGCTAAACCGTAGCCATCAATTTTTTTCAAGGTATCAATCATGTCGTTGATCAGTCGCCGCTCCTCGTCACTAATGGCTTCTAAGGGGAGGGACTTTTGATTGAGCCGAGGATCCGGGGCGACAAGAATTTCTAAAACAGCCATACTTTAATTCTCAAGTGAAGCATTAGTAGTAGTAACTTGACCATCTACTCCAAGAGTAATTTGTTCAACCTTCAGGCGCGCCTCTTGCAAGATTTTTTCGCAATGCTGGCGTAGGGAAACTCCTCTTTGGTATAAGGTCATGGTTTGATCAAGGGTTGCCTTGCCTTCTTCAAGTTGACGCACAATAGATTCCAGTTCACGAAACGCAGTTTCAAAGGACAATTCGGCAATATCTTGCAATGTGGCCATGGCAGTTAGCTCCTCAATATCAAATTTTTAGCACATTCTACGCAGAACAAGTAAGATGTGCAAGGTAAAAATATGTACTATAAGGATTTTAATATCATAACATTTTCGTAAATACAAGTTCTGTTTGTGAAAAAATTCGATAAAATTTGTTATACCGTCATGGTTTTTGACAATAAATTTAGAGACCCTGGGAGCATGTGTTGGTCAGGGCCTACGCATGAAAAAAATTTTGAGGCAAAATAGTGAATGAAAGGGTATATTTTTCTTAAATTTTAGAAAGGATTTAAGAAGAATGAAGGAAACACTTGGAGCATATTTTGAGGGGTTAGAA
>JBILKX010000068.1:0-8050 GCA_044376435.1 Alphaproteobacteria bacterium | reverse complement strand
ATATCTGTCAAGCCTTTGAATGTATTACCTATACAGTCTATTCAAACACTTAACTTATGTCATCTCTTTTTTTTCATTCACCCCCGTGAACGGTTACAAAGATTTTGATCTAGTTCAATCTAAAATCACCCCCGATCTATTAAATGCAGGGCTTCAAGATTTTTCTGAGACTTTCAGACTGATGAGTATGGTTCCATATTATGATATGCCTCTGTTGCGATGCCTCATTAAAGAGAATTACCAAAAATTTCACGGCTTGACTCCGAACGAGTTTTGTCAGAATAGGATACGTTATGCCGCCTCTTTAGTGCCTCTACCTGTCGTAACTTACCTGTATAACAACTACCTCCTACAACAAGGTTTAGCTAATTTAAAAATAGACTGGCTTTTTAAGCACGATCTAAGCGCGGCTTTCGATCGTATGCTGAGTGGGCAACAAGATGCAAAAGCAGCGCTCGAAACTATGCTGGCCGCTGCAGACGCGCAAGTGTCGAGCGAGTGGTATAAATTTACTAAATTAGAAGATTTTAGAAATTACCAGCGCGGCGTTAAATTAATCATGGATGTTTGGAAAAAGCAATTTGGTGTGCGCACAAATTATCCACGTGAGCTCCACATTGCAAGTTATCCAGGTCAAGCACTACGCAATGATGCGTCCATGTGTCTGTTACCCGTGCCTGGAAAACGCGCAGCCTTTTTTATCGAGCCCCGTCAGCTTTTTAGAGAAATAGAAGATCCTAAGACAATTATCCAAAAAGCAGAGATATTGCAACAACGTATGCGCGCACTCCAATGGTCACTTCAATTCTTAAAAGCAGACAGCGCAAAGCAGGTGCGGTCAGATTTAAGAAAAATGGTGAAGATTTTTCGCACAACACGGAATAACTTAATTCTTGAAGCTTGGACATCCCTCAATGAAACTTTTCCTCTGTTATCCGGCAAAATCAAGGCCCGCATTATAGCGACACCTCAAGATATCTGGCAATCGTTGAACGCAGGCGCATCCGTTCAGAACTTGATTGAAGAGGTAGTTTTGCGAGACTATGTGCAGCACTACATTCATTTGTCAGAAGCAGAGTTCGCCTTTAAAGAGCACTTAAGCTCAATACTCCAAGCACTCCAAGCTGCGCAAAATTTTGGTAAGCATCAAGACTGGTGGCTGTTCTTAAGAGACACGGCTCTATATTTAAACCCAGAAACACGCCAATCCTGTACTCAACAGTATCTTGACCTCGCCTTAAAGCCTGATGAACAGAATTTTTACTCAGCTTCATTCTGGGAAGCTTTCCTGAAAAACACCAAAAAGGCTATTGGAAATCATCCGGAGGCTCGAGACGCCGCGAGTAGTGTCCTCAAGGCATTTGAGCCAGGCATTAACTCAGTGCTCAAGCAAAATTATCACTTGCCGACTCCATTCATCCCCATTACATTAGAACTTCCAAACTGAGTGGAGTCCCCTCAAGCCAACAACTGCGACATTATGTGAGTTATCTTAAAGGGTAAATTTTTGAGTTGACTACAAACTCGTGGCTAATTTCCGTAGTAGCTGGACAGAGTCTTGAATCGTCTTAAGACGTTCACGACTCTCTTCGATGACCTCGGCAGGCGCTTTTGCCACAAATCCAGGGTTATTGAGGCGTGCCGAGATACTCGCATGCTCCGTTTCTAGGCGTGTAATTTCTTTATCAATACGCGCTTTCTCTGCAGCTGTATCGATAAAAGTTCCCAGCGGCAACGCAAACGATAGATGATCAATGACGAAGCGCACCACCCCTGGAGTTTCTACAGCCTCACCCACAGTGACTGTGCTCAAACGTGCCAGGCGTTTGATAAGAGCTTCATATTTTACACACAACCACTCGCCTGCCGGGCTAACATGCAGGCTCAAAAATTCTCCAGCTGGAACGCGCAGCTCGGCACGCAAGCTACGCACCTCGGTAATGATCCGCACTAACAGATCAACTTCCGCTTGCGCCTCAGCATCAATAAAGCCTTCTTTCGGCCAGGGCCCGAAGATCAGAAGCGGGGCATCGGGTTGAAAAGCTTTCGCAAGCTCTTCCGTGACAAACGGAATCAATGGATGCAGCAAATATAAGAACTGCACATACACCCACCCCATCACCGCCCGGGTTTCGTAGGCTTCAGGGGTGTCACCTGTCGCTAGAATAGGCTTTGTGAATTCTAAATACCAATCACAGAAGGTCCCCCATACCGTGTGATACAAAAGATGCGCTGCTTCATTAAAACGATACGCCGCAATAGCCGCTTCTACGCTATGGCGTAAGTTGGTGGCAACACTGATCATCCAGCGATTCACCGAGAGCTGGGCCGTTGTGATATCGTACCCCGGCATTAAGCGGCTCTCGTTCATTAAGCAATAGCGGCCGGCATTCCAAAGCTTGGTGATAAAATTTCGATACCCTTCAACTTTAGCTGCGGAAATCTTAATGTCACGGCCCGGCGCCGCATGCGCAGATAATGTGAGGCGCAGGGCATCAGCCCCATAGGTGTGCATTAATTCTAGAGGATCAATAACGTTGCCTTTCGACTTCGACATTTTCTGACCTTTTTCATCCCGCACAAGCGCATGAATGTAGACAGTCCTAAACGGGACATCTTGCATAAAATGTAGCCCCATCATCATCATACGGGCTACCCAAAAGAAGATAATGTCGAAGCCGGTCACTAATACATCTGCCGGATAGTGATACGCAAGCTCAGGTGTTTTTTCTGGCCATCCGAGAGTCGAAAATGGCCAAAGGGCTGAAGAAAACCATGTATCGAGCACATCATCATCCTGACGCAACGTCACGTGCGCGCCATAGTGAAGATGCGCTTCAGCCTGAGCCTCTGCCTCGTCCATCGCGACAAAAACATGACCATCCGGGCCATACCAAGCGGGGATACGGTGCCCCCACCAGAGTTGCCGTGAAATACACCAGGGTTGAATATTGCGTAACCATTCAAAATACACATTGGTCCAATTTTCCGGCACGAATTTTGTCTGACCGGTTTCGACGGCTTTAATCGCTGGCTGTGCCAGCGTGTGTGCATCAACGTACCACTGGTCTGTCAGCCACGGCTCAATGATGACACCTGATCGGTCGCCATGGGGAACAGTGTGGGCGATCGTTTCTGTTTTCTCAAGCAACCCTTGAGACTCGAGCGCTGCGAGGATTTGCGTGCGCGCTTCAAAGCGGTCGAGGCCCTGAAACGCTTCAGGAACTTGGTCATTAAGACGTGCCGCCGCATCCATGATATTAATCATCGGGAGGTTGTGACGTTTGCCAATCTCAAAGTCATTAAAGTCATGGGCAGGGGTGATTTTAACCGCGCCTGAGCCCTTTGCGGCATCAATATGCGTATCGGCGATAATAGGAAGCTCGCGGTTCATAAAAGGCAGCTGCACCGACTTACCGATGAGAGAGGTATAGCGCTCATCCTCCGGGTTCACGGCTACCGCCACATCGCCAAACATGGTCTCAGGACGAGTGGTCGCAACAGTCACAAAACCGGATCCATCAGTCAATGGGTACTTAATGTACCAAAGATGCCCGGCAGTTTCTGTGGCAATCACTTCAAGATCAGAAATAGCTGTGGCAAGCTTCGGATCCCAGTTTACCAGACGCTTGTCACGGTAGATCAAACCCTGCTTATGTAGATGCACAAATACGTGCCGCACTGCATGACTGAGGCCCTCATCCATTGTAAAGCGAGACCGATCCCAATCCGCAGACGCGCCTAGCTTGTGCAGCTGATCAACAATCATGCCACCGGACTGCTCTTTCCAAGCCCATACGCGCTCAAGGAACTTGTCCCGCCCTAAATCGCGCCGATCAATCCCCTCTGCCGCGAGCTGGCGCTCAACCACCATCTGAGTTGCAATCCCCGCATGATCGGTGCCAGGCTGCCACAAGGTATTATACCCCCGCATCCGGTGATATCGAGTCAATGCATCCTGAATGGTAAACGTCAAGGCATGGCCTAAATGCAGAGACCCCGTAACATTTGGCGGCGGCATAGGGATGGTAAATTTAGGGGCTTGAGAATTGGGAGATTGTGAAGCAAACGCATTCTCCTCACGCCAAGCTTTTTGGTATTTTGATTCGATGGTGGCGGCATTATAAGTTTTATCGAGCATGAGCATGACCCTTTCGACTTTCATAAATAATACTACCAATCGTTACCACAATTAGAAATGGATAAAGCACTTCAAGGATTGGCCCGAGAAATCGCATAATGCCCTCAAATTCTAAAGTAGATGCGAAAAATGCCACGATGATGCTACTGAGCAAGACCTGCATACGGTAAGATTGACCAATCAGGGTGGCGATGTAGTCTGTAAATACGGCTATTAAGGCGACAGATGTTGTTAAGCAGGCGACAATGATCGTAAAGCTCAGAAAATACCCAGACGTCGGCCCAAGCGCATGAAAGGCAATTGCAGGCAGCATGTCAGCAGAGGGAACATCATTTGTCACTGACTGATAAGCGGCGCCAAGATACAGGAAGCCACAGTACATTATCGCCAACAAGGCTGCCCCCACAAAGCTGGCACCAATACTTAAGCGCATCATCTTAGCTGGGGTTATATCGGGAATCTTTTTAAAAAAATGGATGATACTCATCGCAAAAAAGAAGGACGCCATGAGATCCATCATCTGATATCCTTTATGCACACCTGATATAAAAGCCTGAAAGTATCCGACCTTATGTAGCGGCAATGGCGGTGCACTCATGACTCCTGCAAATACTAGCACCACAAGCGCTGTAAGTTTGGTAGGCGTCAAATATTTACCGATTACAGGGATGACTTTATCACGGCGCGGAATGACAAGGTATAGAACGCAACACCATGCGGCACTGAAGACAGCAAACGGCACTTGACGTGTGACGCTTTTAAAGCTTCCAAACGCCACCGATATACAACGCGGAACCACGCCAACAGGGCCGATCAATCCTAGAATCAACAAACATATTGTTATGGCCCCTATTTTACCGAACATACGAAACAATCTATGAGGATCGCCATTAACTTGCATCATCGCAATCAATCCAAGCAGCGGCACAACTACACCAGTAATCATCAGTCCGCCCGTAGCTGCTATCCATGACGCCCCAACTTCTTGACCGACCATTAATGGTAAGACTAAATTCCCTGAGCCAAAAAACATGGCAAAAATTGCAAAACCTGCGAGCAGAATATGGCGTATCATTGTTTTGTGCTTCCAATAAGATTTTTTGAGAATGCCCCAAAATAGCAAATTACACAATAAAAAGAAAGAAAATTAGCAATAGAAGTCAAGGTAAGAATCAAAAAATGTCGTCAATTGGTTAAAACTCAGGTGTATCTGTAGAAATTTTATGGTTTAATAATAAAGAGGGAAAAAAGAATATCAAGTCAATCATAATGTTAGAGGAGAGCACCAATGAATTTTGACATCAATCTTGTGATCATCTTAGCATATTTTGCAATGGTGTTATTTAACGGTATTTATGCGGGCCGCAACGTACGAAACTTGGACGATTTTGCGACAGGCAATCGGTCTTACACAACTTTTTTTATTTTTGCGACGCTTTCGTCATCGTTTATTGGCGGTGGATTCACCACCGGCTTAGCTGAAAAGGTTGTAACGTATGGCATTGTTTATGTCGTCGCTTTATGGGGTTTTAGCATTAAAGAAGTCCTGATCGCTTTTTACATCGTTCCCAGAATGGCACATTTTAAAGACGCGATTTCCGCTGGAGATATCATGGGCAAGCTCTACGGAGAAAAAGCTAAAATTTTTACAGGTTTTGCATCCGTTCTTGTATGCGCCGGCATTGCGGGGGCACAGTTTGGCGCCTTTGGATATATTCTGAACGTACTTATGGGAATCCCCCATTCCCAAGGGATTCTGCTCGCGGGTTTAATCGTGATCTTTTACTCATCAATGGGCGGCATGAAGTCGGTCGTGGCGAATGATACATTGCATTTTGTTGTGTTGATCGTAGCCTTACCACTTGTGTTTTTATTGGGCCTCCGTCATGTTGGCGGTCTTGATCTCCTCCTAGAAACCACCCCTGTAGACTTAACGCATATTTCGCTCCTGCATCTGCTGACGCTAACGTTGAGCTTCTTCTTTGGCGAAACCCTCGTGCCCCCGTATATCCAGCGGTTATTGATTGGGAAAGACCTCGCGCATACTCAGCGGGGGACTTTCTATAGCGGCATTCTCTCATTCGGCTTTTTTGTGATGATTGGCCTTATTGGGGTTATGGCACAAAAGATTAACCCCGGCGTTAACCCTAACCTTGCTTTGGCATCGGTGATCAATACGGTGATGCCAATTGGTTTGAAAGGACTGGCTGTGGCTGGCATGATGGCCGTTATTATGTCTTCTGCAGATTCTTTTTTAAATGCCGCCGCGATTGCTGCCTCTCATGATGTGATTAAACCTCTGACTAAAAGTCGGAGTGGCGTACGAGAGCTGGCTGTCTCTCGTACCGCCACAGTAGGTATTGGTCTGCTCGGAATGATGTTTGCGCTAACATGTGAGAGTGTTCTCGATATTCTCCTGCACTCTTACACTTTTTGGACACCTTTTATCCTTGTACCATTAGTTGCAGGGATTATGGGGATTCGTCGCAGTGAAACCGTGTTTTGGTGGAGTGCTGCCACAGGTGTCGGCAGCGTTTTCGTGGTGAGCCATTTGTCAGCTTTTGATTCTGTTAAGTTTGATGCCACATTAGTTGGCATTGCCTTAAATGCTTTGGTTTTCTTCTGCTTCAGACCTAAAATTTTTACGCATTCGGTAGCACCACGATAGCGAGCATTGGGTACTATGCTTTTTTTGTTGAGTTTTTGACTTTCTTAGGATAAGGTGCAAATACATTCCTGTGGAGGGGTGGCCGAGAGGCTGAAGGCGGCGGTTTGCTAAACCGTTATACGATTGTAAAGTCGTATCGAGGGTTCGAATCCCTCTCCCTCCGCCATTGAACATACCTATGCCTGTGGCATAGGTATGTTAAATGGCGAGGGTGGGTTCGAACCCTCGATAAAAAACAAAAGACAGGGGTTCGACGACAAGATTATTTGAGCATCAAATAAGCGCAGGCGCGGCGAGCGCAGCGTAGCCAATCCCTCTCCCTCCGCCACCCTACGTTCTTCGAACTTCGGGCGGCAAGCCAGAAGTGAGTTAGAACTAGGAGTGTCTCACGAAGCTTTCTTGTCCATCGGAGCCTTGGCGTAGATGGAAGCGTAGTAAGACCCACCCCTCATTTTCTCTAACCTTGTCCTCTTACTGTCAAAATCTTAAATTTATGGCTCAAACGTCACCGCAACAGCCTTTCTCACATTGAACTTGATAAGAGCGGCAACGTCTCGTTTATTATCGATTTTTGCTAATATCGATAATAATGATGATACTTATTATCACCTACATCGGGAGTACTTCGCTGATGGAAGACAAAACATCCACAAATCGCGCCCAATAATATGCTGTATCACAGCTATCCTCTATCGCCCAAACCCAGGCAAGGACGGCTTGCACAAAACACCAGGCTGTGATGCGGATGCTTGGGATACTTAAGATTTCAGAGAACACGCCGATACGCTTTTGAATAACGCCCGGTACATTTTCCACAGTTAATAAATCTGGCATAGGATTTCTTATAAAAGCCGCCACCTCATAAGCCCGCTCGCCAATCACCCCCTTAGGGTCAATCACCACCCATCCGTCTTCGCTCTTTGAGCTACGCCGTGATTTATCATCACCATTTTGTAAAATGTTATCGTGATGTAGATCACCATGTAATAACGCATCCTGTTCAGAACTCTGCAAAAGTTGATCACGCAGATATCTTGCTTTTTGCAGGTAATCGCTGGGCACCCCCCAGTCCTTGTCCAGTACTGCCAGCCAATCTTTGATGTGGGGAAAATTGCTTGTCTCCCGAAGCCTTGGCGTAGGGAGAAGCCTTGGCGTAGGGAGAAGCCTTGGCGTAGGGAGAAGCCTTGGCGTAGGGAGAAGCCTTGGCGTAGGGAGAAGCCTTGGCGTAGGGAGAAGCCTTG
>JBILKX010000001.1:0-61506 GCA_044376435.1 Alphaproteobacteria bacterium | reverse complement strand
CTCTCAATGCCTTTGTTCATATTCTTTCCACTTTAGTCGCCTATTCCCTAAAGAAGACCAAACCTTCCATAACTCCTACTTCACCCTATGCCTTCCATCCTTCTCTTATCCAAAACTGAGGTTAAAGCGGAAAATGTTGCACTCCATATTACACAAGATGCTTTAGAAAATGGCACATTAAAGCAAGCTGCAATAGATTCAGTCCATTACTATCTCGAAGATACGAAAAATAAAGTTCAATGTATTCAAGTGCTCTCACCCTATGATGGGGTTGATTTCACGAGATCAAAAGTACTTTATACCGCAACAAGAAAAAACTCTTAACGATAACCTTACCCCTAGACACACCCCACTAAGATATTGAAAAAGCAATTTAAAAATTGAATTTTTAGTGATTCTTAATTTCTTCTCTATAAAATAATTTTAACAATAACTAAGTAACTTTTATTTAACATATAGGCAATTAAACGTTACCATAAAGAAATCCCTTCCCCCAAATTATGGCAATATACGCTTCTAAAATTATATACAGACTTTTCAGAGCTATTATCGATAAATGGCAACCACGGTTTTTGGAGGAAATAGTGTGAAAATACCTGTACGCTCCCCCATCATTCTTTACAGTTTAATACTCGTCACTGTGCAAGGCTGTCAACAGTTGCCGCCACTTACAGATCAGGTACAATCGGTATCGCAAAGTATTGCAGAATCTGGTCTGGAGGCCGCTGCCATGGCCAGCGAATTTGTTACGCCGCATTCTTATCAGATTCATCAGGTTGGCTGGACATATGGCAATAATACCAGCCCCCCAATGCCGCAGCTATATTGTTATCAAACCTTGGGCAATATTAATTGTTTTACCCATCCTCGACCTGGGCATGGCTGGTATCAACAGCGGCCGGCGCCAGATGTGACAATGTTCTAGATGTTATTAATCGGCCCGGTGAATTCAGAAGCTAAGCTAATGATACGCCTAATCCTCAGCGGTTGTTTGCTCCTCAGTAAAAAACCTAACCTTTTTTTCAATATCTTTCAATAAGTTCTGTATGAAAAAATTAAAATCTCCTAATGAATACTGGGTAACTATTTTTTCAATAGCGTTGATTTCCTCAGCTGTCAGTTTGGAAAGCGCACAGTCTTGCATTTGCGCAATGATATTATCATTTGGGCCCTCTAACCATGTCTTGAAAAACGCTTCACGTGCCGCTTGCATTTCTTCATCCGTGACTCCAGCCTGTGCGAGATGTAGGAGTTCCTCTTGAATCGCTTGCCGTACAGAGTCTGCAGACTCCTTATAGGTTGCGGTTATCCCCCATAAAGCCGTATTTTCAGCAAAAACGGAGCTTAGCTGTCCTTGAACAGCATATATCGCTCCCATTTCTCCACGCAGTTTTTGAAACAAACGGTTATTGGTTAAAACACAACCCAAAAGACGCAGTTTCCAGAATTCTTCAGGTGCTACTTTAGGCAACGCTGCCGCAAAAACAATTTTGGATATTGGCCGCTCGAAAAGGTACTTAGGCTGACCTATAAAAGGTTTACTAGTTATGACTTTGTTATCTACCGTCCGAGGGATGACTGACACAACCTTCTCGACAATTGATTTCACTTGTTGGGAAAGCACCCGACCCGTAGCCAGTACTGTCAGCTTATCTGCAGTCAAATGCTGCTTGAAGAAGTTAGTCAGGCCAGTTGGTGTGATTTTTAAATCAATTAAGTGGGAAACTTTTTCAAATAAACCTAATGGGCTATCCTTAAATACATCAGCGACAAAACTCCCAATATCGTTTCTTTGTGTCAGCATATTTGTGATATGAACCATATATGCTTTGACAATCGTTTCAGGTTTAAACCAAGGATACTGGAATAAAAGCTTAACGTAATTGGCGATTTTATCAGTATCTTCAGGATCAAAGGAGATTTGATAAGTACAGTTATTCGCTTCAAAACTTAAAAAATCCTGCATCCCTAAGCTATGTAACTGATTACGAATACGCACAATATTATATTCTGCGCCACCAAATTCAGTCTCATAACGCTTTGTAAAAAACAAGGTTTGCATCAGCTGAGCCATGCCAAGCTGATTTTGATCGAGAAGCCCCGCATCTCTAAATGTCAAAGCAATCGTTACCTGTTTTTTAGCTAAATTTTTCTTTAAAAAGATGGGAACGCCAGTTTCTGATGCAAAGCTTTCAACATGTGATTCAGCAACAGAGGTGAGCATTAAAGCTCCCATAATGATAGATATAAACCTCATAGTACGTTTATCTCCCTCGATGACTTATTCATGATAATAACATTTGGTTGCTTATTGAAAATATTGGATAACACTTCTAAAACTTGATGATGGTTGATCGTTTTTAGCGTTGGTATAACCTCTGATATAGCATTTGCATCAAGTCCAGCTAATGTTAAAGACAGCATTGTTTGAGTAAATTCCTCTAAATCGTCTTGCATTTGGCCCCAACGCGCCTCAACACGCTTCGATGCGTCTTGCACAGCTTGCAGGGTAATAAGCTGCTGGAAATGTGGTGTCAGCTTAGAGATATCGCTTGGTTTCTCTAAAATATTTGAGTAAAAAATCATATGATCAAAATCACGTATCCCCTGATATATACTTGCGCCAAAATAGATATGTTTGTGTTCTTTTTTATACTGAAATTTCATGTGCAGATTATTTAGCACCTCTTCAATAAGGAGATACATCCCAACTTTGTTCATGTTGTGCGGCATAACCTGAGCCAACCGATACATTGCAATTATAGGTGGAGCGCCCAAGCCCAAATTCTGACGCACGATCATCGGACCATCCGTCACGAGCGCTGGCTCACGCACTAAGTTATCAGGAATGGCTGCCATAGGAATAGCGCTAAAATTTTGCTCCGCTATTTTGTAAATCTCGTCTGGCTGCACAGGACCGGTGACAACTATGACCATATTGTTGGGGACATACCATTTCTTTTGAAACTCCTTAAGATCTTGCGGTGTGACAGTTTTTAGGGTTTCAGGCGAATCAAACAAAGCCTGATAAGCTGGGAATAACAGTTTGAATGCCGTATGAAAGGTTTTTGATAATATATTATTACCTTGCCGCATATAATATTCATGAAGTATGGCATTTTTTTCAGTTTCGAAGAGTTTTTCTGGATAATCCGTTGTCTGAATAATCTGTGTCATTTGAGAAAATAGCGTTCCAACTTCAGTAGGTTTAACCTTATACAGATACGCTGTTTCTTCAAAGCTTGTGAATGCATTTATAAAACCTTCAGCTAAATTCTTTTGCACCATAGCCACAAGGTGCTCTGTGAAATGCGCATAAGGTTTTGTATGGTTACGACCAAAGCCAACCCCGACCCCACAATTAACTAAAACGTACTTACTTTGTTCGGTCGGTATAACAATGAGTTTCAATCCGTTATGGAGGGTGTAGGTTTTAAGTTCCAGGAGCTTAAAAGCTGGCAACTCTTGAGATCCCTTACTAAGGTTTTTTCTTTGCTCAGCACTCAAATGGCCCTCTGAGGCTTCTTCAGACAGCGATTGTGACGTATTATCAACGCCAACGTTACTCACGACCCCTGCTAAGGTAGTTCCTTGAGACATGCACATCATGGCTATAAGGATGTATGATAAGCTTTTATGCATAAATTTATTTAATCTTCCTGTGTTTGAGTATTGTTAACCCAGTGTATCTCTTCTAACCTCACCAATCTCCACAGATAGATCCCCACCTGAACATATGGATCAAGAGCATTAAGTGCAGTTTATTATATATCTTAGATTTTTATAAAATCAAGGCATCTGTGAATTCTAGCAAGAAAATTTCTTAACTAAACCGGGCTGAAGTATTGGTCAATGCATACCCCTTGAGAATCTAATTGCACTCTTCACAGCAGTGTAGGCACTCGAGAATCCACCTTGTAGACCTGACTAGACCATGATAAACTTGCTATTGTATTTAACTTACTTATGGAGCGTTTAAACTATGGCTGTCAAGATTCTCATGCCCGCCTTATCCCCCACAATGACCGAAGGTAACTTAATTAGATGGTTAAAAAAAGAAGGGGAAAAAATCACTGCTGGGCATGTACTCGCAGAAATCGAAACCGATAAAGCGACGATGGAAATTGAAGCTGTAGATGAAGGAATTCTCGGTAAAATTCTTGTTTCTGCTGGCACAGAAGCTGTAAAAGTTAACCAAGTCATTGGCATTATTCTAGAAGACGGCGAGAAGGAAATTCCCGCTGAATTTCTCTCTACATCTGCTCCAACACCTTCCGCAGTGGCGGTTTCTCAAACGTCAAGTGCCACTCAACCAGCCCTGGCTCAGAATGTTGTCGCGCTATCTCCAGGGGTGATGGGGGATCGTATTGCTGCAAGCCCCCTTGCCAGAAGGCTGGCTCATCAGCAAGGCGTTGACCTACGCACCATTGTTGGCTCCGGTCCCAATGGGCGAATCATAAAAGCCGATATTGAGAAGTGGGAAGCAAATCCTAGCGCTGGAGGAGCCAGCCGTGCGCCATCGCCTACAAGCCTCTCTCAGGGGGCGAGTGCGTTAACCACCTATGACGATATTCCTCTATCTGGGATGCGCAAGACCATTGCCAAACGCCTCTCAGAATCAAAGCAAACAATCCCGCATTTTTATTTAAGTATTGATTGCGAACTGGACGAACTGCTAAAACTACGCCAGCAAATTAATGCGGCCCCCGATACTAAAGTCTCTGTCAATGATTTAGTAATTCGCGCTGCAGCAGTCGCCCTCATGCGTGTTCCTGAAGCCAATGCGTCTTGGCATGAAACCAGCATCCGTCAATACCATCAAGCCGATATCGCAGTTGCGGTTGCGATCGATGGCGGACTTGTAACGCCTATTGTGCGCGGGGCAAATAGCAAGACGGTTAGCGAGATTTCATCAGAGATGAAGATATTAGTGGATAAAGCCCGCACCGGCAAACTTAAGCCGGAAGAATTTCAAGGCGGCAGCTTCAGCATCTCTAATCTTGGCATGTTTGGGATCACGAGCTTTAGCGCTATTATTAACCCGCCCCATGGGTGTATTTTAGCCGTTGGTGCCGGCGAACAGCGCCCTGTTGTAAAAAATGGTCAACTGACTGTGGCAACGGTTATGACCTGTACGCTTTCCGTAGATCACCGTGTTGTTGATGGGGCTATTGGCGCTAAGTTTTTATCAGAATTCAAAGCCATTATCACGAATCCAATCACGATGCTAATTTAGGAATATCACGTGCATACTACTATGAATGTTGCAGTTATTGGCACTGGATATGTCGGACTAGTAGCTGCTACCTGCTTAGCCCATTTTGGCTATACTGTTACGGCTATTGACCAAGATTTAGCCAAAATTACGGCCCTGCGTCAAGGCCACGTTCCCATTTATGAACCAGGGCTTGAGCAGCTGCTTGCTCATAATGCGCGACGGCTCCGGTTTACGACTGATATGGGAGAAATTGGGCGTGTCCAGCTTGTGATTGTTGCGGTGGGTACGCCGATGACCCCAACAGGAGCGGCGGACTTAACTTACCTTAAGCAGGCGATTCATCAAGCCATTCCGTTCCTGGCACCGCATGCAGTGATCATGATAAAATCAACGATTCCCATTGGCACCTGCCGAAGTCTTGCTGCTGCTGTGCAACAGCAGCACGCGACAGCTCAGATCATTTTCAACCCGGAATTTCTGCGCGAAGGGAGCGCCATAGACGATTTTCTGCACCCTGACCGTATTGTATTAGGTGGCCATAACGAGTCTGCTCTTCAGCGCGCATCTACGCTTTACCAGTCGCTTGTAGCCCAGGGCGTACCTTGCTTGCTGACTGACTGGGAAACGGCAGAAACGATTAAGTATGCCGCCAATAGCTTTTTAGCAACCAAAATTACTTTTATCAACCAGCTGGCTGACCTTTGTCGCAAAACCGGCGCCCGCATCAAAGATGTTGCCCATGGCATGGGTCTGGATAAACGTATTGGCGAATTGTTTTTGAATCCAGGCCCTGGGTATGGCGGGTCGTGTTTCCCCAAGGACACTCAGGCTCTATATCATACGGCGCACACACTTGGTGTCAATTTGGACTTAATTTCTACGGTGATTGCCGCCAACAAACAACGTCCCTACAATCTTATTAATGAACTCGCCGCAAGCATAGGTGATTTAAAGCATAAAACCATTGCTGTTTTAGGACTTGCTTTTAAGGCCAACACTGATGACACACGTGAAAGCCCAAGCTTAGCCCTGATCCAAGCTTTGTGTGATCAAGGGGCGCATGTGCGGGCTTATGATCCAGCTGTATCGTCATTAGATGCATTTCCCCAAGTGGCTCACTGTGCGAGCAGTATTGAAGCACTTACAGGCGCTCATGGGGCCGTCATTGCGACAGAATGGCTGCAGTTTCGCGATCTGCCCTGGGCAAATATTTATCACGTTATGCAACCAGAGCCGTGGATTGCTGATTTCCGCAACCTCTTATCGCCACTCACCTTAGAAAACTTAGGATTTTATTACATTGGTCTTGGTCAGCCTACCCAGTCAAGAATAGCCCACCAAGCAGTTGCATAGGAAATACTTGGCGTATTTCATATCAGCGCTTTTCCATTTGCATTTATGATACCCAATCCAAATGGAAAAGTGGATTTTTGAGCGGGGAATTATGACTCACGACCGGCGCTTAAAAAAGCCTCATGTATCTCATTTCGATACGGTCGGTTTTTCAAGCTTGCTCTTGAATCAAATTCCCTCGCCCAAATTCTCCCCTTTTCCATTTGGATTGGGTATATATTTTTTCACCTTTGAATGCGTCGTTTTTTTCATAGAAACGCAGAGGAGATTGATGCCAAGCGGCAACCCACTGGTGAAAGAAAAAATAAAATTAATTACATCATTATTGACTTCACCGTGAAGGATGAATTTTTCTACTAAAAGCAATATAGCCAAACTCAGGCATGGTGCGTACCCTGAAATATAGAGCGCTAATCGAGCAATTCTATTATATTTTTCGTGAGATTTGGACCCCTTCCTAATGTTTGAATGTTCTTGTTCTATATGGGAATAATACCTGACTAACCGATGAAGTATGGTGAAAACGATTGATAAAGCTGAACTATACTTTGCTACCACAGCAGCAAGATATAGTCTTTTATGATCAAGCCCAAACAAAGTCCCGCCCCCTGCAGCAACATACAGGGTTCCGAGTTTGGCTTTATGTATGAATTCCTCTGCAGTTTTTTTATAATTTTCTTGCTTAGTGAATCTCTGCTCATGAGTAACTAGTATTTTTTCTGCCATCGTCGGCATAATAGTTATGGCTGAAAAAAAGACCAAAATGATCACTCTTCTCATATCTCAACTTTCCTGTACAATTATTAAGTACAGGTTGATATGGAGAGTCTTAGAATTTTTTCAATAGTCTATGTGAATAGAAGATAGAGCGTGACTTTTGAGTAAGGAATTGTTATTGAGTCCGCTCTGAAGTACTCTACCGCCCACAGCCCGAGTAGACTACTTCAGCGCAGTATCTCCAGCCTCACTTTTGGTGTGGTTGTGCTGTTTTGTTATTATGCTTGCTTTGATAGTACGCTTTACTTAAGCACCCTAAATGCACAGCCATAGGCACGGCGCTACCAAGAGAAAATACACGATCTATGGTTGACGATGCCGACTCAGCTGTACGCATCTTATCAATCATAGAAAAAAATAGTAAGGTGACTAACGGCGATAGGCCAGAAAGATACAGAGAGGCAGTTTTTATATCACGGCGATACCAAGGTTTTTTACCTTCTGCCTGGGGCACCATAGGCGGCTTGGAAGTTTTGGCATGACGGTTTAACACCGCATCTGCGCCAACTAAGAGCCATGCGACCACTGAACCAACCAGGGCGCTGACAGCAAATGGCTCAAATTTTTCGGTATTACAGGCAAAAACACTCGCGCTCATGCCAGCTATATACAAAACCCCTAGTTTTGCCGCATGGACTTTAGAAGCAACTCCAGAGGTGGACGTGGTCGTTAGTAGTGGCTGCTGCACAGACTCTTTCAAGTCGCCAGCTTTAGAGACACCAGCAAGGCCCATTGTATACGCTAACACCAAGACAAATAATTTTACTTTACTCATTTCATACCCTTTACACGTTTAATATACTTTAAAACTTATACCTATATTAGCATGCCTCGATTTTTTTCAAGGCAAAAAAAAACCAAGCATAAGCTTGGCTTTTTTTTAGGATACTTTAGCCTCGACTAACTATCTAGAAAGCTACGTAACTTACGTGAGCGATTCGGGTGTTTGAGTTTCCGCAAGGCTTTCGCCTCAATCTGACGAATACGCTCACGGGTAACATTAAACTGTTGCCCAACTTCTTCTAGGGTATGCTCACTATTCATGCCAATACCGAAGCGCATCCGCAAGACGCGTTCTTCACGCGGTGTTAACGTCGAAAGCACGCGCGTCGTTGCCTCACGAAGGTTAGTTTGAATCGCGGCATCCAATGGCAGCACAGCGTTCTTGTCTTCAATAAAGTCTCCAAGATGGCTATCTTCCTCATCTCCTATTGGCGTTTCAAGGCTAATGGGCTCCTTGGCAATTTTCAAGACTTTACGTACCTTTTCAACCGGCATCATCAACTTTTCAGCAAGTTCCTCCGGCATCGGTTCACGCCCAATTTCGTGCAACATCTGACGGGATGTGCGCACAAGCTTGTTGATGGTCTCGATCATATGCACAGGAATACGGATGGTCCGCGCTTGGTCGGCAATTGAGCGAGTAATAGCTTGGCGTATCCACCATGTCGCATACGTTGAGAATTTATATCCGCGACGATACTCAAACTTATCAACCGCTTTCATCAACCCAATGTTACCTTCTTGAATTAAATCTAAGAACTGTAGACCCCGGTTTGTATATTTTTTAGCGATAGAAATCACCAAACGCAAGTTAGCTTCAATCATTTCTTTCTTAGCACGGCTAGATTCTTTTTCACCTTTTTGCACTGTTGACACAATGCGACGAAAATCCGGAAGCGCTAAACTGATGTGCTGCGCAATCCCCTGCATGTCTTTCACAATGGCTTGGATATCATCTTTGTAACGCTGTACCATGACCGCCCAATTGAGTCCCGGCAAAGCTGATAGCTCTTCTGACCAATCTTTCTCCAAACGCAGCGTCGTATAATGGTTTAGAAACTCTTCACGACGCACGTGTGCCTTTTCAGCGAACTTCAACAAACGACTATCACATGCCACCAAGCGCTTATTGAGAATATATAATTGGCTAACCAACTCTTCTAAGCGCATTGGGTTTAGATGAATATTTTCCATAAGCGTTACTAATTGGCGCTGAGCTTCCTGGTACTTATTCTGGGCCCCAGATTTACCTTGGCGCACCTGGGTTTGATACTTTTGCAAGCTCTCATAGGTTTGCGCTATATTATCGAAGGTTTCCAAAACTTGAGGCAAGAGGTTGATCTCCAATGCCGCTAATGATGCACTAGCTTTTTCTGGATCTTCTTCACCTTCCTCATCAAAAGCATCACTTACTTCTGGCTCAGCTGGCTCTTCCTCTGCCACGGGAATGACATTTTCTACTAATACACTCACCCCTTCCGCCTCTGCTAAAGCTGGTGGCGTCTCCTCATTATAACTCTCAAGAGCGACAATATCCCGTAAAAACATTTTACCAGCTCTCAGCTCATCACGCCATGCGAGCATTGCCTGAATCGTCAAAGGACTTTCGCAGATAGCGCCGATCATTGTCTGACGACCAAGCTCAATACGCTTGGCAAGCGCTATTTCACCTTCCCGCGACAACAAGCCAACACTACCCATTTCTCGTAAATATAGCCGCACTGGATCATCTGTGCGTCCGGCAGCCTCAAGCTCTTCACCACCTGATTCTTCTTCGCTTTCATCCTCTTGACCAAAAGCTGATAATGGCTCCTCATCAGATGGTGCCTCTGCGTCAACAGTGCCCTCAGCTTCTGTATCTAAATCCTCTAGGTCTTCATTCTCGATAATGTTAATCTCAAGTTCTGTAACAATAGCCATCGCGTCTTCAATTTGTTCAGATGAAAGCTCCTCAGGCGGCAAAGCCCTGTTTAGCTCGTCATATGTGACGTAGCCACGCTGTTTAGCACGCATCACAAGCTTCCGAAAAGCTGCCATTTCTGTTTTGCTACCTAATCTTTCATCAACTGTTTGGACTAAACGATTGGCTGTTTTTACTGACATATTATACCAACTCCTTTTTTCTTAAGTTTAGCATTGCTTGTTTAAGCTCTTTGTACCTCTGCCACTGCTGTGGCTCAAGATTTGCAGCGAACTCACCCGCTGCGACCTTTGTATCAACAGCCAGCATTTTTTCATGCTGGTAGCGCTGCCATACCTCAAGCCATCCTTGACGCGCTTTTTCTAACGTTGCACCTTCTTGAGCAAACGCTGCATGTAGATAAGTACTCGCATTCAATATAATCATTAGTATTTCATTAAATCCTTCAGAGATTAAGTGGGCTTTCAAGGTTGATTTGTCAAGTATTTTCTCATAACTAAGATCAATGAGATGCTGACGCAACGCTTCATAAGCGGGACGCTCAAAGGTAACAGAGCCAATATCTTCAATAAAATCAATGATAAGTTCAGGATGATTGACTAAAGTTGCTAATAGAATTTGCTCCTGTCTGCCTTGCACGTTAAACGGCACACTTAGTTTTGTAGCCCCTATCGTTTGAGAACGTCCGTGCTGTGGTGATTGCTTTGGCACAACCATCGTTATCTTTTGCCACTCTTGTTGAATGAGATCTACATATGCAGAACGCACTCCTGCATCAGCAATCTGTTGCACCTGAGTTAAGAGTGACTTTTTGGCAGCTGCTCGCTGCTCTGGGACATCAAGTCGATATGGTGCCAAGGTGTGACGCCAAAAAGATGCGAATAACGATTCTGCAGCCTTTGTATACTGATTAAAGGCCTGAGATCCATGGGTTTGCACCAAGCTGTCAGGATCCTCCCCAGCTGGCATCGCGGCAAAACGTACAGAGTGACCCGGTTTTAAAATAGGCAGCACACGCTCTATTGCCCGTGAAGCAGCGCGCTGCCCGGCGCTATCCCCATCAAAGCATATCACTGGCTCAGGAGACAAACGCCATGCGAGCTCAATCTGCGACTCAGTTAAGGCGGTTCCTAAAGGCGCCAACGCGCCCTTAATGCCAGCTTGGCTGAGTTGGATAACATCCATATACCCCTCAACAATCACGACCTGGCTCAGCTTGCGTTCCTGACGTGCGTGATAAAAGCCATACAGGGTATTGCCTTTATTAAAGACAAGCGTTTCAGGAGAGTTCAAATACTTTGGCACTCCATCAGTTTGCAATGTCCGCCCGCCAAAAGCAATTGCTCGTCCCTGACCATCAAAAATAGGAAAGATCAAGCGATCACGGAACCAATCACTGCCGTTATCTCTTACCAAGCCAGCAAGGACAAGCTGATCGATCGTGTGCCCCTGAGCTTGCAACGTTGTCCCGAGACCTGTGGGGGGGGCATAGCCTAAACCAAACGCACTGATCGTCGCAGCTGTCAACCCACGCTTTTCAAGATACGCCATGGCCCGACGCCCTGCCGGCTGACGCAGCTGCTGTTGATACCATTCAAGCGCCGCGGCTAAAACTTGATAAGCTTGGCGTTGTTGGTGGGCAGTTGCATCATTAGTTGTACTTTTGGGCACAGTCGCCCCAAGCGCAGACGCGACCCTTTCAACGGCTTCTAAGAAACTTAAATTATGTAGATCCATGAAGAAACGAAACACATCGCCATGGGCACCACACCCAAAACAATGAAAAAATTGCTTTTCATTATTCACGCTGAAAGAGCCGCTTTTCTCTTGATGAAATGGACATATTCCCCAAAATTCACGCCCTTTAGGTTTAAGCACAACATGACGCCCGATCAAATCGCTTAATCGCACCTGCTCACGTAAATTATTAATAAAACTATCTGGGATGGACATTCAGATCACTTATCTGTTATCTGTGACAATTTATCAACGCGTGCTTGATGACGCCCTCCCTCAAAGGGTACCTGTAGAAATGTCTCAAGACACTCCAGCGCCAGCTCTGATGATATCAATCTCGCCCCCAGCACTAACACGTTTGCATCATTATGACGTCTCGCCAGCTCCGCCATCTGTGGGGTCATGCATAAAGCAGCGCGAATGTGGCGATAGCGGTTGGCCATGATAGAAACGCCTATCCCACTGCCGCAGATTAATACACCAATAGCTTTGGACGATAATACATGGAGGGTCTCAGCAAGCTGCACCGCTATATCAGGATAGTCAACAGGCTCAGGCGTGGATACTCCTAGATCCTGACAAGGAAACCCTTGTTGCTGCCCCCAGTGCATAAGTGAATTTTTAAGCAGGTAACCTGCATGATCTGCAGCAAAGATTAGATGTGGCCTCATGGTGTGTGCACTCGTCATAATACCGGGTGTAGAGCTTTTAGTCCCCCGTTAAAAAGACGCTCTGAGGCCAGCTATGTTGTCACGGCGGTGCTCGAATCCGCATGGATATCGAATCCACTTTCGGTTCTGCGCGCCGCCGTTCCTAATTGGATACCCAATCCAAATGAAAAAGTAGATTTTTGAGTGGGGAATTATGACCCACGACCGGCGCTTGGAAAAAGCCTTTTGTATCTCATTTCGATACGAGCGGTTTTTCAAGCTTGGTCTTGAACCAAATTCCCTCTCTCAAATTCTCCCCTTTTTCACTTGCATTGGGTATGCTCCACATATCGCCTTTTTTCCGGGGCTCCCACAGAATCTTGCATTCAAGATTCTGTCAGTTTAATGTGAAAAAGTCTTGTGTATTTATAAGCCTAAAACCTTAAAGATATGACTCAAACATAACGCAAACAAGACTTTTTCACATTGAACTATTCAGCACCGTAACACATACCGCTCAGTATTTAAAGAGAGAACATAAAAGGATTCATTTAAAAGATAAGTTTAGGATTTTCAGCAAATGCCTCTTGTGCTTTTTTTGTGAAGAGGTTCCCCGTTAAAATGATTTTTAATGGCCAATCTTTTGTCCACTCTTTCTCCAAAATCTTAACCATCGTTTGAATGAAGTCATCATCTAATTTATTATTGCTTAAATCTAATTGCACAAGGCTGCAGGATTTATTTTTTGCGATTTTTATTAGCCCATTCGCTAGACAACGTGCCACCTCTAATTTCATGGGACTTTTGTTACCACGAAGAGCCAAGGCCTGGAGCGCGGGGTGCTTACAAAGACTCTCCATTAAATCTGGCAGGCTTTTGAACGGCACTTGGCATTCCTCAAGCGTCAAACTCTTCAGAGATTTATTTTTCTTAAAAAGTTCACCGAGATCTGCACTGGCTCCATTAACAATACACGCATTTTTTACCGTCAGACTTTTTAACGACGAGTCCTGAATAGCGTTGAATACTGACCCCATATACCTCGAGGTAGACCACTGACGTCCACACCCAAGTTCCAAATTTTTTAAATTAGGCGAATTCTTAATCGCTCCTATCAGGTCATGACCAGTTTCCTGAAAGATGTTATCCACAGCCAGAGAAGTTAGCGTTGAATTCTTATTAGTTGCCAAACCATACAGTAAATGCTTAATATATTCGGAGTTTTTTACCTTACTTTCAAGAGCTGTCATGCTTGACCCTCCCTTAAATCCATACAAACCTATATCCATATAGTCAAAACGCAATCCCTGCTCAGGTGCATTATAAACAATGATTTTTTCTACTCCATCTGCTTGCATTGCTTCGATGACAGTACTAGCCCTAACAGTTAATGAGGGATAAAAGCCGGCCGTTCTTTCAACTGCTGGCGGTGGCAAGGTAAAAGCGCTTATTTCATTTGTGGATGATACCGCATTTGTGGGTAGCTCCATAGCATTCCCCAGATGTGGCAGCATAGAGACCAACATACATGTGACGTACATACATATTTTATTGACAAAACGCATTATTAATTTCCTAACAATAGCTATATACCCAAACACAGGTACAGTTTTTCATTCCTTCTTTTTTGTGATTTTAAATAATTAATGTATTATTAAGTCAATTAATTTGTATGCGAGTTCTAGAAAATTGACTTATTAAGTGGAAAAATTCTTTAGTTCAATGGGGACCTAAAAGATAAGTTTAGAGTATACGGCAAATTCTTCTTGCGTTTTCTCTGTGAACAGGTTCCCTGTTAAAATGATTTTTAATGGCCAATCTTTTGTCCACTCTTTCGCCAAAATCTTACCCATCGTTTGAATGAAGTCATCATCTAATTTATTATCGCTTAAATCTACTTGCACAAGGCCGCAGGATTTATTTTTTGCGATTTTTATTAACCCATTCGCTAGACAACGCGCCGTGTGTACTTGCATCGAGCTCTTGTTGTTACGAATTACCAGAATTTGAAGCGATTGATTATCACAAATTTTACCCATGAAATCTGGCAAGATTTTCAAAGGCACCCAGCAGCTCTCAAGCGTCAAACTCTTCAGCGTTTTATTTTCCTTCAAGTATTCCCCAAGAGCCTTACTGGCTCCGTCAATAATATAGGCGTTTTTCACTGTTAGACTCTCTACCGATGAGCCCTGAAGAGCCCTGAATACTTGAGGCATATATCTCGAACTCGCACGGGCATTGCACCCAAGGCATAGCTCTTTTAGGCTGGGGGAGCTCTTAATAACTTTCTGAAGGAGGGTTTTACAATTTTGCCCATATAATGTACCCAACATGAGAGATTGTAACGTGGAATTCTCAATACTCTCCAAGCCGTAAAGGAGGTATGACACATCCAGAGCGCTTGTGAGCTGGCTTTCAATATGCGTGATCGTAGACCCCTCTTTACATGCCTGACCGACCTCCGTATAGCCCAGCCAACTTGATAACTTTGGAGTTGGGTTGCGAACAATTATTCCTTGCATCCCCTGCTCTATAAGCGCTGTTATGTGCTCAGACGCAACAGTCTTCCCTGAGGGGCAAAACTCTGCCGTTTTTCTCTCTAGCGGCAGCGGAACAAAAGCGCTTACTTCATTTGTAACTAGCACCGCATTTGTAGGCAGCTCCATAGCATTCCCCAGATACGAACACATTGAGATCTGCATATAGAGTGCAGTGTGAAAAAGTTTATTGACAATATTACGCATTATTAATTTACTCATAATTAGCTTAACTTAGCCCAAAAATCCTACTTTAATTTGCCGAAATCTTACATATTAGTTCTATAATTCAAGCAATTATTTTATGACGCCCCCCGCATAACCTTGCGTTATATATATGCAAGGTTATATGTTCAAAAGATTGGGTATCTAAGCTATAAGCTCAAGCATCACCTAAACAAGACTTTTTGACATTGAACTATCAAAAGTCAATAAATTTATAAAATAATAGGAGCGCCAAGCTCTATTACTTCGCATAAAGATGATATACCCAATCCAAATGGAAAAGTGGATTTTTGAGCGGGGAATTATGACCCACCACCAGCGCTTGCCTTCTGTATCTAGTTGGCCCTCAAGAATCCAGTATGTACGATACCCAATCCAAATGAAAAAGTGGGTTTTTGAGTGGGGAATTATGACCCGCGACCAGCGCTTGAAAAGCCTTTTGTATCTCATTTCGATACAGGCGGTTTTTCAAGCTTGGTGGTGAGCCAAATTCCCTCTCTCAAATTCTCCCCTTTTCCACTTGCATTGGGTATTTATATGATAGGAAAAGTGAGCCCTGACGCGGAGCGTACATGCAGGTACGTGAGCATTCAGGGCGCAACTTTGACGACGCAGACGTCCACAGAGTGGGTTCTTCAGGCCCAACTAGTCGATATGGGCGGTTTTTCAAGCTTACTAGTGCGCCAAATTCCCTCTCTCAAATTCTCCTCTTTTTCATTTGTATTTATGATACCCAATCCAAATGGAAAAGTGGATTTTTGAGTGGGGAATTGTGACCCACGACCTACGCTTGAAAAAGCCTTTTGTATCTCATTTCGATACGGTCGGTTTTTCAAGCTTGGTGGCGAGCCAAATTCCCTCTCTCAAATTCTCCTCTTTTTCATTTGTATTGGGTATAGTAACGCTGTAATTCTTGCACACTCAACCGCACATGCACGTGCGCATACACGTCATCATCACGCCGCTCGAAAACATGACCATGATCATAGAGCCAAGCAATTTGTGCGCCATCGGTTAGTGGAATCTGCGCACGTAAGGTTTTATGATTTTGAGCAAGCAATTCTTCGATTTTCTTGAGAAGCGACATGAAGTCGACATCTAAAGTTGCGGAAATCGGAATAACCGGATGACTCGTATTCGCTGCTATAGGACGCTGCTCTTCTGGCAAGAGGTCAACTTTGTTCAGTACTTCTATCCAGGTTTCACGCTCACTGAGGTCTATCCCCAACTCTTGTAGAACATGATGCACATCTTGATTTTGTTGATCACAATTCGGATGCGCAATATCCCGCACGTGGATAATCAGGTCAGCAACAATGACCTCTTCAAGAGTCGCCCGAAACGCGGCAATCAACTGAGTGGGAAGATTGGAAATAAACCCCACTGTATCAGACAGAATCACCTGGCGCCCTGAAGGTAGACGGACCTGGCGCATCGTTGGGTCTAGCGTGGCAAACAACATATCTTTTGCCAGCACTTCTGCATTTGTTAAGCGATTAAACAACGTCGATTTACCCGCATTGGTGTAGCCAACCAGAGCCACAATTGGATAAGGCACCCGCTGGCGTGCTTGCCGATGCAGCGTGCGGGTACGCACCACCTTGTCTAAGTCCCCTTTAATTTTGAGAATACGATTATCAATAAGACGTCGATCGATCTCAAGTTGCGATTCCCCCGGTCCACCTAAAAAACCGAATCCGCCACGCTGACGTTCTAAGTGGGTCCACGAACGCACCAAGCGGCTACGCTGGTAGTTAAGTGCCGCCAACTCAACTTGCAGCTTTCCTTCTTCCGTTCGCGCTCGTGCCCCGAAAATTTCCAGTATTAGACCTGTACGATCAATAACCTTACATCCCCAACAGCGCTCCAGATTGCGCTGCTGCACCGGTGATAGTGCTGCATCTATCACCACCAGCGCGATCTGCTGGGCTTTAATCATCGGCTGCAATTCGTCAACAATGCCCCGGCCTATGAGCGTTGCTGGGCGCCACTGGCTAGTTGGGACCGTTTGTCTTTGGACGATGTCAAGGTCGATCGCTTGAGCTAAAGCTATAGCCTCAGCAAGCTTCGCTTCGGCTAGCGTTGATGTCAGCTCTTTTTTAAGGTATGGGTGAAGGATAAGAGCTTTTTGTGTCATGCTTATAATCGAATAAGGGCTGCACCCCAAGTAAAACCCGCGCCAAGAGCGGTGACAGCGATCAGCTGGCCAGCGTTAATTTTGCCTTCACGACGAGCTTGCGCTAATGCTAAAGGAATAGAAGCCGCCGAGGTATTACCATGCTGCGCCACTGTACTAATCACCTGATCACTGCCCACGCTTAAGCGCTGCATGATGGCTTCGATGATACGCTGATTGGCTTGATGCGGCACGAGCCAATCAATCTGTGTACTTTCGAGATGATTGCGCGCGAGAATAGCTTGCAAGGAATCGCCCATTTTCTGCACTGCATGACGAAATACCTCGCGGCCATTCATCTGGATAAATCCCGAAGATCCCGTGGATCCAGGGCCACCATTAACGTATAGCTGTGACTCGTACTGACCATCAGAATGAATTTGCACGTCAATAATTCCCGCCGGATTTTGTGCCTCTACTGCTTCTAAAACCACGGCGCCGGCCCCATCACCAAATAAAACGCAGGTGCGCCGATCTTGCCAATCTAACAGCCTCGACATCACCTCAGCGCCGATCACCAAAATACGCCGCGCTTGGCCAGCGCGGATATAGGCTTGCGCCGTGGCTAACGCAAACACGAAACCTCCGCACACAGCCTGAATGTCAAACGCAACCCCCTGGCGCATCCCAAGCGCTGCCTGCACCTGGACAGCCACAGCCGGAAACACTCGATCCGGCGTTGTTGTTGCTACTAAGATCATATCTAACGTCTCAGCACTCACCCCTGCATCAAGCAACGCTGCGTGACCTGCCTTGGTGGCCAGTGTCGATGTTGTTTCCTCAGCAGTCGCAATATAGCGTTGGCAAATCCCTGTACGCTCGCGAATCCATGCATCATCAGTTTCAACACGTTTGGCCAAATCTTGATTTGTGACGACAGTTGCAGGTAACGCGGCACCGTAGCCAATGATCATAGCTTTCATAAGTTTCGTCCCCCACAGAAGCTTGCTTTATGAAAATGCAAACTTTTGAACATTTTTACTTCAATCGATTATCTTGGGCTTAGAGTACTGAAGTTTTGGCATAGAATCAAGGAGTTCAACGCATTTTTTTGCCCACTCTATACGCCGTGAGGAGAAGGCTGACCTTCATGCTCTGTGCGGGTTGCTTGAGCGCGAGAGATGCTTCCTTAACTTTTTCTTATCAATTAGCCATTAAAATTAACAATAAATAAAAAAGTTAAACGTGAAAAAATCTAATTTTTCATCTTAATTAGGTATTAAATGGCCTCAGAGCGCCTTTTTAATGGGAAACAAAAAAAGGGGGAAAACCCATGGTCCGCAAAGGTATTATTCTCGCAGGGGGGGCTGGAACACGTCTCTATCCTGCCACGCAAGTGATCAGCAAGCAACTTCTGTGTGTTTACGACAAACCAATGGTCTATTACCCGCTCTCGGTGCTGATGCTCGCCGGCATTCGTGAAATCCTCATTATCTCCACGCGTGAAGATATTGTGCGCTTCAAAGATCTTTTCGGCGATGGCGCGCCTCTCGGCATGCGTCTGAGCTACGCTGTTCAAGAATCACCACGTGGCTTAGCCGACGCCTTCATCGTTGGAGAATCTTTTATTGCCGGTGACCCGGTTGCCCTCATTCTCGGTGATAATATTTTCTTTGGCCAAGGCTTAACCCAAGCGCTGCGTCGCGCCGCAGCTCAGACCGGTGGGGCAACCATATTTGTAAAGTTTGTCAACGATCCTGAGCGCTTCGGCGTGGCGGAGATTGATAGTCATGGCAAGGTCCTCAGTGTTGAAGAAAAGCCACAGCACCCTCGATCTAATCTGGCGATTACTGGCTTATACTTCTATGATGGTCAAGCAACCAGCATCGCCAAACAGCTTAAGCCTTCTGCCCGCGGTGAAATTGAAATTACTGACCTCAATCATCAATACTTGATGCAGGGACAGCTCCGTGTCGAACACTTAGGTCGTGGCATGGCTTGGCTTGATGTTGGCACCCATGAATCGCTACTCCAGGCTGCACAGCTTGTCCAAGTTATGGATCAGCGTCAAGGCCTCAAGATTGCCTGCCTCGAAGAGATTGCCTGGCGCCAAGGTTGGATTACATCGCGCCAGCTGCGCGCTTTCACCGATGACCACGCCGGCTCTTCTTATGCTGATTATCTGCGTCACCTTCTTGACCAAGACCTACAGCAACACCCCAATTACCGCCCTTCTGCCGCTGTTGGTGACACATCTGTTGTCGCGCTTGTACCTTAGGAACTATAGCCATGATCACATCGAGTAATTTTGATTATCTCATGACCACTCAAGGGTGGATCACACTCCCAGATCAGATCCCTGCCACTCAACTCCAAGAGTTACGCCATGCTGTAGACTGTGCTTACCAGCATTGTCGTCACTGGCAAACCAAACAGGGGCTGACGGAAAAAACCACCGGCAGCCTTCATCACCTTGTCGGTCAAGCTGCAGCTCTTGATCAGCTGCTCTTTGATTTGCCAGTGTTATCTCATATCCGACATTACTTTAATGGCAGCTTTATCCTCAACTCTTATGGTGGCACCATGAACTTCCCTGAAAGCACCCCTGGAGCAGCGTCGGTGTATCTAAGAAATATTCATCGAGATATCCGCATCTATACCTCTCACTTACGTCTGATGATCAATGTTCTCGTCATGATTGATGATTTTACCCTTGATAATGGCGCCACCTGGGTTCTGCCGGGATCCCACTCTTGTGAAGCTCGCCCCAGTGATAATCTCTTCTTTCAGTTTGGACAGCGTCTGACCGGCACGGCTGGTAGTATCGTCTGCTTTGATTCTAATTTGTGGCATGCCGCGGGGGTTAATTATACTCCGGAAGTCCGGCGCGGTCTCACCATCACCTTCACACTCCCGTTCTACAAACAGCAAATGGACTACCCTCGCTTCTTGAGTCACGAGTATGCCGATAAACTCACTGAGGAACAACGCCAGCTTCTGGGATATGACGCGAGGATCCCGACAACCTATGCAGAGTGGTACCAACCAGCCGAAACTCGGCTTTATAAGGAGGTGATTTAAATGTCTTGCCCCACAACACACGCTCTCCCTGATGAGTTTGCCTATGTTAATGATGTCGCTGAAGCCTACGACGAGTCTGCCTTCGATCAACGCATGCGCGACTATATGATGCGCACCTTTGCGCCGCATCTCTTGCCTGGTCGCGCGCTGCAGATGGGCTGCTTTCATGGTGATTTTACTCAAGAGCTTGCCAGCCGTTATCAAGATCTCAGTGTGGTTGATGCCGCCCAAACATTTTTAGACCACACGCGTCGCCGCATTGGACCAACGCTTATCACCCACCACAGCCTTTTTGAAACATTTACCCCGCCCCACCCCTACGAAGCCATCTTTATTATCCATGTCCTTGAACATCTTCAAGACCCTGTCGCCGTTCTGGCGCAAGCCCGACAGATGCTCAGCCCCGGCGGGCGGCTTTACCTTGCGGTCCCGAATGGGCAAGCGGTCTCGCGTATGATTGCGGTACAGATGGGACTGCTTGAGGCAATGGCAGCGCTAACCCCCGCTGACATTAAGCATGGACATCGACGGGTTTATTTTCTGGATACATTAGAAGCCGATGTTCGGAAAGCCGGGTTGCGCATTATCGACAGCGGCGGCATTTTCTTTAAGCCTTTAGCTAATTTTCAGTTTGATAAACTCTTGAGTCCAGAGCATTCAGGTATAATCTCGAATGATTTTATGGATGCCTGTTTCCGGCTTGGTCGCCAGTATCCTCACTTTTGTGCGAGTGTTTACGCCGTCGCTGAAGCTCTATGATCTATTTGCGGGAAATTGCGGAAGCCGACCTTCCCTTGATTCGCACCTGGCGCCAAGATCCAGAGATCTGCCGTTGGCTTGTGGGAGATGCGGTACAAACAACACCGGAATCCACCCTTTTATGGTGGCAAAGCTACTTGTCAGCCAAGCCTACCCAAGCCCGTTTCGCCATCTGTCTAAAGGAAACTCAGGCAATGATTGGCCGCATCGATTTACTCGATATCAAGCCAACCCAGGACGCTGAATTACAAATTCTCATCGCTGAGGAGCCCCATCGCCACCACGGCTATGGGCTCCAAGCCACGCGGCTATGCCTTGAGCACGCTTTTCATACACTGAAGCTTCACAGTGTCTACTTACGCGTCTTGGCCAATAATCCCCGTGCCATTCGCCTGTATGAAAAAGCCGGGTTTATCCGCGCCCCTACCCCGCAACCGCCCGTGATTAAACAGGGTATAGAATACGAGGTCCTGAAGATGACACTAGAGAACCATAATTTTTCTTAAAAGCCCCCGTTAAAAAGTCGCTCTGAGGCCATTGAACACCCAACCCAAATGAAAAAGTAGATTTTCGCGCCGACTAGATTAAGCGTAAGCATAAAGTATTATAATGGTGTATTTTTGATGGCTGGGGTGGTAGGATTCGAACCCACGGATGGCGGTACCAAAAACCGCTGCCTTACCACTTGGCGACACCCCAAGAAGACGTATTTGATGTTTCTTGAATAGCGTGTTTTGATGAAAAATGCAAGTAGATTTTCACTCGCCTGCGTGAGGTTTATACTCAATCTGAATGAAAAAGTGGCTTTTTCAGTGAAGCCATCATGAGTCACTCACATTCTCTGTTTTTTCAACTGCTTCAGTGACTAAAGTCTGTAACGCCTGTGCTTTTGCCATATCAAAAATCACCGTTACACGTGCCCCTTTTATATAAAATTGCTGTTCTGTAGAATGACCAGAGAAAATATTATCTATCTGTGAAAAGTCTATTTTTCCACGCATCAATACACATGGCATTGAATTACAGTGTTCTAAAATTAGAGCTCTCACCAATGATGGTGAATCAGAGGGTGCAAGGATAATCGCTTTGTTATGAAAATAGAGCAGCGTATCCTGAAAATCAAATGTCTGAGCTTGAATTTTAATGACGTCACAATGCTGCCCACCAAGAATTCCTGCTTGATTTACAAAGTCTTTTGCCGTGATATTTAGGCTGTTCTTTGTATAGGGAGCATACTTTAATCGCCAGTCAAGGATATTTTTGAATCCTTCAGGCGTCTTGTCATCGAAACCTCGGCCAAATTTAATGTGAAAATTACGATCCTTAAACTCAATCAACCCCTCATCAGTGCTTGGATCTGCTGGAGCTAAAGCAACCCCCGCTAAGACGCCATCATCTGACTTAAAAGTTTCCAATAGTTGATCATGCACTGTATAGCCACTCTCAGCTTTTAAACAAGTGACCATCATGAAACTGCTGAGAAATGCCAAGATTATCAACTGCATATTAAACCCCTGAGTGTTGACGGCGTTTTTTCCGTGCCATCTGCCGTCGTAATTCTTGACTTTCCTTAATCAAGCATTGGACACGCACTTGTGCCACACCTTGACGTACGAACCCAAGTTTTTGTGCCGCACCATGGGAAAGATCAATGATGCGCTGCTTGTCCGCATCATCATCATGCATAAATGGCCCGCGGTCAATCAATTTTACATCTATGTATTTGCCATTTTCCAAATTTGTGACCCGCGCCACACAGGGAAGTGGCAGCGTCTTGCTCGCCCCTGTAACCTTGTGCATATTGAAGATTTCGCCTGTCGCAGTACGTCGTTTATGGAATCCAGGGCCATACCATGAAGCTAAGCCGACTTCATCGTAATAATAGTGTACCTGGGGAATATAGGTTTTATTATTAACAATATAAGGTTTTGTATAGATTGAAGGCTTTTCACCTAGGATATTGACTCTATATAGATGTTTTAGATGGGCTATCACCCCGGCGCGGCGCACTTCATCTGTAGCCACTGGGCCAAAAATCAGTAACACAAGACTAACCAGAGCTAATGTAGATCCTGAAGGCTCTAAAAAACGACGTTTTTTCATAGTTATCCTTACGCTATTAGATTGCACGTACTTCTTCTACTTCAGATATGTAATGTTTTAGCATATTTTCAATACCTGATTTTAGTGTCGCCGTGGAACTCGGACACCCCGAACATGCCCCTTTCATACGCACGAAGACAATACCATCCTCAAAACGCTCAAAAATAATATCACCGCCATCCATGGCAACTGCTGGGCGAATGCGCGTATCTAGCAGATCCTTAATATGCGCAACCAACGGCGAATCTTCTGAGGCGGTGTTATCGCCTTCAGCATCGGCCATATCCATAAAGATCGGTTGGTTTGTGACAAAGAACTCTAACATAGCGCCAAGCGCCAGAGGTTTGACAACGTACCAATCAGCTTCTGGTGTTTTGGTGAGCGTAATAAACTGATCGCCAAACATGACTCGCTCTACCAGATCAATCCTCAGCAGTTGTCGCGCCAACGGAGCTTGTGTTGTATCGTCACCTTTTATAAACTCAACAACCTGACTTGGAGACACAGGACGTCCAATGATAAAACGCATGGCGTTGGGATTTGGCGTATCTTCGGTTTGTATAAACATAACGATTCCTTTCAAACTTAGATAAAGCGATACAGCAAAGTCTAATAAATTGTCACATCTTAGCTTGTTTCCCCAACACTATCAAGCTATTAGATTAAAATTGCATGTAAAAAAGCAGAGAATGTGAGCTCAGGAATTTTTCTGAACACTCAGTTGCAAACCGCACCACATAATAAAAAAGCACCCCTAAGGGTGCCTTTTTATCACATTGTGTCCAAAGTTTTTAGACCATGCATTATTAGTTGATTGCCTGTGCTGATGCTTGACCGAACGGCAAAGCACTTACACATTTGCTGCTGACAGACTTTACCAATCCCCAGAAATGAAGTACTGGTTGTGTGAGGGCCTTCTTGCGAATCACTTGGACCCCGTACACCATTGCAGCGACACCACCCAATGCTTCTGTCGCATAAGCAGCATAATACCACTTAGAGCTTTCAATTTGTGCCTTCTGCTGCAAAGACCGACGCTCAATAACACCACCTACACCTGAGAGGGCAGAATATTGCTTGAAAAACTTCGCAACGCTCAAGCCAAGACTCCCCGTTGAGAATCCATTGATCGCATCTAAGGCCCCGAAGAGTCCACCAGTAATCAACGTCCCACCCGCGCCTTTTGTAACCAAAGAGCGTGTCCAGCTTTTCTTATCTTTGTAATTCGCCAAAACATTATACCAAGCGCTCTCCCCCACTTTGGGGCCTTGATGCGTTTGACTATTTGCTTGTGTCCCAATGCTAGATGTTTGTGCCCCAATGCTAGGTGTTTGTGCCACACTGGTCATATCATCTTCTGATTCCATCGCCATCGCAGCGCCTGAGACTAAAGATACAGCCAAAGCTATAGCCGCACTATTCAAAAATTTTTGCTTCATTTTAAACTCCTTGTTTGTCCAATATAAGCAGTTAATCTATGTATATAAATACCAAAGTTTCTACTGTGCTACAATAAAATTATTGCACATGTCTGTTATATATGCATGGAAATTTAATCGTCAAGGATAAAAAGGTTAGCCCCCTCTTTCTACATGTATGATAGTGACAAAAAACCAACAACAGGGATTAGCAATATAGTCGGCAGATCTTGAAAATTATACTGACTCATCCCAAAAAAACCAAGCTTAAACTTGGTTTTTTGGCATCCTTCAGTGCGGTTGATTATTAACGCCTCAGCGTCCAAACGCGGCGCATAACCGCATAAAAAAGAGCGGTAAAAAAAGCAAGAAAAATCAATATCTTAACCCCCATCTGCTTTCGCACCTCCAACTCCGGCTCAGCAGTCCAAGCTAGGAATGCGACCACATCATGTGCCATTTGCGCTGTTGTACTCGGCGTCCCATCGGCATAAGTCACACTCCCATTATGCAAGGCTTGAGCCATGGCGATTTGCCCCCCAGAAAAATAAGGATTATAGTGCATCCCCGGCATTACGTGCACCCCCGCAGGCGGCTCCTGATACCCTGTCAACAGTGCATAAACATAATCAGCCCCATGAGGACGAGCTTTGGTAATTAACGATAAGTCCGGCGGCATAGCGCCATTATTAGCGGCACGGGCAGCTTTTTCATTTGCATAAGGTCCAACCATGCGATCTGAGGGTCGACCTGGGCGCTTAAACATGTTTCCCTCATCATCAGGCCCATCCATGACGTCATCGGGAGCAGCCAAAGCTTTGATCTCCGCGTTTGAAAACCCTAAAGCACTTAAGTTACGATAGCTTACAAACTTCAAACCGTGACATGGTGCACACACTTCTTTATACACTTGGTAACCACGTTGCAATTCAGCACGATCAAATGTCCCTAACGGTTGCTTGAAGCTCCAACTATGTTTTGGCGGCGGCAGTTGATTGCCCGCCGCAAAGAGTGAGGTTGCCCCAAAGAGACTGCCGACAGCGACTATACATAACAGCTGCTTACGCAAGGCTTCATCGAAGGATGCCGGCAGTTGCAGAGTCGGTTCAAAACGGTTGAGGAATGGTAAAACACCTAAGAAATGAAAGAAGTAATAGGCAGTGGCAATGCGACCAATGAGGACATAAATCCCTTCGGGGGCCTTACCGCCAATCCAACCTAAAACCAGACAATCAATCAAGAACAACCAATAGAGTTTCTTATACCAAGGTCGATAACGCGCACTACGCACTGGCACCCGATCTAACCACGGCAGAACAAACAAAATAAATACCGCAGCAAACATCAACACCACCCCCCCCAACTTACTTGGGACAGAGCGCAATATCGCATAGAACGGCAGGAAATACCACTCAGGGACAATATGCGGCGGCGTCACCAGCGGATTGGCTTCAATGTAGTTATCCGGCTCACCAAAGAAATTAGGCGCAAAAAATACAAAAAAGGCGAAGACACATAAAAACACGCCGAGACCAAACAGATCTTTGTAGGTGTAATATGGGTGAAATGGAATACTCTCAGATGGCCGCGTACGCTCAATTCCTAAAGGATTATTTGATCCATGTTGATGGAGAGCCCAAATATGCATAATAACGACCCCTACCAAGAGGAACGGCAAGACAAAGTGGAGAACAAAGAAACGATTTAAAGTTGGGTTGTCTACAGAATACCCACCCCATAGCCACGTGACAATTGAATCACCAACAACTGGGATGGCAGAAAACAAATTGGTGATCACCGTCGCCCCCCAAAAGCTCATCTGCCCCCACGGCAACACATAACCTAAAAAGGCAGTGGCCATCATCATAAGCATAATCACAACACCAATAATCCACAGTAACTCGCGAGGTTTTTTGTAAGATCCATAATACAACCCACGGAAGATATGGATATACACAACGATAAAGAACATTGACGCGCCGTTCATATGAATATAGCGCAGGAGCCACCCATAATTGACATCGCGCATGATCCGTTCAACACTGGCAAAGGCATGGTCTGCATGGGGGGTATAATTCATGGCCAGAAAAATGCCCGTGAGAATCATAATCACGAGTGAAATCCCAGCTAAAGATCCAAAATTCCACAAGTAATTTAGGTTCTTTGGTGTGGGGTAATCACGCAATGCATGCTTAATAAAAGAAAATATTGGCAAGCGGTGATCAATCCACTCAGCCAAGTTTTTAGGTTCTTCAGAGGGTATCATCATGAGATTTATCCTATGCGAATACGTTTATCGTTCATAAATATGTAAGGAGGAACTTCAAGATTTTTCGGCGCCGGCCCCTTACGGATACGCCCAGCAGTATCATATTGTGATCCATGACATGAGCAGAACCATCCTCCGTAATCGCCTTTCATATCAGTAGATTTCTGGCCATTGGGGACACATCCTAGATGCGTACAGACACCCAACACTACCAACCACTCTGGCTTTTTCACACGCTGATTATCAGTTTCAGGATCTGGAAGATCCTTCATTGGCGTTGATAATGCTTGTTGAATTTCCTCTGGTGTCCGATGTCGAATAAAGACTGGCTTACCACGCCACATGACGGTTATCGCCTGACCAGGGGCAATCGCACTTAAGTCAACCTCCGTCGTTGATAATGCCAGCGTGTCTGCCGCTGGATTCATGCTTGAAATGAACGGCCACAAAGCACCTGCTGCCCCAACACCTCCAACTGCTCCAGCAGTCAGCATGAGGAAATTGCGTCGCTTAGGATCCAAAGGTGTATTTGTATTACTCATGTTATTGTTTGCCTTATTACCTGAGTTTACTTAGCCCCCCATTAAAAAGTCGCTCTGAGGCCATCTATGTCGTCACGGCGGTGCTCGAATCCGCATGGATATCGAATCCACTTGCGGTTCTGCGCGCCGCCGTTCCTAATATCTGGCTCACATATCGCCTTTTTTCCGGGGCCCCCACATAATCTTGCGTTAGGCAAGATTATGTCAGCTCAATGTGCAAAAATCTGCATTTTTATCAAGTCAAAAACCTTAAATATATGGCTCAAACATGGCCTCTATAGACTTTTGCACATTGATCTTACTTAGCCCCCCATTAAAAAGACGCTCTGAGGCCATATTATACCTAATTAAGATGAAAAAGTAGATTTTTGAGTGGGGAATTATGATCCACTTCCCTCTCTCAAATTCTCCCCTTTTCCACCCCAATTAGGTATAGTCGTCAAAGCACCCCTGATCTTAGGTTGGCTTGGGTATACTTATACTGTAATGCATAAATTGCTAATAGGATCTTAAAACTTTTTCACTTGCAAAGCTAGTTTTTTCACGACCTAAAAGTAATCCAATCTCACAGCAAAGAGCTGCTCAATTTTATCAACCGCCTCAGAACGTGCAATCAAAATAATACGATCATGTGCAATAATATCAATCTGACTGCGCGCAATGATCACCTCACTCGCGCGTATAATCGCCAATACCAAGACGTCCCCTAGGTTATTAATCTCCCCAACCGTCATGCTAATGGCGCTAGAAGTTTCAAGCACTTCAGCTTCAATAATTTCGCCAAATCCTTCGCGCAAAGAATAAATACCGCGAATTCTCCCACGACGGATATGTTGCAAGATACGCGACACCGTAATTGAGCGTGGACTAATCACCGCATCGATCCCCAAAGACATCACAAGCGGGGCATAACTCATATCGTTGAGTAATGTCATCGCCCGTGGTGCACCTTGGCGTTTTGCTAAGAGTCCAGCTAGAATGTTTGCTTTATCATTATCTGTCACCGAAACCACAGCTTCACTTGTGTGTACAGATGCCTCACGCAGGATCTCTGTATCCAGAGCATCCCCACAGAGGACAATCGTTCGCTGTAAGCTTGCCGCTACATACGCAGCTCGGGTGGGATCTTGCTCAATCATCTTAATATTAATATCTTTGGCTTTTTCCAGCTCCTGCGCCAAACGCCGCCCAATCTTACCGCCGCCCATAATCACAAGATGACGACTGAGAACTTTATCCTGGCGAAATAAGGCCATTGCCTGCACGATTTGGTCTGCTTTTGCCAGAAAGTACACCTCATCACCGGGTAGAAGGACATCTGACTCCCGAGGGAAGAATGATTGGTTCTCGCGAACAATCGCAGCAACCATCAGCGAGACGTCTGGCGCAAGTGTGTTAAGGTAACGAATTGGTGTATTGATCAAGGGCGCATGATTGCCACATCGCACCCCTATCACTTTTACTAAGCCAGAGCCCATACTAACCACATCAAAAGCGCCGTACACACGCAAACTGCGGGCAATCGCCATTGCCACTTCATCTTCTGGCGAAATAATGACATCAATTGGGAAATGATCCGGACCGTAAAGATCACTCCAGAGCGGATCTAGGTAGCCTTTATGACGAATGCGTGCAATTTTCATCGGCACCCCAAAGAGAGATTGTGCGACACGACACGCCACCATGTTGACTTCATCTGACTGCGTTACGGCGATCAGCATATCAGCGGCATCCGTCCCCACTTGACGCAAGGTTTCCGGATAAGACGCATGCCCCACCACTGTTTGCACATCTAAGGCATCGTTCAATTTACGCAACCGCTCCGCAGAGGTATCAATAATCGTGACATCATTGTTTTGTGCAGCAAGATATGTCGCAATACTTGACCCAACCTGCCCAGCTCCTAGTATAATGATTTTCATAGACGCCTCCTTTTTTCCGGGGGACTATCTAGTCCCCTCAAGAATCCGGCATTACTTAAGCCGCTGATGTATCCGCCAAATCACGATCACACTTAATTCCTAACCCCTTGAGCTTACGATGCAGGGCGGATCGCTCCATTTTGATATACTGAGCTGTCTGAGAAATATTCATCCCAAAACGATGTAATTGCAGCGTAAGATAGTATTTTTCAAAGAGCTCACGCGCTTCGCGTAATGGGAATTGAATGATGCCTTGAATTTGATCGGGAGATAGTACCGAAGGCATGTCACCCGTGATCTCAGGTGGCAAGAAATTGGCGGTAATTTCAAGACTTCCTTCACAATACGCATTTAAAAATGCCCACTCAACACTGTTCCGCAGCTGACTAATATCACCAGGCCACTCATATGCTTGCAAAACAGCAATCGTTTCATCCGCTATGGGCAAAGGTCGCAGCTGCGACACCTGTGCCGCACGACGCACGAATAAATCGGCCAGTGCCGGAATATCTTCACGCCGTTGCATTAGTTTAGGGATTTGGTAGGACATCACAGCCAGCCGGGCACGGAGATCTTCTCTAAACTCACGTCGGGCAATTCTAGCATCCAAATCCTCACTGGTTGTCGCAATAACTCGAACATCCACCCCTACCTTATCAGTGCCACCGAGGCGTGAAAAACTTCCTTCTTGCAGAAATTTCAAAAGACGTGATTGCACATTATGAGACACACCACCGACTTCATGTAAGACAAGCGTTCCCATATGGGCTTTTTCTATATACCCTGACTTTACATCAATCTCTTTCCAAGAGTGGTTGGTTTCCTGACCAAATAATGCCGTTTCTAAATCCCCCGTTGCTAAGCAATTAACAATGACGAATGGTCCTTGTGCACGGGGCGATAAATTATGGATTTGACGAGCGACGAATTCCTTCCCAGATCCCACCCCGCCTGTAAGCAATAGCCGTGTCTTACCGCTTGCCACCTTTTGAATCCACTGTCGCATTTGGGTCATACTTGAAGATTGACCATATAGTACTGGATTATCTAATTGTTGACTGCGCAATTCCTCATTTTCTTGACGTAACTTACTTGCCTCAAGAGCACGCTGAATCACTAAAAGCAAGCGATCAGACTTAAATGGCTTCTCAATAAAATCGTAAGCGCCCTTCTTGATGGCCGCCACTGCTGTCTCTATCGTTCCATGACCACTGATCATAACAATTGGTACATCGGCATGATCACGCTTAATAATTTCAAGCAAAGAAATGCCGTCGTACTTGGGATCGTTCAGCCAAACATCAAGCACGATTAAGTGAGGCCGACGCGCACGAATGGCGGCGATTCCTTGACTGCCATCCGCTGCGACACGCGTCTGATAGCCAGCATCTTTTAAAATCCCAGCGACAAGCTCTCTGATGTCTGATTCATCATCAATGATTAAAATGTCGTGTCCCAACCTGTATAATCTCCCAAGTTTTAGGGTCTTCCCTTGTTTCAAGTCCCCCGTTAAAAAGTCGCTCTGAGGCCATTTTATAGCTAATTAAGCTGAAATTACCCTTGCAATCTCTTCGTAATTTTTTCGACTTCTTGCGAAACGATTTTCTCAACGATGCCTGGTAAATGCTTATTAAGCCACTCACTCAGCAATGGCCGCAATAAACTATACATTAGTTGTTCAAGTGTTTTCTGACCAATGCCATCTTCTCCCGCTACAGTCTTTGTCAACGATGAAGATTGTTGTGCCGCAACGACTAAGGTCGACATCGCTGCAACACCAGCCGCGACAGACTGCTCCGATAGCAGGCCTGAGAACTCCTCTGGATTCAATGGAGGTTGTGGGGCCGCTGGTGCAGTTAGGGGCTCTGGACTGACTGCCGGCGATTCAGACTTTGTGAATAACGCATCTGATAGCGACTCATTTGTCGTTCCTACCTCAGACACGGACGCAGCTGGTTCTTCTGGTGTTCCAGAGACGCTCGGCATGCCTGCCTCAGACGCTAACGGCACTGCTTGAGGCGACGTCGGCGGTGTAGTAGCAGCAGATTCCACAGCAGCGGGCAAGTCCTGCGCTGTCTGTGACACTTCCACAGGCGAGACAGGAGCGACTACCTCACTCATCTGTGCTGCTGGCGCAGGCGTTCCAGAATCGCTCACAACTGGCTCGCTAGATGAGGCTACAGCCGCGTCTGGTGACGGCGATAGTTGGCTTGTTGTCACCTCATCGACTTTGGCCATGGTTACCTCAGGGCTTGGCGACGGTGGCAGCGTTGTCACACTGCCGTCTGGCTCCACCACATTGGTTAAATCTAGGACCCCAGCAGCCTGCTGCGCTTCTTCCTCGGCCATGATCTTGCGAATTGAGGCCAGAATTTGTTCCATAGTTGGTTGCGATGTCGTATCGGTCATAGAACCCCGAGCTTGTTGTTATTATGATGGTTTATAAACTGTTAAGTCAGATTGCTTCATGAACGGATTCATTAGCACAGCCACCTTTTGTGAGTCTTTGTGCCCCTCTGAAACCGGAACATCGCCTGGTGCTGGAGCTGGAGGAACTGGCACTGGTGCAGTCTGCAGTTGCGCCATCGGCGCTTCTACACTTGGTGCATTGTCAGTAGTGTCCAACGCAGGGGTTGCCGATGTATTATCAACAACATCTGACTCAGGTTGAGGCGTCGTCGGTGCAGCATCACTGGTCTCTTCTTCTATGGTCTGAGACTCCAATTCTGCTGTCTTCTTCTGAGGCTCAGGCAGTGGGTCTTCTATATGGATTCCCATTGCGTCTTCATCTTTAGTGCCAAACCAAGCCGTCTGGACATTGTCATAATTTTCATCTGGATTGTAGATTGAAACCGATAAACCAAGCTCTTCTGGTGATAGACGACCCATCAGTGCTAATAGTTGATATTCCGAAAGCGCTAATGAAGAACGGGCATTATTTAATTGCTGCTGTTGATCATACAACTGCTGCTCCGTATTCAACACCTCGAATACGCTCATTGTCCCTAATTCGCGCTCTTCACGATTCCCGCGCAAGGTTTCCTCAGTCGCTTTAATCTGCGCTTCAAGCTGACGGATTTCTGAACGCGCACTCACCATACTTGCCCAGGCGCTCGCAACTCCCTGAGTAACCTGTAAACGCGCAAGCTCAAGTGCCATCCGCGCAGCTAGGGCTGATTCTTGGCTCTGACGAATTTGTGAATAACTCGGAGGATTATATAACGGGATTGTCAGTGATACTTGCACTGACGAACTATTATGCCCATACCGCCCAAGATCACGCCCAGTTAAAGAGCGATTCGCTTGCCCAGTCGCGTCAATTGTTGGCTGAATACCACCACGTGTATTTTTAATCGCCGCTCTTGCAGCGATGAGTCGTTTCTCAGCGGCGACAATAGCTGGGTTTTGGGTTAAGGCAATATGCTCTAAAGCTTTCAGATCTTTTGGAATGAGGTGAGCCAAAGATGCAGGGAACGACAGATCACCAGGCAAATACCCTACAGCATATAAAAAAGCTGCACGGCTTTTTTCAAGCTGTCCTTCAGCCGCCGCGATACGTGCCATCGCGCCTTCTAGATTGGACTCAGCTAAAGCCACAGAAGCACGGTTGGCGATACCAACTTTATATTCGGTTGTGCTTTTGTCGCGAATACGCGCCATACCGGCTCTCCGATCACGTGCAGTTTCCAAATTGTGCCGATCCCGAATCATCTCAATATGTGCTTGAGCCGCTCTTAAAAGAATTTCCTGGGCTTTTGATTGGTATTCAGCGCGTTTTGCCCCACGCTCTGCTTCGGCATAATCAATGCCTGAATTTGTAGCTCCCAGGTCTAAGAGCCGTTGCTGCACAGACACACCGCCTGAAGTTGTCGGCGTAATACCATCTCTTTGCGACAAAAGCTGGCTGTAAGAGTCGCGCTGTACGGCGTGAGATCCTGTAGCCTTTATCGTTGGACGCCATCCCGCGCGCGCCTGATTTACGGCTTCATCTGCAGCACGCATCTCTGCCCGCGCTTTCAGCATTTCTTGGTGATGTTCATAGACATAGGCTAAAGTCTGGGGCATAGACACGTATCCTTGATTTTCCCTAGAAACGAGAGCCCCCGGCAATCCCGACACAGGATGCACAACAGAATCCGCCGCCACACTTCCCGCAAGAACAACACCTAAAGTGTGAGCCCAAAGACTGACATTATGCCTTTTCATCAACCATGATCCTTTCATCATTAAATTCACTCTCTGAGAACAAAGACTAATACACTGGCAGCGATGTGTCAACCAGCCTCGCCCACGCATCAATACCCCCGTGAATACTTTGCGCTAGTATACCGCGACTACGCAACCATTGTGCAGCTTTTAAACTCCGCACCCCATGATGACATAATGTTAGCACAGGAATTTGTATTTCTTCTAATATTTCTTGTGGTGTTTGTAATAATGTTCCAAGCGGCCATAGCCGAGCACCAGGAAGAGCCACAATTTCCCATTCCCATGGCTCTCTCACATCAATAACAGAGACTTGCCCTGGTGTGTGCTGCAATAAAATTTGCGCCTGTACTGGATCAATATTCCAGGGAGTCTCTATCAATAGGTTCGCGCTAGAAGACAAATCCCACCTCACGCGAGAAACCTTCCAGAATAGGTGCTACACCGTTGGCGATTACTGTTTGTGAAAACACACCATCGGTATTCACAAGCGCAATCACCTGACTTTTATGGCGGCTTGACTTCAGGATCGTGACCAGTCGACCTCTCGATAATAGCTGCTTAACCAGAATCGGCGATGCGACTTCCGTGCCGCCGGGAATGATGATCGCCTGATACGGACCCGCATCAGCAAATCCTTGAGTTGGATTACTTACGGCCACCTGTATATTGCTTAATTTTAGTTGATGACAACGACTGTCCGTCTTTTGCGCCTGTGCTGACGTTGGATCGACAGTCACCACATGACACTGCATATGCGCTAAAAGCGCCGCCATATATCCGCCCAATGCAGGAATCACGAGAACGCGATCTCCTGGGTGCACATCTGCAGCCTGCAGGAGCTGTGCCGCTAGTAAAGGTGACACCATCACCCCTCCTGATTGCAGTACAATATTAATGTCAGCATATGCTAACACTTGCTGTTCAGGCGGCAAAAAAATTTCCCGAGGAATAGCCCTCATTGCCGCTAAGATTGCCTGATCCGCAACACCATTAGGGCGTAGCTGTCCCTCTATCATTACTTGTCGCGCTTGTTCAAAATCATCCATGTTTTTTTCCCTGCTAAATTACTGTTGTTAATCCGTACTTAAGACTATTATTAAAATTCCCCGTTAAAAAGATGCCCTGAGACCATCTCAGACTTTGCTCGTTGATTAACAAAGAGCAAACTATACTGAGCTGCGCGTCTGACGAAGCCATAGGCGAAGACAAACCTCTCATATCGTCTTTTTCCGGCCCCCCCTTCAGAACCTTGCATATATTTTGTAACGCAAGGCTCCGTGAGTTCAATGTTCAAAACCTTGTATTGGGTATGTCATATACGAGGAAAAGTGAGCGCCGGCGCGGAGTTTATTTAGTCGGTACCGACGAGCGGCTTTTCAATATTAGTATTGAATCAACTCCCCTCTCAAATTCCCCCCTTTTCCATTTGTGCTAACGACTTAACTTATATATCCACTAAGTTGACTTAAAAGTAAGAAGTCGGCAATATTTTAACAAACCTTAAGCTTAGTACCAAGGCCTTCGAATTGCGTTACACCCAAGAATATCGCTAGTTAAGAAACAATCCAGAGTACAAGGCAACAAGCCTAAATTGTCATAATTTTACATGACTATTAAGCGATTGTCATTAATATTTTCACACAAAACATCAAAAGTATTTGCCTCAACCAATCTATTTGTGGTACTAGATTTATATACTTTGAGGCCGGGTGGCAGAGTGGTCATGCAGAGGACTGCAAATCCTTGTACGTCGGTTCGATTCCGGTCCTGGCCTCCAAAAACAGGTTGACTTTTACAAGCAAACCAAGTAGGGTCCATAACCATATTCCCCGGTAGCTCAGTCGGTAGAGCAAGTGACTGTTAATCACTGGGTCGGCGGTTCGAGTCCGTCCCGGGGAGCCACTTTTTGATCCTTTGATAATTTCCAAAATCCAATTATTTTAAAGGGTGATATTATGTCTCTAGATAGCCCCCTAAAACTTATCGACATTACAGACTCATATGGCGCGGACACTTTGACTAATCCGGCGCAACTGGTCCAATTTCCCTTATCTGATGAAGACAAGACCCTCATTCACAAGATGAAAAGTGCCCTCATAGAATATAACGCCGCTGGGTTTGCTGCGCCACAATTTGGCTACAGGAAAGCCGTCATTGTATTCCATGTCCCTGAGCGTGCGCTACAATGGCGGAACGATGTGAAGGAGTTAGTTCCTGTTACAGTACTCCTGAATCCATCTTATCGTGGCGTAGAAGATCGCGGCAAAACCCTCGATTGGGAGGGGTGTTTTTCGGTAAAAAACGAACGCGGCAAAGTCTACCGTTATACGGTTATTCATTATGAAGGGCAAAATGAACACGGGGAGTGGATCAGCAACACTGCTGAGGGCTACCTAGCCAGATTACTGCAGCACGAAATTGACCACTGCCATGGGCAACTGTGTCATGAACTATACGATCCATCCTCTCCTCACGGCCTTGAAGCTGACATGTGGACACTACGCCTGCAAGAGCTTGAAAAAACCAAGGGTAAAGCTGCCGTACAAGAGTTGCTCGCTGAGCTCAAAGCGGAGTCGTCACGTAAGTCCTAAACGTGGCTTAGGATCGATACATCTTAAACCAATGCTTAAAAAATTTTATCCAAGAACGTTTTTAAGGGCGATACCCAATCCAAATGAAAAAGTGGATTTTTGAGCGGGGAATTATGACTCACGACCGGCGCTTGAAAAAACCTTGCGTATCTAGTTGGGCCTGAGCCAAATTCCCTTTCTCAAATTCTCCGCTTTTCCATTTGCATTGGGTATATACTTCCTATTTGCCAATTTATTTGTTAAAATTGTAAAAATTAACTTAAGCACGATTCATTTTTCATCGTCGCTATTTTTCTTCAAGGAGTCTCGCTATGCGAATCTTCAAACGCATACTGAGCCTTACCTTATGTTATTCTCTGGTCCTTCAGACCACCTGGGCAATGGAGCTCAGCGATACCAGGCTGTGGCCCCCGAGCATCATCGAGCAGGATATCAAAGATCTCAGCCGCTTGATGATCCACGCCACAAATGCTCAGCCGGTTGGGCCACAGACTCCACAATATGCGGTCATCATGCACAGCGATATCTTGGACCAGGCTTACGCAATCTCTCAGGAAATGGCCTTACGCCTGATCTCAAAAGATAAGTATGGCTGCCTTCTAAAAATAAACCAAGACGGTAATCACGCAGTCGTTGCTAAAGACGGTGTACACTTCAAAGCAAATGGCATGCCGCCGTTAACACCGGGCATGGAATCAGCCATGTACTGCATCACAAAGTTACTCGTTGGTCAGGGGGCAACGCCGTCGGCTCTGGTCTCTTTGCAGAACGTGACTATCCTCCAGCCTAAGCCTGACACCCCTACCAACGCCGAGTATTGCCTTGCTCTCGCCACCAAGACTCTTGATACTTTTCTAGAAAAAAATCCCACCTTTGCGCAGGATTATCTCACCCCTGTCCCTCACTCTTACGTCCTCCAAGCCTCCCGCACGGTTGAGGGCATCAGCCTGCAAGACTTCATCCAAGGTGTGGGTCAGAAAAAGTATAGCTATGATCAGGTAGATAAAGCCAACTTTAGCGCTCTGTTTCTCAGCAGCCTTCTCACCAACCCAGCTGATGCAAAAGGTGATAACTTCCGTGTCTACTTCCAAAAGCAGAAGGCGTTTATCATCGGCATCGATAATGACGAAGCTTTAGTCCCTGAGCTCGGCCCGATCACTTCTGGGGCGCACACAAGCCAGCACAACATGAACGTTAGGAACATACTTTATTTTTTACCCTTGATGAATCATGTTGTTGAGAAAGAAATTTATAAAAACTTTATCGCACAAGCCCCTGAGTCCATCGTATTACAATGGCTCGGGTTGCTTGACGCTAAAAATGAACGCTATGGCACCTTAAAGTTATCAAAGGACCTCTCCGACGACCTGAGGATTCCCTTAAAACTGAAGAGCGGCACAACGACAGAGCTTCTCAGCAAAATACATTTGGTCCAGGCTACGCTCAAAGACCATCCGGAGTTTACTCACACTCAGCTACTCCAAACCATCCAGCCAATCACGTTCGCGTACTATCAAAAACTCAAGAAGCTCTACCCAGATCCGCTCAAGGGATTCGCACATCTCTATGCCGCTATGGACGGAAAAACGTGGACTGTCCCCAAGCCAGTTGAAGACTTCCTCGATGTTAGTCACAAGATAGGACCCTCCGCAAAGCCCTTGTTTAAGCTCCTGCGTGAGCTTGAACTTAAGAAAGTGGACAACGTCCAGACCATCCGGGAGCTAACCCACAATCTCTTATCAAACCTCTCCCCCACACCGGGCCTGGTTGAGCAACTCACCCGCAGTTTTGCTGAACGCGCCCACCTAACGCTCATCCCAGATCGCTGGAGACAGCCAGAAGTACTGCAGCAGATCGTCCGCGAAGACTTATCAGCGGCGGCGCTTAAACTTCTGATCAAGCTTGGCGCCAATCCCCATTGGGTTGACAAAGTCCACCAGCCCCTGCTGCACAAGATCATTAATCAGCATAAAGATGACCCCCAGCAAGTCATTCAACGGCTAGAGGTCCTCCTTGAGCAACCTGGAATCATCGAGACCCTAGACTCCAACAGGCAAAGCGCGCTTGATCTTGCCTTAAGGCTCAAAGCTTCTGAGATTGTCTCCTACCTCATTTATAAAGGAGCCGGCAAGCACGTCCACTGGCGGCACTTGCAAGATTTTCAAGAGAGCGTCAAGCTTAGCGCAAAGTCCCCCCTTGCTACAGCCCTAAAAATTCTAGAATCCAGAAACCCTGAAATTGCTTGGCGCATGGCTCTTGAGACTCTACTGCCCTCAAAGGGTAACGGCACCGCTATCAAAACTGCGACTCAGAAAACCCGCTTTTTACGCCCCGACGTGTTCCAGCAACTTACAGGTCCGAAAGGAGAGTTTAAAGCCCTTAAAACCTATGGTCGCGCGCCTGTTGGCAGAGCTACTCATGGAGATTATGAGCTGTACTTCAAACTTAATCCCGAACTCCCTGGCATGGAGTATGCCGCTGGAGAACTGATGCGTCTGCTCGCGGGCCATGGCGCCCCCTACGTTGAGTTGACGCGTATGGGAGAAGATCCCGTCTTGATCTCAGGGGGAATCAAAGGGGATAATCTCCAAGACGTGCTTGAGAAGAAACCGATCTCCCTCGCCCAGCTTGACCTGAACAGCCTCGGCAAAATCCTGCTCTCAACGATGATAATTCGGCCAGAAGATGGCAAGCCAGATAACTATATTCTCACCCCCTTTGTCCCCGATTCACACCCCACGACCACGCGATATACGATTACCTGTGTCGACAATGATCACAGCTTTGTCCCAACCTTTGCAACGGAAGTCAAAGACGGCAACACCAAGCTCAAGGTGCGAGTGAAGTCGGTGCTCTTTTGCCTAGATCAGATGAAAGAAAAAATCCCCCAAGAGGTCAGGGACCATTTTCGCACCACGCTCAACCCGGGGGAGTTAACCACCAAATGGCTGCAAAAAGTCTCTGGAATTCATGAGAGCTATATGGGGCTCTTCACGCCTGACGAGCTAAAGGTCTTTCTCAGTCGAAAACATAATCCCACTTTTATTGGCGTCCCTTTTACCCCCCTCATGATTCAGCAGCTGTATGCAGATCTTATCCGGTTGCAAAAAATCTTAGAAGATAACCAAAACAACCCAGACTTAACCTTTATAGATCTTTTGATGAAATTGGAGCCTGAACTCGGCAAACGCTATCAGGCGATCTTGGCCGAAAATATTTCCGTCGCGGAACGGTTTAAGCGGGTTGATGGCGGCGACTATAAAACCAACGCTCAGGGCGGTTACATAACCTCAACGACAGCGCAGGCCGTTTTGAGGTCGCAGAAAGTCGAGCCAAACGAAATGACCCTTGACCAACTAAAGCGCGGCGTTGGCATCGGTCCCCACACCGCCCTCATTGAATTACAAAAGATTCAAGAGCAATTACGCAAAGAAATCCTCGGCCAGAGTTTAGAGGATTTTCAGTCCCTCACAATGCAAGCGCAGCGGGAGAAGTTTTTAGCGCATAACCTAGATTTGAGGAAGCTGCCCCTCAGCAGCCAACAACAGTGGCTTGAGGAGCTCAAACGCTATGAGTGGCGTTCACTAAGCCTCAATACCCACGCCTTAACCAATATGATTCTGCAAAAGTTTACCCTGGCGAATCTGACCCACCTCCAGTTAAGTCAGTGTCCCGAGGTAACGGGGCAGATTTTTGTGATGTTATCTGAAACATCGCCTGGACTGAGTTCGATAAGCTTGCACGACCTTCCAGGGCTTACAGAGATAATCTATGTCGCTCCCGATGTCCGTGCATGGTTGTCCAGTTGGATCCAATCAACTTCTTTAAGGATGAAAAACCTCACGCATTTAACGATAAGCTCGTGCGATAACTTGGAAAGACTTGGGCTCGATACGCCTCGGCTGCGCAAGTTGGCGCTCCCGCACTGTCCCAAATTAAGCACATTAGCTCTTCAATGTCCGCTCTTAAGGTCTGCCGACTTTCAAGGCGATAAAAATCTTCCAGAAACTGAACTCGCAACGCTTATAGCGCAAGCGCCAACCTTAACAGACCTGAAGCTTCAAGGCTGTGACCGGATTGAAGAACGCGAAATGCTCGAAAAGTATCCCAGATTCAATCTCAATCTGTTTAAAAAACTCAGCGCTATGACTCAAGACAAGCTCCGACGGGAGCTCATAGATGTCTCTCTAACAGAGCTAAACTTAGCGCAAAATCAGATTGATGATCAAGGAGCACAATTCTTCGCCGATATTCTTCAAAGGAACGCCGCTCTGACACAGCTAAACTTAACGTGGAATCAGATTGGCGCCAGCGGGGCGGCATCGATGGCCCAGGCTCTGCTCACAAATTCCGCTCTGAGACAGCTAGACTTATCTATTAATCAGATTGGTGATAAAGGAGCGGCATCGATGGCCCAGGCTCTGCTCACAAATTCCGCTCTGAGACAGCTAGACTTAGAGGATAATCAGATGGGCGCCAGCGGGGCGGCATCGATCGCCCAGGCTCTGCTCACAAACTCCGCTCTGAGACAGCTAAACTTAGGGAGTAATTACATTGGCGCCAAGGGGGCGGCATCGATCGCCCAGGCTCTGCTCACAAACTCCGCTCTGAGACAGCTAAACTTAGGGCATAATGAGATTGGCGACCAGGGGGCGGCATCGATCGCCCAAGCTCTGCTCACAAACGCCGCTCTGACACGCCTAGACTTAGGGCAGAATCAGATTGGCGCCAGCGGGGCGGCATCGATGGCCCAGGCTCTGCTCACAAACTCCGCTCTGAGACAGCTAAACTTAGGGAGTAATCAGATGGGCGACCAGGGGGCGGCATCGATGGCCCAGGCGCTCCTCTCCAATTCCGCTCTGACAGACCTAAACTTAGTGGGGAATCAGATTGGCGACAGCGGCGCAGCATCGATGGCCCAGGCTCTCCTCTCCAATTCCGCTCTGACATGGCTAGACTTAAGTCATAATCAGATTGGCGAGAAACTAAGGCATGAGATCTCCGAGGCTGTTGAGAGAAACCGCTCTCGACAGGCAAGCTCTGGCAGGCAACTCCTTCAGACACAGATACCGTCCATGGCGTCCCCCAAAGCTGAAAAGCCAGTGTCTCCTCTCTTGATCCCGCTGTCTACCGCTAGCCTCCCCACTGTGTCTCTCCCGCTAAAAGGCAAGCTTTCTCCCCAAGGCCACACCCTCATCTTCGAAGAAGCCAAGATGAGTGAGTTCGACACGGTCCATAATGCTGCGAGCTGCGGATTTAATGTGCTCGGGCTAGACCGCGATACCGCGGTGGAAAAGCTTCTCGAGTCGCAAAACCAACCGGAGATCGCCAAAGAGATTCGCCAACTCATCCAGTCAGAAATCAAGGCGGCACTAGTGACAGGGACGCTGCCACCGACCTTGAAAGACAGCGGCGGTCAGGCTCTCGCCCAGCAATACCATAAAGCCCAGAGCGACATGGATGAGACGCTTCGCAAGATCAATACCAGCTTAAAGACTTCGGTTTTCCATGAGGCGGCAGCGCTGCTCAAGCTATTCGACACGATGGCCGATGCATTTTACACCAGTGAGAAAGCTGCCCTACTCAAAGCGATCAAAATCTGTGATGACATTGAGCGCACCCTGAACACCTACGGCCTCGACCCCGACATCTTCACCGAGTTTGTCTTGGGCTATCTCGCCAAGGGCGGGTGGCTGAGCTACATCCCTGGAAGCACTGCCAGCCTGGATGCGTTGGCTAAGCTTACCAATACTAAGGCTCACGTCTGGCAGAAAAAGCCAGGCAGCTCCCAGGAGGTGATCTGTGTCCATACCGCTAACCCAAGCGCCACGGGGAATACCGTCTATGCGCTTCATACCCATGGCTTAACCCACTACAACCTGCTCATCCTGAAGGAAGAAAGCCCAGGTATGGAAAGAGCGGAGAATAACGGCAAGCAAGAGGTATCTCACGGCAACGAACTATCTTCCATCACAGCGATTCCAGAGCGCATATCCCAAACCACCTTTCTAGATGAGGGTTCGCCATTTTGGACGAAACCGCTTGCGAACCCCACGGAGGGATACGTTTCAGACACGCGTCACGCTTTCCCTAAAGACACTCCCAACCACTATTATGGTCTTTCGATTTGTGGCGGGGGCATCCGTGGTCTGATTCCAGCTGTGATACTCGAGGCATTGGAAACCCGTTCTAAGGATTATACCAAGAAGGCCTTCCAGATTCATGAGCTCTTTGATTACCTCGGCGGCACCTCCATTGGAGGGATTCTGGCGTTAGGTTGTACAGCGTCTGCCGATGGGCACACGCGCCAGATTGCGGACTTAGCTGAGCTGACCAAGCTGTTTACGGAGCATGGTCATAAGATCTTTACGCCTAAGACAATGGGAATCTTAGAGAACAAGTACTCAGCTGATGGTTTAGAAGCCCTGCTGAGTCACTCGTTTCAAGACCTCCATCTCAGCGACACCTTAACCAATGTGCTGGTAACCACGGTTGATGGGTCAACTTCGCCGTTTACGCCGTTCATTTTTGATAGCTGGAATGCCCAGCGGCATGCGCATTGGGATTTTCTCATGCGCGATGTCGGGCGGGCCACGTCAGCCGCGCCAACCTACTTCTCGTCGGCCCAGATTTACAATCTGAGGCGCACAAGGCCAACCTATAGCCACCATGAGATTATGAACTGGAAGCCGGCAGAGAAGCCGTATACGTTCCTCGATGGCGGGATCTGGAAGAACAATCCGGCCGAGCTGGTGCTGGAGGCGATCAAACGTCGCCATGAGGATATTCTACCTTACGAGCAGAACGTCCACATTCTATCTCTGGGGACTGGTCAGGGCACCTCTGACTATAGGGCAGTGAATCCTGAAGCCGGTAAACTGGGCTGGCTTCTACCTCTCATATTCGCCCAGATGGACCTAAGCAGTAATATTGATAACGCAATGCACACAAAACTCGGCAAGCGGTATCTGTCCTTACAGCCTGAGCTTCGGGACGAAAGGGGGATTCCCTTTAACGGCGACCTTGCCGATGCCAAGCCCGAATACCTGCAGTTGTACCAGGACCTCGCCCACAAAGAGTTGAAGAAGCATAAAACCCAGCTTGAAGAGATGCTACGTCAGCAAGTCGAATATCAGGCTCAGAAACGCGAGTTTCTATAGTCCCCCGTGAATGGTGAGTCCTGAAATTGGCTTAGGATCGATACACACAAACCTGAACAACTCAATGCAAATCGCCCAGAATCTTTGCTTCCAGTGGCTCCATGATTTCTGCTTGTTCATCAGTTTCATGATCATAGCCCAAAAGATGCAGACTCCCATGCACGAGCATGTGGTTAAAATGATCCTTGAAAGATTTGCTGAGCTCGACTGCCTCGCGAGCGACGGTTTCATAAGCGATAATAATGTCCCCCAAGACAATCGGCTGAGATTTTGATACCAACAGCTGTGGCATCATCTCTGGAGATACGGTGGCAAACGATAAAACATTGGTGGGCTTGTCCTTACCACGATAGTGGTGGTTTAAGCCCTGCATCTCCGCGTCGTGGGTGAGCAGCACGCTAATCATCACGACACCCCCTCGCCGCGCATAAGCGGTTATATCTGACATCCCCGCTTGCACGGACGCGCGCACCATCTTCCGCACATGGGGATAGAGGGATGGACAGACTTTCCGCCATCGCGAATCGTGGACTGAAATATCAATGTGGAATGCCATGCTCCTCCCCCCCAAATGCCTCGGTCATTTCTGCTAACAACCGCTTGATCCCAGCCACGCGCGTTTGAATATCTGGCCATGGCTCGACAATAATTAAGCGCTGATCTGGCTTGATTTGCCGGGTAATTGGATTTTTCTGCACCCACGCGACAAGACGCAGCGGATCCACCGCCCCCTGAGGCGCAAAGGTTACCACCATACCTTTTGGCCCCGCATCCAGCTTTTTCACACTACAAGCGCGGCACATCACCTTAAGCGTCATGATGACAAGAAGATTTTTAACCTCGTCTGGCAAGGGGCCAAAGCGGTCAACGAACTCAGCTGCCAACGTATCGATCTCTGCCTGTGTCTTTACCGCCCCCAATCGCCGATACAGCTGCAACCGAATACTTAAGCTGTTGACGTACGCTTCGGGAATCATCACCGGCATCCCCACATTAATCTGCACTTCATTTTCCACAGCTGGAGCGACTTCGCCACTACGCACCGCTTCTAAAGCCTCATCTAATAGCTGCTGATACAGCTCTGTGCCAACTTCACGAATATGCCCTGATTGCTCCTTGCCCACAAGATTACCTGCCCCGCGCAGCTCCATATCGTGACTTGCCAAAGCAAATCCCGCGCCCAAGTAGTCGAGGCTCTGAATTACTTCCAAACGTTTTTGCACTGAAGGAATTTGGTAGGCTTGCGCAGTCACTGTCAGGTAAGCATACCCACGCACTTTCGCCCGCCCAACACGACCGCGCAGCTGATAGAGTTGTGACAACCCGAACATATCCGCACGATGCACGATCATGGTATTCGCCGTTGGGATATCAATTCCTGACTCAATGATATTTGTGCATAGCAGCAGATCAAATTGGCGCGTATAGAAGGCGTGCATAGCTTTTTCTAAAGCTGCAGTTGGCATTTGACCATGGGCCGTTAAAATCCGCATTTCTGGGACCAGCTCTCGCACTTCTGCTTCGAGCACAGCCAGATCCTCGATACGAGGACACACATAAAACACCTGCCCCCCGCGAAATCTTTCACGTAATATCGCATCACGGATGACCAGCGGATCTTTAATCAAGCCTACCGTATGGACTGGCAGTCGATCGATGGGCGGCGTTGTGATTAAACTTAAATCTCGCACGCCGGCAAGGGCCATTTGTAGGGTACGTGGAATGGGAGTTGCTGTTAATGTTAAGACATGCACCGTACTGCGCAGTTCTTTGAGCTTCTCTTTTTGGGCAACACCAAAGTGGTGTTCCTCATCAATGATGACAAGCCCTAGATTTTGCCACTGTGTTTTATCCGAGAGAATACCGTGAGTCGCCACCACGATTTGCACCTCTCCAGTGGCGAGCTGTGAGCGCACCTGACGCACCTGCTTATCGGGAACAAGTCGCGATAGTGCCGCGATATGAACCCCCGTCCCTTGGAACCGCTCTTGGAAATTCTCGTAATGCTGCTGACACAGAATGGTTGTCGGCACCACCACAGCCACCTGAAATCCTTGGCTTGCAACAGCGTAAGCGGCGCGCATCGCCACCTCTGTTTTGCCAAATCCCACATCCCCGCAGACAAGCCGATCCATCGGACGCCCCGAGGCTAAATCCTCCATTACGTCACTGATGGCGCGCTGCTGATCCGGTGTCTCTGGATAAGGGAATTTATGGCAGAATTGTGTGTAGTCTGAGCCCGCCTCAATGAGTGTGCCTTGATGAGTCTTGCGCTCCGCAGCGATGCGCATCAGGTGGTGCGCAATCTCCGTCAACCGATTTTTCACACGCGCTTTACGGTGTTGCCAGGCCGTACTTCCAAGCTTATCCAGATCAGCGGTTTCACTGCCATAGCGGCTTAAAATACCGATATTTTCAACCGGCACAAATAGCTTATCGCCACCGGCATACACCACTTGGAGACAATCATGTGGGTATCCCATGACTTCAAGCACAATCAAGCCTTCATACCGCCCGACACCATGATCGGCATGCACCACGAGATCCCCCACATTTAAATCATGGATACCTAAAGATGCCTTCTGAGGCGCGCGTCCACGACTGACCTCAATGGCCCCAAATAAGAGAGTATCTGGCACAACAATGATAAGGGGTACCCCCTGCTCGCGATAAGACCAAGCAACGTTAACCGCGAGTGGCACGAGCGCTATGGTGCCAGCTGCCACTGATTTACACTCTGACCATGTCGCGACGTCTGCGGCCACTGACAGCCCCGCCTCTTCTAACATATGCCGCGCGCGCGATTGACGACCGTGACTCGCACAACCAATTACAATCGCTGCCGCTTCTGACTGCTGTTTCAGCCAATCTATCGCCATCAGGGGGGAGGCTGCCGAGCTTGGGGGATTCTCAAATCGCTCAGGGCGTTTGCTATCATGGAGGAAATGTGTGTTATACTTGACTAAGTTGGTACTTACCTCTTGAGGGGTCATATACAATGAATCTGGGGACAAGGCATAATACGGAGCGTCGAGCGTGAACGCTAAGGTAGAGACCGTTTGTCGTGCCTGATAATGATCTTGTATCTGTTGCCACTGCGCTGCCACAGCCTCTGTAACGCCATTACCCACAACGACCATGCTTACGGGGATACTCTCCCATAAGGGCAGGACATTCTCATAAAAAAGCGGCATTAGATGCTCACTTCCCTGATAATTTCGACCTTGTTGGACAGAGACGTACATCGGGTCAGAAAAGTCAACATTAAAAACTTCCCGATAGCGAGATAGAAACCGAGTCTGTGTTGCAGCGTCGAGAATGATTTCAGTCATCGGCAACAAAGTAAGCTCTGGGCATGCGTCCATAGAGCGCTGTGATTCAACATCTATGGTGCTCATTGTGTCGAGTATGTTCCCAAACCAGTCAAGCCGCACTGGGTGCATAGCGGCACTGGGGAAAATATCAATTAAGCTCCCACGTACTGCAAAGTCACCAGGCCCAACGACCATATCAACTCGCTGATATCCGTGGTTACTTAACCACAACAAAAGCTGCTCACGATCTATACTAGCGCCAACTCCAAGCTGGAAACTCCTTGGCGCCGGGCCAACTTTTTGCATTAACGCCGCGGCAGGGACAATAAGCCAACACTGTTGATTTGGCTGCGTTTGCTCCAATTGCCAGCGGGCATAGAGGCGCTGCTGAATGATTGCCGTGCTTGGTGACACCCGGTCATAAGGGACACAATCCCATGCAGGAAACACTATGACCTTAGCGTCCGGCCTAAAGAATGGTATCGCTGTTACTAATGTCTCAGCCTGGACACGATCACGTGCCACGAATAGAATCGTGCCCTTAGCCTGCCCTACGGCTTCAACAGCGAGAAGCGGCTCAATGTCGCCTACAAAGCGTTCCTTGCCTTGGATTATGCCATCTGCCATTGTCCATCCACGGTTTGGCGCCAATATATAACCTCACCAACATAGGCGCGTCCCCAGGCCTCAGAAAGCGCGATTGCCTGTGTATCAGCGCCATCAACAACCCACACAATTTTTTCAAATTCATTAACATTTTCAGGCACTGTTGTCCCAGCAATCAACAAAACCGCGGCGTTGTTTGCTTTAGTACTCTTGTCAGCTAATAAGATAGGCTGATTTTCAGGAAAAGCATCTGTCATCATACCATGCGGTAAGAAACTACCGGGGTGGTAGGTCCAAAGGGTGGTATCGAGGGTTGCCATCTTCTCGTCAGGGCACAACACAAGTGCACGCTGTCCAGAGCTATACACTTTTTCAAGTAGCTTTGCGACTACCTTGTAAGGATCAGACTGGTAAGTCGTGTAGACTGCTACCTTGGGGGGCATTTTTACCTCACTCTACTAGTATGAATGATAAGACTGAGACTTAGGTGCCTCTTCATCATTGAATGTGACATGCTGGACCAGGTCTTTGAAATCGACACATCCGGTTGCATAGCTAGACACTAAGAAAGTAACAATCCCGATGCAGACTAGAGCTGTTAACGCCAGGCTGCGTATCCACCATCCATCACCACTTTCTAAATACGGTGTTAAACCATGGCGTGCCAACATTAAGACCATGACTAATACCACACAACAAATCAAGACACGTGGGATAAATCGTTTTAGATTTTCATCAATAACTAAATATTGCTGACGGTATAACAACGCGCCTAAAATGCCAGCACTGGTCCAAGCAGCGATCGACGGGGCTAAGGCAATACCGACATGCTTCAGAGGGTGCATAAGGAGAAGACTCAAGACCACATTCAAGACCATACTTATAGTGGCAACGCGGATCGGCGTGGTTGTATCTTGACGGGAGAAAAAGCTGGTATTAAAAATCTTGACTAAAATGTATGCTGGCAAACCACTCGAGAACGCGGCCAAAACCTTCGCTGTCTCGTGGGTTGCCGCCACTGAGAACGCGTTACGCTGAAACACCACAAGAATCAGCGGATAGGCTAAATACATTAAACCAATCATCATTGGTAAGGCCACAAGCATAGAAAATTCAATGGCCCGATTCTGATTATGCATAGCATTAGACCGATCGCCAGATCGCCATTGACGTGCCATAATCGGCAACAAAGCTGTGCTAATTGCTGAACCCAGCACACTAATGGGTAGTTGATTAAACCGATCCGCATAGTAGAGAAATGACATTGTCCCTGTGGGCAGTAAGGACGCAATAATCATATCAACAAACAGGTTAATCTGGGTTACTCCTGAGCCAACCGCCCCCGGTAGCATTCGCTTAATAAACGCTCGAGATTCTAAGGACAGCGGTCGAGGCCACCAATGAATTTTCATACCCATTAAGTAACACGGCAACATTACCCATAGCAGCTGCACAACCCCAGAGCCAACAATAGCCATTGCCACAGGTTGACCGCTCGCGACATGTCCAGGCCCATACAACAAAAGTATAGACACGACAAACACACCGCCCGCAATTGGCGAAGAGGCAGCTGCCGTAAAACGATCGAATGAATTGAGGATGCTACTAAATAAAGCCGTTAACGAGATCAGGACAACAAAGGGGAAAGTGACACGCGTAAATTCTATCGCTCTAAGCATCATCTCTTCGTTAAATCCTGGAGACAAGAGCGGCACGATCCATGGCATAAAAATTTCGACAACAAGCGTCAACGGCAACAACACACTCATCAAGATCGTCAGCACCTCTTGAGCAAACGTCGCCGCCTCCTGGCGCGACCTTGAGGTCAACAATGCTGTAAACATTGGCACAAATGAGGCATTGAAAGCCCCTTCAGCCAAAATACGCCGCACAAAGCTTGGAATCTTAATCGCAATCACCAAAGGATCCATGATGGCTCCAGTGCCAATATACGACGCCATTAAGATATCGCGCAGAAATCCTACAACACGACTAATAATCGTATAAAAACCTACGGCAGTGACAGATTTAATAAGTTTCATGAGAGAAAATCAAGTTAAGAGCTTAAAGCTTTGCCTTACATAGACAGATTCTGCAAGTGAACAGTGAAAAACTTTACCCACAATACAAAACCAAAACTTTAAATTTATGATTCAGCTCCCCTTGATTGTACACCAAGGAGAGCTAAGATCTAAAGTCGGCACGCCCGACTGCACGGCTTAGCGTACAACGTAAGGAAGCAATCCTAAGAAACGTGCGCGCTTAATAGCAACCGCAACATCACGTTGCTTCTTGGTTGAAACACCAGTAATGCGGCTTGGGATAATTTTCCCATAGTCGGTCATATAGCGCTGTAGCAACCGCACATCTTTATAGTCAACTGCAATTGCGTCTGGACCGGTAAAAGGGCAACTCTTGCGGCGACGAAAATTGACGCGGCGACCACCAGGTTGGTTTGTTTGTTCTATCATGATTAGAATCCTTCTGCGTTATCAAAATCTTGGTCACGGCGATGTTCTCTAGGCTTACTGGCCAAAGCAGATGGGCCTTTTTGATGCTTTTCCACACGCACGCTTAAAAAGCGTAAAATGTTCTCATCCAAACCCATTTGCCGCTCTGTTTCCTTCATCGCTGCAGGAGATGCGGCAATATTCATCAAAACATAGTGAGCCCGACGATTTTTCTTGATACGATAAGCGAGCGTTTTCAGCCCACAATATTCTGTAGTAATAACATCACCACCGTTTTGCTTTATCACACCACTGAACTGAGTAGCCAAGCTTTCAGTCTGAGCTTGAGAGAGCTCTGGACGGGTTAAAAACACCGTTTCATATAAAAATTTACTCATATTTTATCCTTTTGGGTTGCGGCATAGTCAGATTCGACCTGACCATCCGTGAAGCCAGTTTCCTGGCAAGGTACAGCCCCTCATATACTCTTCTATAAGGCTGATCTGTGGCTAGGTATACGGAAAATCGGGGTAAAAATCAAGGAAAAATTTTATGGGTGGTGCCGGTTGTCGGAATCGAACCAACGACCTACTGATTACAAATCAGTTGCTCTACCAGCTGAGCTAAACCGGCACATTCAGTGAACTGACACAACATATAAAATTTATGGCGTGCCGTCAATTTAAATTTCATATTTCTAGGTTGTCATTTAGGGCGCGACTCCAAAGAAAAAAACGACACGCGTGTTCGATACCCTTCTAACCGCGCTTCTGCGCCCGCCTAAATCCGTCCGAACTGCACGCCCGTCAACCCAAGAAACACCTTAATTTCTGGCATATGTCAGCTACGATTTATCAAGCAATTACACAACTTTGGTTATCGGTCGGGAGTTTATAAGGATCCATATTATTAGTGTTCGTTTCTGCAGCAACACCAGACTTCTCTACCTGCTGCTCAGCAACCTTCTGTCGAACAAATGTGCTATCAGCAAACACCTTGCCTCTGTCTTCGCACTCTTTGGCTTTTCTGGAATCTTGCTGCTGGTGTTGACTGAAATCGCTTCTCCCTTCTAAGTCAAAATATCGCAAAGACTGATTGAGACTCCTCTTCGTTGAGTCATCCTCCCCTAACGCACCTGAGCCAGAACGCTCTAAATTCTTACTCACACGAGCTTTTTCATCAAGAGCCTTAGCTGGACTCATTCCCAAAGCTGAATAATAAAGCGACATGTGTTGCATTTTTTCAGCCTTCATGGCATTTGCCCGGATTTCTGCTGTTGATGCGACAAAAATCTCATTTCCAAAAAAAGGAAATTCATCACTGATGGGCGTTGCGCTCACTGTGGCAGGGTTGGGATTCGTTGCAGGAGTAACAGGTTGCGTTATCTCTAGTTTCTCAGCAACCTTTTTTGGGTGAAATGTGCTATCAACAGACACCTTGCCTCTGTCTTCGTACTCTTTGGCTTTTCTGGAATCTTGCTGCTGCTTTTGAGGTGAATAGCCTTCTAAGTCCAAATATTGCAAAGGCTGATTGAGACTTCTCTTCGTTGAGTCATCCTTCCCTAACGCACCTGAGTCAAAGGTCGAAGAACCTCTTCCCCCAGGAGGATTCGTAAAACTCTTAACAAAGTTTTTTATTGTTTTGGGATCGTTAAAATGATTGTCATTTTGATCCAAACCAGTTGACTTATCAGTTGTCGCCGAATTGCGAAAAGCCCCCCAGATGATAATACTAAGGATCGCAGCGACGCCAGTCATAGTGCCAATAACAATCCATGCTGCTCTCTTAGACTTAGCTTTAGGGTGATCAGCTGCGGGCTCTACAGCCTCTTGAGCTGCTTGTTGGGTGTTGCCTAACTTCTTTGATGCATGCTGATCTTCGAGAGTTGCACGATTGGGACTGTATGCCCAAGCTCCCCCGAGAGGATTTAACAACAAACTAACACATACGGCAGCAGATAAAATTGAACGCATAATTAAGACCTCGAATAAAATCTTAATATAGTCCTTAGAAAAAATTTTTCAATAGGTAAAACAGCCAAATTTTATTACAGCAACAAAAAAACGCTTTTTCAGGACCGGTTTTGCAGTTGACACCTGTCCACAGCTATAGGGCGCCGCCCCCTTCATAGTGACCTATAAATGAGAAACAATCGTTGCCACCACAATAATTAAGACAATGATCATGATACCGCTTTTTTGTAAGCGTTTCTTCAGGGGCGAACTATTGTCGTTGCGTGGGGCAACAAAGCCTGTCTCACGAAAAACATAGATTTTCGCTCGCGGCTCCATTTTTTCGTTATCAATCATAGTGCCTCATACTATGTACGTTTGTGTAATGGCACATACTCTCTACGATGCTGCCCAACATACAATTGGCGAGGCCGCCCAATCTTCTGTGCCGGATCAGCAATCATTTCTTTCCATTGCGCCACCCATCCGACCGTCCTTGCCATAGCAAACAATACTGTAAACATTGACGTCGGGATTTGCATTGTTTTTAAAATAATTCCTGAATAAAAGTCAACATTTGGATATAATTTTTTCTCAATGAAGTAAGGATCTTCCAGCGCTATCTTTTCAAGCTCCATCGCAATTTCCAGCAATGGATCATTACGCAACCCCAATTCCTCTAAGACTTCATGGCAGGTTTGACGCATCACATTGGCGCGCGGGTCATAGTTTTTATAGACTCGATGCCCAAAGCCCATGAGACGAAACGGATCATTTTTATCCTTGGCACGCCGAATAAATTCAGGAATTCGGTCTTTAGATCCAATTTCCTTAAGCATGGTTAAAACGGCTTCATTTGCTCCACCATGGGCAGGACCCCATAAACACGCAATTCCAGCCGCAATGCACGCAAACGGATTTGCCCCACTTGAGCCAGCTAACCTTACAGTCGAGGTTGAGGCATTTTGCTCATGGTCCGCGTGTAAAATCAGTATTTTATCGAGTGCCCGCGCTAACACTGGATGCAGCTTGTAAGGTTCACACGGCACTGAGAACATCATATAAAGAAAATTTTCAGCATACTTGAGATCATTGCGAGGATACACAAAAGGCTGGCCAACGGAATATTTATACGCCATTGCCGCAATGGTCGGCATTTTCGCGACTAAACGCAGGCAAGCTATCTCCCGCTGTTCTGGATCATGGATATTAAGGCTATCGTGGTAAAACGCTGAAAGCGCCCCAACCACACCCACCATCACAGCCATTGGATGAGCATCGCGGCGGAAGCCTTGATAGAATCGCGTCAGCTGTTCATGGACCATGGTATGATGCACCAGCTCGCCCTCAAACTTACGCTTCTGCTCCATATTGGGCAAATCGCCATAAAGGAGGAGATACATGGTTTCCATAAAATCGCTATGCGTTGCAAGCTCTTCAATCGGATAGCCTCGATGCAGCAATATACCCTTCTCGCCATCAATAAAAGTAATTTCTGATGAACAACTCGCCGTTGCCATAAACCCTGGATCATAGGTGAAGCAGCCAGACTGGTCATAAAGCTTGCGTGTATCAAGCACGACTGGGCCTTCGGTTCCCTCAATTATGGGGAGATCTACAGTCGTCCCATTTGGAAGTGTTAGCTTTGCATCTGCCATATCCTTACCTCTCGCTGCTCATTTTACGTTTGTCGCTTATAAATTGTTAAAAACAAAACGCTTATTTGTAACAATTTCATGAATGTTGTGATATTTCATCCTATGCATATTGACTTAGCCTGACAAATATGCCAACCAAAAGTAAATTTTTTGATAACTTTCGCACCAATTTAGCTCATATGTCAAAAATAGGCTTGTTTTTAAAGTTCTTTAACTGTCCGTCAGTATACTGCAAATTAAACGACGGTACATAGTGCAATGTGAAAAAGTCTATTGAGGTCAGGTTTGAGCCATAGATTTAAGATTTTGAACATTGACCTGACAGAGTCTTGCATTTTTATTGTGCTTGAGGACAGTCCCCATAGTAGCGTCAATGTTATTTTTACAAATAGCTGGATAAAATTAAAGAGGGCTCATGTTTTTTATTATTGGTACCGTTGTCGTCATTGCCTGCGTGATTACAGGCTATGTTTTAGCAGGTGGGCACCTTCATGTTTTGTGGCAACCTTTAGAGTTTCTCATTATTTTGGGCAGCGGTGCTGGCGGTTTTATTATTGGCAATCCGAAATCAGTCCTCGCAGAAATGGGCCGTGCCATGAAAAGTCTAATGGCTGGACCGCAGTTTGATAAAAATGCATATCTTGAACTTTTATGCCTCCAATACAGTGTTCTTAAGCTGCTTAAAGCTAAGGGTGCCTTAGCGATTGAGCCGCATCTTGAAGATCCGCACAAAAGTGATTTATTTCAAAAATTTCCTAAATTTATTCACAATCACCATGCTGTCGTGTTTCTCTGTGATTATTTGAGGATGGTGACGATGAATGCTGATAATCCATTACATATTGAAACGTTGATGGATATCGAACTCAGCACACACCACGCCGAAGATCATCGCGTCGCAGGAGCGATTCAAACGGTTGCCGATGCCCTGCCCGCGCTGGGCATTGTGGCGGCGGTTCTTGGTGTTATTCACACCATGGGATCCATCACCGAGCCCCCAGAAGTGCTCGGGCATCTCATTGGCGCCGCCCTAGTCGGTACTTTCTTCGGTGTGCTTGTTGCCTACGGCTTTGTCGCTCCAATGGCAAACGCAATTAAAAATACCTTTGAGCTTGATAGTAAATATGTTGAATGCATCAGGGTTGGCTTACTCGCCCATCTAAATGGCTTTGCTCCCGTTATTTCTGTTGAGTTTGCCCGCAAAAGCATTCCACCCTATGCGCAGCCTTCCTTTCTTGAGGTCGAGCAGGCCTGCAATAACCTTTAAGGCATACTATGGCTGAAGAGACTAATGATAACAAACCCAAGAAAGACGATAAGCCTAACATCACCATTATTAAGCGTATAAAAAAAGCTGATCATGGTCATCATGGAGGCGCCTGGAAAGTGGCGTATGCTGACTTCGTTACCGCGATGATGGCTTTCTTCTTGCTGCTTTGGCTTTTGAACTCAACCTCAGCCGAGCAGAAACTTGGGATCAGTAATTATTTCGAACCGATCCAATTTATGAAAAAACAAACTGGCGGATCTGGTCAGGGCTTCTTTTCCGGCCAAGGCTTTTTTGGTGGCGTCACTGTATCCTCAACCGACCCTCTGGAAAGCCGTGAGGAAGGTGAGTTGGATGACCCTAAAGGCGACGCTGCCTTACCACAAAACAAACAGCAGGATAGCCACAAACATCCAAGCAGCTCTCCCACAAAACCATCACCAAAGATTTCGGTACAAGAAGCCCGCAAGATCGTGCAAGAATCTGATCAAAAGGCTTTTGAAGGGGTTGAAGCAAAAATCCGCCAACAATTACAGGGAATGCCTGAGCTTAAACAGCTTTCACATAATTTAATTGTTGAGCAAACCAAAGAGGGCCTGCGCATTCAGATTGTCGACCGCGATCAATATTCTATGTTTCCAAGTGGCAGTAGCATGCTTTATAGCTATGCTCGCAAACTCATCGAGCTGGTTGCGAAAGTCATTAAGGATTTACCCCACAAGCTAACGATTAGTGGTCATACGGATTCGACGCCGTTTCCTTCAAACCGTGGCTACAGTAACTGGGAACTTTCCACAGACCGCGCCAATGCGTGCCGTCGCACCTTGCTGACTGCTGGGATTGATAATCAACGCATTTACGCCGTGATTGGTAAGGAAGATAAAGATCCCCTTCTCCCTCATGATCCCGAATCCCCCAGCAATCGCCGCATCAGTATTGTGCTACTTAAAAAAGAATAGTGTAAGGTGAAAAGTTCAGCTCAAGAACTATCGTCGCTCCTCTAACCATGCCATCTGAATACTTTCTAAGATCCGCTCATTGCACCGCTGAGGATCATCTACAAATCCTGGCAACTCTTGAATCCATTGCCAAAGATCTGTAAACCGCAGATGCACAACATCCACATCAGGATGGTGTTCCTCTAAGGCGATGGCGATTTCATAGGTATCACGCCAGGTCAACCGCATTATTTATCTACCATCATGTTCCGCGTCGCTGCCGGCAAATGGACAGTCAAGCCATCCAGTTCGTTGGTCATCATGATCTGGCAACCCAAACGCGATGTACGTGTCAAACCAAAGGCTAAGTCTAACATGTCTTCTTCATCCTCTGTCGCCTCATGCAGCAGATCATACCACTCTGGATCAATAATGACGTGACACGTAGAGCACGCTAGCGAGCCTTCGCAGGCCCCTTCCAAATCAATACCATGACGATGGGCAATTTCAAGTACGGAAATTCCTAAAGGTGCCTCAACCTCTTGGCGGTTCCCCTCTGGGGTCACAAAAGTCATTTTTGGCATGTTTTGTCTCCATTGCGTTACAGTTGTTTTAATGACCGCATCATCCTACGATCTGCTAATGGTTGCGTCAATATTTTTAAATGAGTTATTGCTGATTTTAACGCTTGATAATCTGGTTGCTCCATCACCTGCAAAAGTATCGCCTCATTAGCTTTGATATCTTGTACTTCTTTCTCACTTAAGAGATCGGCATCCTGAGCTAAAGCTTTTTCGATAATCGTGATCAGTTGCTCAGCTTCAAGTCTCCCCTGCGCCAAGAGTCGCTCTGCCATGTCCGCACGGCCATGCATGTAGCTATCACTTAGAATACGCTTGATATCCTCGGTTGTGAGGCCATAACTTGGTTTGATTTCAATCGCCTGATGGACCCCTGTATGCTGCTCAGTCGCAGAGACCGTCAGCAAGCCATCCGCATCTAAAGCAAAGATCACCTCAACACGAGCCACCCCCGCCGGCATTGGGGGAATACCACGCAGCTCAAACTGCCCTAAAGACTGGCAATCCTTTACAAACTCCCGCTCTCCCTGCACCACATGAATAAGGATTGCCGTCTGCCCATCTTGAAAAGTTGTAAACTCCTGCTTATGGCGCACTGGAATGGGGGTGTTACGCTCAATCAAGCGCTCCACAAGCCCTCCCATTGTTTCGATACCCAGCGACAGTGGTGTCATATCAATGAGCAGCGTATCGCGTCCGCCAGTTAGAGCGTCTGCCTGGAGCGCCGCCCCCATAGCTACGGCCATATCCGGATCGATATCTGTGTACGGCTCAACATTAAAAAACTCTGCAACATGGTGGCGCACCAGCGGCATACGCGTACTTCCACCAACCGTTACCACCCCTTTAATCGGTTGATTGCATCGCTGCACCACTTCCGCGCAGATCCTTAAGGTCCGCTCTATGAATGGCGCCGCTAGTTTTGCCAGCGCCTCCTGGGTAAGTGTATGGATGGATTGTGTCCCTGCAATATCAAGAACCCACTGCCCCTCTAACATGCTCGACAACGCTTCTTTGGCCTGACGCGCAATAAGCCGCAAGGGTTTTAGGGCTTCCTGACTTGCGGGCGCGCGCAACCCTGCGGCTTGCCGCTGCGCCAACCACAGTTGCAAGATTGCCTCATCTATATCATCGCCCCCCAATTGGAGATCTCCTTGCGTTGCCAACACCTGGAATACTCCCCGGTGCAGCTTTAAAAGTGATATATCAAAAGTCCCCCCGCCTAAATCATAAATCGCGTACACGCCCTCTGCCCCAGTTTCCAGACCGTAGGCCAATGCTGCCGCTGTCGGCTCATTCACGATTCGCAGCACCTCAAAGCCCGCTAACTGCGCTGCATCGCGTGTGGCTGTGCGGGCTGCTTCACTGAAATATGCTGGGACTGTAATAACGGCCTGCTGAATCTCGTGTTCTAGATAGGCCTCGGTCCGCTGTTTTAAATACCCCAAAATATGGGCAGAGACCTCAATTGCCGTTAACTCTTGCCCCCCCACACTCACGCGCCCAATCTCGCTTGGCGCATCCATCAAACGCTTCACAGATGTGACAACATAATCAGGGGCATGATTCAGCTGCGCCACCGCCTCTACACCGACAGTAATTTGATCATCATTATATGCAACGACTGAAGGCACCAGCACCGATTCATTTTGGCTAATAGGAAGGCAGACTACCTGGCCATCGCGCACTATACTGACGACTGAATGAGTCGTCCCAAGATCGATCCCAATTGCTGGTAATATTTTAAGACTCTCAGGAGAGGTTACGCTATCGCCTGGCTCGTGAATTTGTAGCAGCATATTTTTATAATCCCTGATTTAGTGGTGGTATTGTTGAGTCAAAAACCGCGATATACCCAATCCAGACTTTTTATCCTTTAACTTAATAACACTTCCATTTCAAGTTTAAAAATGGTATTTATTGCACAAATGAGCAACGATAAATCCACATTTTCACCAGGCGATCCTATTTGGCCACGCCCCACATCTCCGCAACCGCCAAACGAACCACCGCCGCCGCCACCACCACCAAAACCACCCAAGCAATGGGGCTGGCTCGCACGCCTTGCTGCAGCGTGTATTCATATTTTCTCTTGGGGACTCATCCTTGGTATTGGCATCTTGATCTGGTTTGCTCATGACCTGCCTGATATTCACAATCCCCAGGTGATTACCCGTCGTTCAAGTGTTACGTTACTGTCATCAGATGGTCAAGTCTTCGCAACTTATGGCGATTTTCATGGCGGCACTGTTGATGCCCAAGAACTGCCGCCGTATGTCATCCAGGCAGTCGTTGCCACAGAAGATCACCGCTTTTTTGATCACTGGGGGATGGATATTAAAGGCACCCTCCGGGCTTTGCTTGCGAATATTCGTGCAGGTCATGTGGTACAGGGCGGCAGCACAATTACCCAGCAGCTCGCGAAGAACTTTCTCCAGGCCAGCGGCACATATTCTTATGATGATCGCTCTATACGTCGTAAAATTCAGGAACTTATCTTGACTGTGTGGCTTGAGCATGAATTTACAAAAAATCAAATCCTCACGATGTATCTGAATCGTGTGTATTTTGGAGCCCATACCTACGGCATTAATGCTGCTGCTCATCGCTACTTCGGCAAACCTGCACAGACACTAACCTTGCTTGAAGCCGCGATTATTGCTGGATTACCCCAAGCGCCCTCACGCTATGCCCCCACACGTCAAAATGGCCTGGCGTTTATGCGCGCAAAGACTGTTCTGAAAAATATGGTCAAGCATGGGTTTATTACCGAAGCTGTCGCACAAGAGGCAGAGAACAGTGGCTTGACCACGCAGAACACACATACCCAGCTTAACTCTGCGAATTATTTTGCAGACTGGGTTGTGGAGACGATCCCAAACTATGTGAATACGCATGAGGATATTGTCGTTGTTACCACTCTCAATCTCCAGCATCAAAAAGTCGCGGAGGAGCTGATACGCTCAACAATTGACAAGAATCGTGAACAAGCCCGCGTTACCCAAGGCGCCTTAGTGAGTATGCAGCTTGATGGGGCGGTTACGGCTCTGATAGGCGGCATTTCCTACAATCATTCACCTTTTAACCGTGCCACGCAAGCGCTCCGCCAACCCGGCTCGGCCTTTAAAATTCCGCTCTTCCTTGCGGCTTTAGAAGCCGGGGTTATGCCTAATGATCTGATTGAAGATACTCCAATCCAACTCGGCACCTGGTCACCACGTAACTATAAATGGCAGTCTCGAGGCATTATTACCATAGAGCAAGCTTTCGCATACTCTATTAATACGTGCGCTGTTCGCCTGGCCCAAAAAGTTGGCGTCGCTAAAGTTATTGAAGTGGCACGACGTTTAGGGATCACATCCCCACAGCCTGATAACCTCACAATTGCCCTTGGCACCGGTGAAGTGACCTTATTAGAAATGACCGGCGCTTTTACGACCCTTGCAAATGGTGGCACAGTCGTTTGGCCACATGGGATCTTAGAAATCTATAACCATCGTGGTGAACTCCTGTACAAACGCGAAAAATCTACAGAAATACGCGTCGTCGCCCCGATTGAGGCCTCACTTATGAATCAACTCTTACGCAGTGTGATGGATTATGGGAACGGCAAAAGGGCGCGTCTTGATGAGTTCGACTGTATCGGCAAAACCGGCACTACCCAGGACCACCGCGATGCCTGGCTTGTAGCGAGCGCTCACCCGAAAGATGGCAGCACAACACCAACACCGCTTGCCGTTGGTGTGTGGGTCGGCAATGACAATTATGCCCCCACCCACAATATTACAGGTGGACGCATCCCTGGAGCAATCTGGAAAAGCTATATGAAGCAAGTCATGCCCACGGCAACACCAGCTTCGCAAACGAGCAGCCGCCCTTGATGGCCTCGCTACTTTGAGCGAGTGCGCTTTCGCCAGATAATAACTGCAGCAATGAGCGCCACCACGCCCCCTAAACCGATAAAGATCAACCGCTGATATTCATCGAAATGGTCTAAAATGGGTCGCAAGGCTTCACCAAATAAATATCCTACGCCGCAACTTAATACCGCCCAAACTGCGGCTGCAATGACGTTTAGCGCCGCAAAACGTGCCACTGAGACGCCACTCGCTCCTATGATCACAGGACTGATAATACGAATGCCGTAAATGAAACGGAAGGTCATAATAAAGCTGGTATTATACTTGTGCAATAACGCAAACACGTGATCTGCCTTGGGTCGCCACCGGGGAAAGCGTTGCAAAAATCGTTCTCCATAGGCACGCCCGAAGAAAAAGAGCAACTGATCCGCCAGCAACGTGCCCGCAAATGCAATCAAAATAATCTTTGAAAGCGAGAGCTTCCCTTGCGCTGCTAAAAAGCCAGCAGTTAAGACAACGGACTCTCCTTCAATGCATGATCCCAGAAAAACCGCTAAGTACCCATAGGTATGAATAAATTGTTCCATTATTAATAATCGTTACCTTAATTTGCTATATGTGCTCCTATACATAATCGATGTCGCAAGCGATGAAAAGTAAAAAATGTACGTGACAAAAGATAGAAACCTTATTATAGTCGCTATCGTTGCTATAAATAGCAACAAAGGCTCTTAAAAATGGATGGGTGGTCGAGCGGTTGAAGGCACCGGTCTTGAAAACCGGCAGGGGGGCAACTCCCTCGTGGGTTCGAATCCCACCCCATCCGCCACAAAGCATACTTATGTATAAATTACATAAGTATGCTTTGTGAAGGATATGTGGGGTTTGAACCCACGACATCAAAACAATTAGGGTTCGACGACAAGCTTATTTGAGCATCAAATAAGTGCAGGCGCGGCGTAGCCAATCCCACCCCATCCGCCATCCGCCGTCGCGCGGAACGCGCTATGGCGTGATGCCACGACGTAGCTTTAGCGGAGTCGGGCTGTACTATACCTCACAAATAAATCGACAACAAACGATTTGACTTTAAGCGCAATCATCCCCATGATGGATATACCCAATCTAAATGAAAAGTAGCTTTGTAGTTGGGAAATGATGGGTTAAAGGACAATGCATATTACCATTCAATTTTGCCAAAATTTATCTAAAAAACTTTGCTTGCTTATTGCCTTGCCTGGCCTAGCTTTAGGGCAAACGGCAGTTCAAGCCCCCATCACGGCTACCGCATCTCCTCAAGCGACACTTACCGCCCCCAACAACACCCAAAGCACAACAGACCAAAAATCGATCCCCGCAAAGCCTCAGACACCTCTTAAACCTGTAACCGTTCACGGGGGTAGATTAAGAAGCAGCGATTTGGGAGAGGAGCTGGAAGGGATTGAGCTGCTGTTGCCGGCATGAGAGGAACAGAGACAAGATCCGCTCCAAGAAGCGATTGCCGCGCTC
>JBILKX010000067.1:0-8199 GCA_044376435.1 Alphaproteobacteria bacterium | reverse complement strand
CCAGGACAGTCCACATGCGCATAGTGACGCTTGTCCGTCTCGTACTCCACGTGCGCCGTCGAAATCGTAATCCCGCGCGCCCGCTCCTCAGGTGCCTTGTCAATCTGGTCGTACGCTGTAAATTGCGCCTGCCCCTTCTTCGCCAACACCTTCGTAATCGCCGCCGTCAATGACGTCTTCCCGTGGTCAACGTGTCCTATCGTTCCTATATTGCAGTGGTCTTTCGTCCGCTCAAATTTTGCTTTCGCCATCTTCTTTGCCCCTTACTTTCCGCCAGACTTGGCTTTAATTTCATCCGCAATATTTTGCGGCACGATATCATAATGATCAAACTGCATCGTATATTGAGCACGTCCTTGGCTCATAGAACGCAGTGTATTCACATAACCAAACATGGACGATAATGGCACTTGAGATTCAACAACTCGTGCGTTACCACGCTGATCCATACCTGTTACTTGCCCACGGCGACTATTTAAATCGCCAATAACATCACCCATATAATCTTCTGGAGTCACGACCTCAACCTTCATGATTGGCTCTAACAGCTTTGCTCCAGCTTTTGGCATAGCCTCACGGAACGCTGCACGAGCTGCAATTTCGAACGCTAGAACACTCGAGTCAACATCATGGTATGCACCATCGACAAGCGTGGCCTTAAAGTCAATAACAGGGAAGCCAGCAATTACTCCGCTATCTAATGCTGATAGCAATCCTTTTTGCACGCCTGGAACATATTCCCTAGGCACTGCACCACCAACAATGGCGCTTTCGAACTGATACCCAGAACCAGCTTCTAAAGGCTCAAAGCGGATTTTAACACGTGCAAACTGACCAGCACCACCTGTTTGCTTTTTGTGGGTGTAATCTATTTCATAGACCTTTGAAATAGTTTCACGATACGCCACCTGAGGAGCACCAACGTTCGCTTCAACCTTGAATTCCCGACGCATACGATCCACGATAATCTCTAGATGCAGCTCTCCCATTCCTTTGATAATAGTCTGACCACTTTCTGGATCACTTGTTACACGGAATGAAGGATCTTCAGTGGCCAGACGCGACAAAGCGATACCCATTTTTTCTTGGTCAGCTTTAGTTTTTGGTTCGACAGCAACCTCAATAACAGGCTCAGGAAATTCCATCTTTTCCAAAATAATCGGCGAGGATGGATCGCACAGTGTATCCCCAGTCAAAGTATTTTTTAGACCACAGAAAGCAACAATGTCCCCAGCAGATGCAGCCTTAATGTCCTCTCGAGTATTTGCATGCATGAGCAGCATACGACCTACTCGTTCTTTTTGATCACGAATCGAGTTCAAAACTGTAGATCCGGACTCAATAGTACCTGAATAAACACGAACGAATGTTAATGTTCCTACAAATGGGTCATTCATGATCTTAAATGCCAAACCTGAGAAAGGCTCAGCATCAACCATCTTACGCACGATGGTTTTCTCGCCGTCTAACGAAGTACCGTTAACTTCAGCGATATCCAGCGGGGATGGTAGATAATCAACAACTGCATCCAACAAGTACTGAACACCTTTATTCTTGAAAGCACTTCCGCATGTTACTGGCACGAATGCACCCGCAATCGTCCCCTTACGAATACACGCAATAAGCTTAGCTTCATCGGGCTCTTTACCCTCTAAATAAGCTTCTAAAGCCTCATCGTCCTGCTCCACGGCCGCCTCAATTAATTGAGAACGGTATTCCTGAGCTTTTTCTAATAGCTCGCCTGTCAGTTCTTCAATAACGTATTTAGCGCCAAGACTTTCATCAAGCCAACGCACGGCTTTCATACGCAGAATATCGACGATACCAACGAAATCAGACTCAGAACCAATTGGCAGATGCATCACCACTGGCTTTGCTCCCAATCGATCTTTAATCATCTCAACACAACGATAAAAATCTGCCCCAATACGATCCATCTTATTAATAAAACAAATACGCGGAACGTTATATTTATCAGCCTGACGCCAAACTGTCTCGGACTGAGGCTCAACACCGGCAACACTATCGAAAACCGCAACAGCGCCATCTAAAACGCGCAAAGACCGCTCAACCTCGATTGTAAAATCAACGTGACCCGGAGTATCAATAATGTTAACACGATGATCACGCCAGAAACATGTCGTTGCAGCCGACGTAATTGTAATACCACGCTCCTGCTCTTGCTCCATCCAGTCCATGGTGGCTGTCCCTTCATGAACCTCACCAATTTTATAGGACTTACCGGTATAGTACAAAACACGTTCTGTCGTGGTTGTTTTACCAGCATCAATGTGGGCCATAATTCCAATATTACGATATAGCGCTAAAGGGACACGATTTGACATAATTTTTTCTTACCAATTACCAACGATAATGTGCAAATGCACGGTTTGCCTCAGCCATACGATGCGTATCTTCCCGCTTCTTAACGGAAGCACCACGATTATTTGCGGCATCCAAAAGCTCTGCAGCCAACTTCTCTATCATGCTTTTCTCGCCACGATTGCGTGATGCACCTACTAACCACCGATAGGACAAAGCCCGCGCACGATCAGGACGCACTTCAACTGGCACCTGGTAGGTTGCCCCACCTACACGACGCGACCTTACCTCTACCGATGGACGCGTATTAGCAACAGCTTCAGTAAAGATCTCAAGCGGATTCTTTGACGACTTACGCTGAATAATATCAAAAGCACCGTATACAATGTTTTCGGCAGCTGATTTTTTACCATCATACATCAAAATGTTCATAAACTTAGAAACATCCAAGTTGTTAAACTTTGGATCTGCAACAATTTCCCGCTTTTCCGGACGACGACGACGAGCCATAATATCCCCTTACTTAGGCCGCTTTGCGCCGTATTTAGAACGGCCTTGGCGACGATTTTTAACACCTTGAGTATCCAATGCACCGCGAACGATATGATACCGCACACCTGGCAAATCTTTCACACGACCGCCACGAATTAACACGACAGAGTGCTCCTGCAAATTGTGACCTTCACCCGGAATGTACCCAGTTACCTCATATCCATTTGTTAAACGAATACGGGCAATCTTACGCAAAGCCGAGTTCGGTTTCTTTGGTGTTGTTGTACTAACACGCGTACACACTCCACGACGTTGTGGGCACTCTTCAAGCGCTGGTGATTTACTCTGATTTTCCCGCGAAGTACGGGGCTTACGAATTAATTGACTAGTTGTTGGCATGCTCTACCCTTTTCTACGACGTTTACAGCTGATAGCACAAAAATCGTAATATTTACTACAAGGATAAGTGCAGCTCGTCAATAACTATTTACATACCTATGGTGTTTTTTTGCAGGGAAAGTTTAGTTAATTTTTCATTAACAATAAAATTCAATTACTTAGCTAATAGCTAGGTAAAAGTCGCCTTGTAAATTATTCAATATTTCAAGAAGTCGGCTTTCGAAGGTAGCCATGGAATTTTGACCAGGTGCTGTTTCTATGATTGCTCTGCCGGTAAAATTTGGATCTGTTGTACAAGCTCTTACAAGATTCAAGTGCTCGTCAGCTGGAATTCCTCGATCTGAACTTGAGGCTCTAAAAACCAAACTATATAAACTCAGTTTCTGAGTGCTCGCTCGGCTGATCAATTGATCACATGTGTTTTTGAAACGACTATGCATTTTTCTCGTTTCAGCGAGACGTGCCATGTCATTCAAATAATTTTGCACCGCAACCCCTAACCCAAGACTTAAAAATCCACCCGTAATCAAGTCAAAGACAGCCTGTCTTGGATCTGCGAAATATCCATAAGCACTATAAGCATTAATATTTGTAAAGCTACTGAAACTGGCCCGTATCCCCAAAACATAGTAAGGCAATCCAGTATTCCATTCAGGCAAATCTTGCACAGGAAATTGAACGCCCATTGGCGTCCCACTAATCAAAACAATCATTTTCTTGACGTTATTTTTACTTGGCGATTGTGAGCTGGATAATGACCAAAAAGCTGGCTGAAAGAAATAACGCCCGGCCCATAGTAATCCTAAGTGTGGCAACGACGCTCCCCACCAATCTCGTGCCTGCGGCTCTTGATCACCAGCCGCAGAGGTTCTTGTTGTCGGAATGTCAATGCTTAATGACATAGGATGCTTTACTTGTATAGAACCTAGAGGCATGACTTTCGTTGCTGAACACCCATGCTGCCCCCATTCACCACTCCGCTGCGGAAAGCTCGGAAATGGCCAGTCATTCACATACAAATAATTACGATAAGCATTAAAATTGCTTGATCCATCTGTCAAGGCCTGCCTATCCCACCATTCTTCTAGACATCCATAAGTCGAACTATACAAGCTACCTGCCCCATTTCGGATATAATTATTTTTTAGTAACGTCCCCACATTGACAGTATTGGTATATGGAATCAACCCGATACGCAAAGGCACACCCAGACTGGTTAATTTTTGCAGATACGGACTCACTCGATTATTAACATTGGTCATCAAATTTTGGAAATATAAGGCCGCGGACTGTGTGCGTCCCTGGGCATCGATAAAGCGCCCCGCATCAACCACAAACATCAGCTCAATTGGCAGGTATAAAGGCTTGGCTGTTAAAGTTTGTTTAATCAGAATATCTCCTGACTTTAACTGATCTAGTTGCGACTGCAACGCAGCCGCCAGACTTTCCTGCTCAACAGCAAGTGCTCTAAATTTTGTCGCAGCTTTAAGGTTATTCGCTGCAGCCGCTTGCTGGCTATAGCGTGCCGCAGCGGCCTTATATCCGTCAATTTCCTTCTGCATGCCGCTACTGGGACTCGGCACGACAAGACTCATTAACGACTCACTAAGATTACGCTTAACAACAGCCTCTACAGACAGATTAACCGTACGCAATCCAGAATTTTGCCCAGTTATTTTTTGCGTAACTTTCAAAGAGCGAATTAAACTCGTTTTCCCAGTCGCATCCACAGGAACATTAAACTTGATGATGTCCTCAAAAATATTCCTATTGGTTTTGCCAATAAAAAATGGTTTGTTTGCTAACAAAGCGGATTCGATAGCTTGATTAATATTTTTCTTTGTAATGGCTCGATTAACAGTATCAATACCCCCGGTCACCATGACCGACACAGGAAGCGCCGCTAAGGCCGTTATTAGAAAAAAAATACCTGTACGGTTTTTTAGGAATGATTTGCACTGTATCATGGGGTTCTCCTTAACATACAACTGGAATTAAACCGCTTTGAGGGCCGCACATCACTGTTTTACGAATGACTCGAGAAAATGCTGGCAATCCAGTCGGAGCCTGCCCATCGGCTGCCCCTACCGCAAGAAATTGGTTAGACAACGCGGGGACGTATGTATATCTTACTTCAACGGTAATTTGACTCGGAGCACCAACTCCCACATTTGTACTCACTACTCGTGACAATTCATTGCCAGAAGGTGAATTTGCGGACCATCTTAGAACCCAGCTTAACCCTGTGCTATCACGCGCAGAAATCGTGATCTCAATCTGCTTATTATAACGCCCTAAGGTATGTTGCGGCACGGCATTCAGAATACGGCGCAGATCCGTGCGACATGGTCCCAAACTGAGACGTGAGTCCGAAAGCATTTGTGACAATACATACGCGGTATCTTGGACGCGACCTGTGGCAAGCATGAAATTTGTCAATTCATACACTCCATAAAGACTCGCCATTAAAAATGGCACAGAGAGTGCAAACTCTACCGCTGCCATGGCATATGTATTTTTCAAATACCGCTTGAATAGACTTTCTCTCATTGCGTGATTGGCACTCCCATAGAGGCTCGCAACCGCATCTCAGGAATTCTTAAAAAATCCCGTAAAAACTGCGAAGGAATGGTTTGAACATACGTAACATTGACAACGTCAAGAGACGGTCCGTTAGCCCCAAAAGATACTGTTTGCCGCCGAATAAGTGCCTGCTTTGAACCCGGTGCCGGCGCTGTCACACTGACCGATGCTGCAACAGGAACGAATAAATTAAAGCTGTATTGAGTTAAGTCTTGCTGGGCTATTGTCACGGGATTATAGGTCTGCGCCTGACTCACAGCCTGAAAAACCCGCCCAGATGTTATGCCCAATCCATAGTCAATCAGGCCTGCCACGAGCATAAACCGCCCAATCTCAAATATTGCAAACAAAAATGCTAAATAAACCGGAAATAGCAGTGCAAACTCAATGATTAGCGAAGCATTTTCGCTATCCCAAAATTGTCGCCAATTCTTCATCTTGAATCTCTTTAATAATTAAGTAATAATAAAATAAAAAATCTTTATGTATAGAATTACCTTAAATAGTAAACAAATTGTATCTTTAGCGCTTTTTATTAGCGGCATCGTCTTATTTTTAAGCGCAGGCTTCCTAAATCGACCGCTCACCGTCCCCGATGAACTGATGTGGGTACTCCCACCCCCCTCCACCTTTACACTCTGGGATAAGCTATTTAAAGCTTGGGTAGATATGTGGAGCACCTGTTCAGGAGGGGGGACAGGGGCACGATGCGGCAGCCTTGTGTGCGCTTTTTTGAGCATTCTGAGCGCAAGCAGTCTCAGCCAACATATTTTCAAGGGCCAATCTGGCTTTTGGACAGCTTTGGTGCTAACCACCAGCTTAGGGATTGTATGTTGCTCACAACTCGTGACTGACCTTTGGGGCCAAACCCTCTTGTTTCAATTCTTGATTTCTAGCCTACTTTTGTACTTACATCATCAAACACGCTTCTTTGCCGCAATGTTTTTCATTATTGGTACGGCAGTCACCTGTATCGCCCCATGGCACGTTGTTAGTACTATGGTCGTGCTCCTCTCTGGGTGGACACTACAGCTGTGGCGCTTTGTGCCAAAGGCGACATGGGTAAACCTAGCTAGCCTTACCGCTGCGATCTTACTCATCGGCTGCATTGCGCAAGGATTTCCCAATCTAGATAGTTTATATCCGCTCCTTCGTAAAGCACCTTACACGCTTATCAGCACTGTATTACTAGGGTTTTTCCCCTGGAGTTTTTGGCTGGCGAATAGTTTTAATCACCCCCATAAGGTTTATGCTTTTTACTTAAAACTGATTGCTGTTTGGGGAATAACTGGGTTAATTATTAGCGCTGACACAGAATATGTCAGCAGCATTTTTGGCTCCCTCTCAAGTATTGTGGCTGGAAGTATGATTATTGGTGAGTATTTAAATCAGCGCTGGAACCAACGCTATATTGAAAAAGATACCACCACTTTACTCAGCCTGTTAGGATATTTGACTGTTGGCTGCGGTTTGATGTATTACATGCTTTTCATCACCATGAATCATCCCCACCTTACAACCATCTGGCCGTGGGCCATTGCCGCAACTGTAACCTTTGGGTTCGGCGCGCTGATTACGATTGCGATATGGTATCGCCGCCAAGCCTGGCGGGCTACTCTCGTCACTTTAATGTTAACGACAGGCCTTACCGTGAATTTACTACGCCCTATCGCTGCCGATCTTCAACCCTTTAGCAGCATCAAAATTGCTGGCCACATGCTCAGTAACTTACAACCTCATGACCATGTTTTCACGATGGGGGCATCTTATCCAGATTTGGGCCTCTACCTCGAGCACCCCGTCCATATAGCTAAACTTGATCCATGCCCAGACTGCTATCCTGAGCACAGTGCAAATAATTTTTGGCGTATATGGCAAAGTTCGCACAGGGTTTTTCTTGTGATGCCAGAGTTTATGTTAACACACCTTCGGCAAAAACCCTGCTTCGCTGAGTCCTTAGACTGTGTTATTGCCCATGACCAAGACACTGTGTTGCTGACAAACCGATCTCAAACCCTAGATCAACCCAAGCACAATTAACCCAGTTCGCTCCAGAAGACCTTGCTTTTATTTTCTGCATTTTGTGAGCTATGATGACCTTGATACCAGTCTTTCATAGACCAAATAGCGCCCGCAAAATAGATTAGATCAGTGATGACTAAGGCTCCTTGGGATAGCCGTCTCAGACTGTTGCTCCCTAATAAAACTGTATTACCGATGAATGCTAAAAGTAATACCAAACCACATCCTAAAATCGGCGCCGCAAGCATACTATTTTGGTAACCGTTCACGGGGGTGAATGAAAAAAAAGAGATGACATAAGTTAAGTGTTTGAATAGACTGTATAGGTAATACATTCAAAGGCTTGACATATATGCACGAAATTGACCTCCATAGAAAAGT
>JBILKX010000066.1:0-8418 GCA_044376435.1 Alphaproteobacteria bacterium | reverse complement strand
TATGTGCTATACCCAATGCAAGTGGAAAAGGGGAGAATTTGAGAGAGGGAATTTGGCGCACCAGCAAGCTTGAAAAACCGCCCGTATCGAAATGAGATACAAAAGGCTTTTTCAAGCGCCGGTCGTGAGTCATAATTCCCCGCTCAAAAATCCACTTTTCCATTTGGATTGGGTATCATAAATGCAAGTGGAAAAGGGGAGAATTTGAGAGAGGGAATTTGGCTCGCCACCAAGCTTGAAAAACCGCCCATATCGACTGAGATACGGAAGGCTTTTTCAAGCGCTGGTCGAGAGTCATAATTCCCCGCGCAAAAATCCACTTTTCCATTTGGATTGTGTATCAGACATATTGGATTCTTGAGAGCCGACGCGATACAAAAGGCTTTTTCACATTAAACTTTGCCTTCCATCAGCACTGCAGGCCCCGCTCAAAAATCCACTTTTTCATTTGGATTGGGTATAAAAATTTTATGCTTATCTACATTTTTCGATGGACACTTAACTTGTCTTCATATATATAAGACAGAGTTATTGATTTGATGCTTTTTATACAGCATTTTCCATGCCCAGGTAGCTCAGTCGGTAGAGCAGAGGACTGAAAATCCTCGTGTCGGGGGTTCGATTCCCTCCTTGGGCACCACCATGATTCTTTCTGCATTTTTATGCTTTCTTAACTATTCCTTAAATACTTTAGACCTATTTTTAAAAATAATAATAATTTTTAACGATATTAAATTATCCTTTTAAAATAGATGCATTTATAATATCGTTATAAGATATGATAAAAAAAATACTAAGAAGCCAGAACCGGAGGCATGTTAACAATGAATAATAAGAACAAGGTTCTAATATCGGTATTACTCAGCACCTGCTTCACTGTGCCGGCACTTGCTGCGATACCATCGGGGTTAACCATATCAGGGAGTAGCGCGTTTGCGGTACATGGCGTACAACAGAAACGTCGAATGAACAAATCAAAAGGTTATCACAGCTCTGTCGAAAGCTCGAGCATCTGCTTTACCTACGCGAATCAATCTGATGCTGGTCACGAACATAAGATTGTCGCGAATATGAACGCGACGCCTTCAGTTCCCAATGGCCCAAACCCAAATATCTTTAATCAGATGTACATGCAGTTCCGGGGGCCCGCGGGAACACTCCAGATGGGCAATGTCTATAGTATTCCAGAAACCATGTGTTTAGCTGGCGGTGATATTTTAGCCGGAAATGGGGGATTCAATAGCTACTATGGATCCGTCTTCAACAATGCCTCTTATGTATTAACCGGCACTGATATGTCTGGCAATGTTGGATCAGCGACAAAAGTTACTTACCTAACGCCGCGTTTTGCCCTGTGGAATGATAAACCTGTGTTGCAGGTTGGTGTTGATTTTACACCCAACAGCCAACATTACGGTAGTGCTCCACTTGTAACAAACCGTTCTCAAACCTCTTACTCTCAAGGTGATATTTACGGTGTCAATACCATGGGATTCGGGGTCAACTATATGGACGACTTTGATAACTGGCAGGTACAGGTTGCCCTTTGCGGCGTCCGTGGCACCGCCTATGATGGACGTCAGACCGCCCATATTGGCGATTTCCGCAATGCTAATAAAGCGAATCGCCACGTTCTACGTCCCTATCGTTCCTGGGAAATTGGTGCCCATGTTGGATACAAAGACACACAGCTTGCCGCTGGTTATGTACATAATGGAAAATCGGCTATCCAAAAACCTGGCGTTACGATTGACCCCACCAACCAGGATCATGAGCAATTCTCTGGTGGCAACGCGGGGCGCCTCATTAATGTCGGTCTAGCGCAAAATTATGGCCCTGCACGCGCCAGCATTGGGTTCCAAAATAATACCATGAAAATCACCGCTCGTGATCGCACACGTTGTCGTGTTGTCTCTGTTGGTGGTGAGTATACGATTGGAGAGGGTCTTGTGGCATTTATTGATAATAATATTATCAAACATGACACAACACGATCAGCTATTTTGCTCAGTGATCTTAACGGTGGTGAAGACGTTAACCCTATTGAATACCCTCGATTAACGGTTGATAGCAACAAAGGATTCACTTGCGCAGGCGGTTTGAAGGTTTACTTCTAAGAGTAAATTTATTAAACTATAGAATTAAAAAATAAGCTTTTTTGGACACATTATCATAGGAAAAGTCGTTATGGCGGATACACCCCCCCCTTACCCGCGCCCGCTCTCCCCGCACCTACAAATTTACCGGCCACAACTTACATCTGTTCTCTCTATTTTTCATCGTGCCACTGGGATTGGCTTGGCCGTCGCAGCCTATGGTTTTGTTGCTTGGCTCGCCTGCTTAAGTTTTGCCCCCACATGCTTTCTGTGGTGGGATAGCGTCTTACGTACATGGCTTGGACAAACCGTGATATGGAGCACTGTATTTTGTGCTTACTACCACATCGCCAATGGAGTTCGCCATCTCATTTGGGATGCCGGGTTCGGCTTTCAATTAAAACACGTTTATATGTCCGGAATGATGGTTGTAAGTTTCACACTTGTCGCTACTGGCGTTACATGGGTTTTATCTCATTAAGGGGAACATATGGTAAAGTTAGCAACCAAACTTGCGCAAGCTAAAGGACATGGCAGTGCTAAATCTGGGGTGCATCACTGGTGGGCCCAAAGGTTATCAGGGTTGATTTTAGTCCCGCTATTGCTTTGGTTTATACTCAGCATCGCACTCTCCGCCCCATCCGCGACCGTTGACACATGGAGCTTATGGCTCGTTACCCCCGTGGTCACTATTGCCATTGTGCTGCTGGGGGGCGCGGTGATTTATCACGCTCAACTTGGGTTACAGGTCATCATTGAAGACTATATCCACAATTTATTTTGGCGCCTCACCTGTCTGGCCCTCAATAAAATTGTTGCCATTCTCGCGAGCATCACTTTGCTTGTTAGCCTTATTCATTTAATGATCACTCACTCAACCACAGGACATATTTAAGCTATGGCGCTTTCATCTTATAAAATTATTGATCACACGTACGATATGGTTGTTATCGGCGCCGGTGGAGCTGGGCTACGCGCGACACTGGGTGGATGTGCGGCCGGCCTCAGAACAGCCTGTATTACTAAGGTATTCCCAACACGTAGTCACACTGTTGCGGCCCAAGGCGGTGTAGGGGCGGCTTTGGGTAATATGAATGATGGAGATAGTTGGCAATACCACGTTTATGATACCGTGAAAGGATCTGACTGGCTCGGTGATCAAGATGCTATTGAGTACATGTGCCGCAATGCAATCCCAGCAGTGATTGAGCTTGAGCATTTTGGGGTACCGTTCTCGCGCACTCCCGAAGGTAAAATTTATCAGCGCCCTTTTGGCGGCCACACTATTCGTCAGGGAGAGTCCATGGCCAAGCGTGCCTGTGCGGCGGCGGATCGTACGGGTCATGCCATTCTCCACACTTTGTATCAGCAGTGCTTAAAACATCAAGCCGCCTTTTTCATCGAGTACTTTGCTCTGGATCTTATCATGGAAGATGGCGTTTGCCGCGGTGTTATGGCCTGGAATCTAGAAGACGGCACGATTCATCGGTTCTTAGCGCATCATGTTGTGCTCGCAACCGGCGGATACGGACGCGTATTTTTTTCATGTACGTCTGCCCACACTTGCACAGGCGACGGCAATGCGATGGTTTTGCGCGCAGGATTACCTCTGCAAGATATGGAATTTATTCAATTTCACCCAACCGGCATCTATGGCGCAGGCTGCTTAATCACTGAAGGTGCCCGCGGCGAAGGCGGCTACTTAACGAATGCCCAAGGCGAGCGCTTCATGGAGCGCTATGCGCCTAATGCCAAAGACCTTGCCTCACGGGACGTTGTTTCACGCGCCATGACCATTGAGATTAACGAAGGCCGTGGCGTCGGTCCGGATAAAGATCATCTCTATCTTCATCTTGAACACCTTGATCCCCACGTCCTGGCAGAGCGCCTCCCTGGCATTACTGAAACGGCAGCTATTTTTGCCGGTGTCGACGTGACGAAGGCGCCGATCCCCGTCTTGCCGACCGTGCATTACAATATGGGTGGCATCCCCACAAACTACCATGGAGAAGCGATCAACCCAACGGCACAAGACCCCGACGCTATTATTCCAGGCCTGATGGCGGCTGGGGAAGCCGCCTGCGTCTCCGTGCATGGCGCCAACCGTCTTGGCACAAACTCACTGCTTGATCTTGTGGTTTTTGGTCGTTCCGTCGCTCTACGTGCGGCCGAGCTTACGAAACCAAATACTGCTATCAAGCCCTTACGGGCCACAGATGGTGAAGAAGCCATCGCACGCCTAGATAAATTACGTCATGCCCAAGGATCGCTTAAAACCGGTCAAATCCGTCTTGAGCTGCAAAAAACGATGCAACGTCATTGCGCCGTCTTTCGCGATCAAGCCCTCTTAGACAGCGGTATTGAAAAAATTAACCAGATTTATGGTTCAATGACAGAGATTGGTATTGCCGACCGGTCAATGATATGGAATACGGATTTAGTTGAAGCCCTTGAGCTCGATAACTTGCTGGTACAAGGCGTTGTGACACTCCACTCTGCGGTTACCCGTAAAGAAAGCCGCGGCGCACACGCACGTGAAGATTATCCGGAGCGTAATGACCAAGACTGGATGAAGCATACAGTCACTTGGCTCAAATCTCCGCAAGACGTTCTCACAGGGTATCGACCCGTGCATATGCATACTTTAACTAATGAGGTAGAGCCTGTGCCGCCGAAGGCGCGTGTCTATTAGAAAGGAATTGCCCCATGGCTGAATTTACACTTCCTAAAAACTCAAAGGTTACGACAGGGAAAACCTATAAACTCGAAGGCAGCCACACGCAAAAGTTAAAGCGCTTTAAGGTGTATCGTTGGGATCCAGAGACTCCAGATAATCCGCGACTCGATACTTATGAAATCGCCCTCGATCAGTGTGGCCCCATGGTCCTAGATGCCCTCATGAAAATTAAAGGCGAGGTCGATACAACCCTGACGTTTCGTCGCTCGTGTCGCGAAGGCATTTGTGGCAGTTGCGCTATGAATATTGATGGCACCAATACCCTCGCCTGCACGAAATCCATCGACGACATTAACGGCGACGTTGTGATTTACCCACTTCCCCATATGCCCGTCGTTAAAGACCTTGTCCCTGATTTAAGTCATGCCTATGCCCAATATGCCGCAATCAAACCATGGCTACAAGCGGACACCCAACCGCCACCCGACCAAGAACGTTTGCAGAGCGAAGACGAACGCGCCAAGCTTGATGGTTCTTGGGAGTGTATCTTATGCTTTTCGTGCACAACCAGTTGCCCAAGTTATTGGTGGAATGGTGAGCAATACCTTGGCCCTGCAGTCCTGTTACAAGCCGCTCGGTGGATTAATGATAGCCGCGATGACCACAAAGATGAGCGTCTCGATGCTTTAGAAGATCCCTTCAAGCTATATCGCTGCCACACCATCATGAACTGTACGAAGACATGCCCTAAAGGGCTCAACCCCGCAGCAGCTATTGCGGATATCAAAAAGAAAATCGCCCTCCGTGGGACATAAGTAAGCATCAACCAGTATGGCAACACTCGCACAAAATCTCTCTCTTTCAGGACTACAAAAAACACTGAAGCGAGGAGAATTACTCTTTGCCCTCGGCATTATAGGTATTCTTGTTGCGTTGATTTTGCCGATGCCGCAGTGGCTTTTAGATATTGCCCTGGCTTTTTCGTTGGCCTTCTCTATCTTAGTCCTGATGACCGTATTATTCATCGAGCGACCTTTAGAATTTAGCAGCTTCCCCACCGTACTGCTTGTCAGCACCATGCTGCGGCTCGCCCTGAATGTTGCCTCAACCCGGTTGATTTTAACCCATGGACATGAAGGAGAACACGCCGCTGGCCGCGTCATCGAGGCCTTTGGTGAATTTGTCATGGCTGGCAATTATGTCATTGGGTTGATCGTATTTGCGATTTTAGTTATCGTTAACTTTGTGGTTATCACAAAAGGGTCAGGCCGTATTGCTGAGGTCTCCGCCCGCTTTACTTTGGATGCCATGCCAGGAAAGCAGATGGCGATTGATGCCGATCTTTCAGCTGGCATTATCAATGAAGAAGAATCGAAGCGCCGACGCGAAATCTTGGAAGAAGAGTCTAACTTTTTCGGGGCCATGGACGGTGCCGCTAAATTCGTGCGCGGCGATGCTATCGCTGGCTTGCTGATTACGTTTATCAATATTATTGGTGGAATGATTATTGGCATTGCGCAAAAGGGGCTAGATTTTACTCATGCAGCGCAGACTTATACGGTATTAACTGTTGGAGATGGCTTAGTCTCCCAGATGCCTGCCCTCATCATCTCTACAGGCGCTGGTATGCTCGTCTCTAAGGTGGGCACGACGGGATCAGCTGAGAAAGCCTTGTTTGGTCAGTTAAGTGCGTATCCAACAGCACTGGGTATTAGTTCTTTCCTGATGGGAACACTCGCGCTAGTCCCGGGGATTCCCGCCATGCCATTTTTGATGCTCGCCGGAGCCGTTGGATTTTTAGCTTGGAAAGTTTCAGAAAATGCCGCTCAGTCCAAAGAGCAGAGCATACAAGCCGCTGAGAGCAGCGCCGCCGCTGCGTCTACAGCAATTTCACCAGAACAAGCCTTGGCTGAGGTCCTCCGCATCGACCAAATTCGCTTGGAAATTGGCTATGGTTTAATCAAAATGGTTGGGGATGATAAGACCCACGGGCTCATGGAACAAATTCGTATTTTGCGCAAACAGCTTGCCGGTGAGCTTGGATTTGTGATTCCCGCTGTGCGTATCCAAGATAATCTACAGCTTGGCACGACCTCTTATGCTATTTACATCAAGGATCTTGAGAGCGCGCGCGGTGATATTAGACCCAATATGCTTCTCGTCATGAATCCAGAAAATCATCAAATCAATATGGGCGGTGAACCCACGCGTGAGCCCACATTTGGGTTGCCGGCCATGTGGGTTCCGCAGTCCATGCGCGAGGAAGCCGAAACCAAAGGCTATACTGTCGTTGATGCGAATACAGTGCTCACCACCCACTTAGCCGAAATTATTAAAGACAATGTTCAAGAATTGTTATCGTTCTCTGAAGTGCAAAAAATACTTGAGGACCTAGAACGCACCCACGCTAAACTGCTGACTGACATGATTCCAACACAAATCAGTTATAGTGGTGTCCAGCGAGTTTTACAGAATCTTCTGGCAGAACGCATCTCGATTCGTGACGTTGCCACAATCATGGAAGGCATCGCCGAGGCTTGCACCACAACGCGCAACCTTACGCTTATCACTGAACACGTGCGCACACGCTTAGCTCGGCAGCTCTCTTTAAACCATTTGAATAGCGACGGTGTGTTACCACTGATTACACTTGCTCCAGAATGGGAAAAAGGCTTTGCCGACAGTCTGGTTGGTGAGGGGGATACACGCCAACTCGCCATGGCCCCATTACGATTGCAAGAATTTATACGTCAGGTCAAACAAGTGTTTGATCAGCAGTTGGCTGCCGGCGAAACACCTGTGCTTTTGACCACGCCCATGATCAGACCTTATGTCCGTTCTGTCATTGAACGCTTCCGCCCCGCTACCATCGTCATGTCCCAGAATGAAATTTATCCTAAGGTTCGCTTGAAGACTGTGGCACAGATTGTGTAGTCTAATTAAGCGCCGACAATTCTCGGAGGATTCTGCGCATTCTTTCTTTGTGAGTAACGAGATCTTAACGCATCATTAGTATGTACATAGTACTCTACGAAGATTCAATGTTCAGAATCTTGTGTATATATAACGCAAGATTCTGCAGGGCAAAAGTTATAGGTTTTTGGAGGGGTTGTGTATAAAAAAACATGTCTTTGGCTAGTGGCTGCCCTGATCGGCAGCATCCCCCCGGTACATGCGGGGAGACCGTCTACACCCCCATCCACCTCTACACAGCCGCCGGCACAACCAGCGCCAGCAGCGCCTAACCCTACCACACCGAATCCCAACACTACCGCGCCGCAAGTTTCAGGCACTCCCAACTCGCCAGATGACAGTACTAATCCACAACCTGGATTTTTGGACACCACCGCTGGCAAAGTAGGTCTTACGGTGGCAAAGACAGTAGTCTACAGCGCTGTGGGTATGGGGGTAGCGCAGCGATATCAGGCTTATCAGCGAAAGAAAAAAAACGAAGAGCTGCTAAAAAAACAGTATCTAATACCGGAAATAAAATTCACATTTACGTCTAAGACAGCCAGTCACGGGGGTGAATGAAAAAAAAGAGATGACATAAGTTAAGTGTTTGAATAGACTGTATAGGTAATACATTCAAAGGCTTGACATATATGCACGATATTGACCTCCATAGAAAAGTTCTGGAACTTA
>JBILKX010000086.1:0-2593 GCA_044376435.1 Alphaproteobacteria bacterium | reverse complement strand
GGCGCTTGAAAAAGCCTTTTGTATCTCATTTCGATACGGGCGGTTTTTCAAGCTTGCTGGTGCGCCAAATTCCCTCTCTCAAATTCTCCCCTTTTCCACTTGCATTGGGTATAGCACATACATTTTTTAGAAATTATAAGATTTCTTTAATAAACTTCTTAGATAATAGGAGCGTATCTGAAAATCACCACCGTCGGTCGAGATTGGGTTTTCAGAGCATCTAAGGGAGTTTTGATATAGTGCGGTACTCATGTCTTGTAATTTGTTTGTTATTGTCGACACAGCTGATAGCTCAGGAGCAGGGGGCGCCATCACAAAATGCCGCTAATAACCAGAGTGCTGATCAGAAATCGCAGGGGGATAATCCCGCCGCCATCATGGGTGGGGTAGCGAGTACACTAGCCGGTGTTGGTGGGATGGCAGCTTTAGGGGGGCTTGGCTATGTTGGATTAAAGGCTGGGCAAGCGATTCGCAAGAATGGTCAAAAAACCGGGGGAGAGGAAATAAAATACAACCATAGCAATGGGTTTATTTTTGATAAAGACACGAAAGCACCGTTAGTGTTTACAATGACTGAGGGAAAGCTTGCGTTGATTCAGGATCGTCAAAATGTTCAAGGCGAGGTTTATTATGCTCGTCAAAGCAAGCAAGGATTTGAGTTAGTGAATGCACAGACGAAAGAAACTAAATCTATAGCTTTAAGCGATGTCGCAAATTACACGGTGTTCTCTCAGGCGGTCACGCAGCATGCAGAACCGGCGCAAAATGCGGTGGTCAAGACTGCTGTCGAGGCGGTGATGGATAAGGTAAAAGTAGAGGAGCGCATCAATCCATTTGTGGAAAAGACTCTGAGGGAAGTTGGCGCTACTCGAGACAGAGCGTTGGCAGAAGCGAATAAAGCGTTTCAGAATTTTGGAGACAGACAAGAAAAAGTTATGGGAGCTTTAGACAAAGTTGTAGGGACTGTAGACAAAGTTGTAGAGACTGTAGATAACGTTTCTGGCACTGTAGAGGAAGTTTCTCAAGTGGCAAAAAGCTCTGTGGGGAAGGTAGATAGAATTTTAACAAATGTTGAAGGCACGACAAGGAATATTAACGCAGCAACTGATGAAGCTCAGAAATTAACAAAAAATATCAGTCCAAAAGTGCAGGAGCTCGTTGAGCATATTCAATCGGTGACGGGGACGGATCTATTGAAGCTCTTGGATAAAAACACACATCAACAGATTCAAACAGCTGTTAACACTGTAAAAACTCCTATGGAATTAATGTTGGTCTTTAAGGATCAAGAACACAAATTACATGAAGAGTTGATCAACCGGGGTGAGTTTTCTCGGAACGAAATCACCGAGTTCCAACAATTCAGAACTGAAGGTATAAAGTCTAGAGTGTACGACACCTTAGCGCTCCCTGCAAAAGCAGAGTTTCGGAAAAAATATCTGCAATATGAGTGGTATCATGCGCAGTTGGGGAGTGCTTTTGAAAAGAAAGCGGAGACGTTTTCAGGTGATAAGGATGTATCTGGATTAAAGGCAGAGCTACAAACGCGGCGAGAAAATTTTGATAAAATCGCAAAAACTGCAGAGGCAGCGCCAATCTCGGCCAAACTTGTGGACCTTAAGTTGCAACTTGTGAAATATCAAGTGCCGACCGCTGAGTTGTTTGAAAAGGCTGTAAAAGACTTCCCTAAAGCTAAAAATATAAATACTGCGGAGTATCAGCACGCTAAGCTCTTTGAAACAATCGCGCAACACGGTGTGACGGACACAGTGCGAGAACAAATAAGTAATATAAAAGATCATGCTCTGCCTGCAGAAACTCAAAAACACATCTTTAATGAAGTGACGGCAAGCTGGCTCCATAATACACTGCGCAAGAATACCTCAGAGCCGGCCAACCTAACCGAGAGTTGGAACAAAGAGATACCGACTCAGGTGCATAACTTAAGTAGCGAAAGCAATCCTGGAGTTAGTATTTTACAAAATAATCATGCAGCTCTTCGTCAGGTTGCGCGATCGTTACCAGAATCGATGCAAGCAGATTTTAAGAATGTGTTAACGCTCTCGTATCATACCGTTGAAAAAGGGGAAACAATCAAGCAAGAATTGCATGGAAAAATTGGACAATTTTTGGATAAACATGAAAACACTCTAAAAGGTGACAATGGGAAACTGCACCCAGCGGTGGAGCATTTGCAAAAAATTCGTGACGCTGTCAAATAATTGACATGATGCACAATAGAAAGTCGCAAAAATACCGTTAAAGGGCAACAACTGTCGGTTTGCATATAGCTAACGTTTCCTACCATACGGCACTCGAGGGAAACACGAGTGCCCACCATACTCCGCGCTGAACATCCATAATCAATAAAAAAGTTGGGGTGAGAAACTCACCCCAACTTTTATAACCGCTTATAATTATAAGGATTATGGATTGTTGTCTGCGCCTTGAACAACAACGTCAGCCTTCTTTGGTGTTACTGCAGTTTCAGCAGCAAAAGCGAAAGAAGAAACGGATGCGATCATAGCGATAGCTGTAAATAATTTTGTCATTTTAAGACTCCTAATATATAAAGTTTGTAAAGTTAAATCGA
>JBILKX010000065.1:0-8467 GCA_044376435.1 Alphaproteobacteria bacterium | reverse complement strand
AGCGCGGCAATCGCTTCTTGGAGCGGATCTTGTCTCTGTTCCTCTCATGCCGGCAACAGCAGCTCAATCCCTTCCAGCTCCTCTCCCAAATCGCCGCTTCTTAATCTACCCCCGTGAACGGTTACTTAAATACGGCATGTCTATGCAGGCCTGACACGATAACCGCTGGTGCCAATTCTTTGATCATGGCAAGAGCCGCCTCTTTTTGAGAGTCAGTCGACGTTTCATCTTCAAAAAGATCTACATTCTTCAAAAAAGCTGCGATTGATCCCTTGCGAACAGTTACGCCATTTAACTCAACAAAACTTTCATTATCAGCTAAAATGTCATCTGGCTTAATAGCTTGAGTCGTCATTGAAACAGTCCTCTTTTTTACTCACACTGAGTACATTAGTTCACCCTAATCATCTCGAGACTTCAACACTGCCAGAAAGGCACTCTGCGGAATCTCGACATTGCCGATCTGCCGCATGCGCTTCTTCCCCTCTTTCTGCTTATCCAGCAGCTTGCGTTTCCGCGAGATATCACCGCCGTAGCACTTGGCGAGCACGTCTTTGCGCAATGCTGACACAGTCTCTCGCGCAATTACCTTGCCGCCGATCGCGGCTTGAATCGCGATCTTAAATAGCTGCCGCGGAATAATATCTTTGAGCTTGGCACACAAGACTCGCCCGCGGCTTTCCGATTGCGAGCGATGCACAATACAGGCAAGCGCATCGACTGGGTCACCGTTCACGAGGATGGAGACCTTAGCAAGATCGCTTTCCTCATAGCCGTCCATCTCATAATCAAAGCTAGCATAGCCACGGCTTACAGACTTCAGGCGATCATAAAAATCGAATACAACCTCATTTAGTGGCAAGCGATACACGGCCATTGCCCGTGAGCCAGCATAAGTTAAATTAAGCTGCACGCCACGGCGCTCTGTGCACAAGGCTAGCACCGCGCCCAGATACTCATCGGGCACTAAAATTGTTGCTTTAATCCAGGGTTCCTCGATGTGGTCAATCCGCACAATATCGGGCATATCCACGGGGTTATGGAGCTCAAGATGCTCCCCGTTGGTGAGTTGGATCTTATAAACCACACTCGGGGCTGTGGTAACCAAATCTAGGTTAAACTCACGTTCCAACCGTTCTTGGATAATTTCCAAATGCAAGAGTCCTAAGAAGCCACAGCGAAAGCCAAATCCTAAAGCCGCTGAGCTTTCCGGCTCGAATACGAAGCTAGCATCGTTAAGGCGAAGTTTAGCCAAACTATCGCGCAAATGCTCGAATTCCGCCGCATCGGCCGGAAATAGACCACAAAAAACGACAGGCACACTTGGTTTAAACCCAGGCAACGCCTCGTCAGCGGGGCGCTTCTCTTCGGTTAAGGTGTCGCCGACATTACAGTCTGCGACTTGCTTGATGCCGGCGGTAATGTACCCCAGTTCTCCAGGGTTCAGGCGATCTACGGCCTGACGCTTGGGGGCAAATACCCCCACCTGCTCAATGGTGTATTGTGACTTATTGGACATCATGCGGATCTTCATACCCTTTTGCAACACGCCATCTTTAACCCGCACAAGAATCATCACGCCAAGATACGGATCGTACCAACTATCCACCAGCAATGCTTTCAACGGTGCCTCAGCAACACCCTTCGGCGGCGGCAACCGCGTGACGAGAGCTTCCAAGACATCATCGATGCCAATCCCGGTTTTAGCCGAGATTAAGACAGCCTCTGACGCGTCAATGCCGATCACATCTTCAATCTGTTGCTGCACCCGTGGCACATCAGCTGCAGGAAGATCAATCTTATTCAAAACCGGCACGACCTCATGGTTGTTATCGATGGCCTGATACACGTTGGCTAACGTCTGCGCCTCAACACCCTGGCTCGCATCCACCACCAACAACGATCCCTCGCACGCGGCGAGCGAGCGGCTGACTTCATACGCAAAATCAACGTGTCCAGGTGTGTCAATCAGATTGAGCTGGTACAATTCGCCATCCTTAGCCCGGTATGTCAAGCGCACCGTCTGGGCTTTGATGGTGATGCCGCGCTCACGCTCGATATCCATGTTGTCGAGAATTTGATCACACATCTCGCGTTGCTCTAATGCCCCACAGCGCTCGATTAAACGGTCAGCAAGGGTTGATTTTCCATGGTCAATATGGGCAATAATCGCAAAGTTACGAATGTGTTGGATCGGAAAATTTGTCATGTGCGTAGTACGGCCCCAGTTTGATTGTTCACAGTCTTAATTACCTTATCTGCAAGTGTTTGTAAATCAGCTTCTGTTAATGTCCCACCTTGCGGTTCAAGACGCACCCGCACCCCTAAGGCGACGGCACCCTCCGCCAGCGGATACACATCGAAAATGTGGACTTGAGTGATGAGGGCAGGATCAACTTTGCTAATGGCCTTAATCACGCCTTCAGCCGCTTGACCTTGGGGAAGCACAAAGGAAAAATCACGTTCAACAGGCTGGAATGGCGAAACCTGCCATGGCTTCGCATCGCGCGCCCACTTAACCGGTGGCAGCTGATCGAGGAAAATCTCAAACCCAACAACGGGTTTGTCACAACCAAGCTGGCCAGCGATTGCAGGATGTAATTGACCGAAGTAAGCCAGGACACGCTGCGGCCCTTGACGCACAATGCCCGCACGACCAGGGTGATACCATCCGGGAATTTCTGTCGTCACGAACTGCGCTTTATCGGCATCCACACCAAGGGTCTTGAGCACTGCCCAAACATCGGCTTTGACATCGAATACATCCGGTACGCGTGCAGATTGTGCCCAGTGCGCTGAGTTGATGACTCCGCCTCTCAGCCCCGCGGCAACCATCGTTTGTCCTTGATGCCATTGAGGGCCATACTGCGGACCAACTTCAAACATTACAACACGATTTTGGGTGCGATTAAAGTTCGTGGCCGCGGCTTTAATGAGGTTCGTCATCAGCCCAGGCCGCATCACCGCTAAATCACTGCTGATGGGATTGAGTAAGTGCATCTCTGGTCCAGCGCCCCCAAGCATTTCGGCTTCCGCAGCACTCAAAAATGACCAGGTCACAACTTCTGCCAAGCCACGCTGCGCGAGAATCTGCCGTGTGGCCATCTGTGTCACGAATTCTGGCGGCAGATCCTGGGTGATCGCCACCGGCGTACGCGGCAACCGTACCACGGGAATCGCGTCGTAACTCATGAAGCGCAGGACTTCTTCGACAATATCCTCAGCAATGGCAAGATCACGGCGCCATGTTGGCGGTGTGATTCGTAATCTACCAGCACTTCCCTCAGCAACCTCACACCCCCCACTGGTGAGAATTTGCACCACACGCGCTTGTGGCACCGCCAAGCCAGTACGCTTGGTGATAAACTCAATCGCACACTCAAACGCGGGATTTTTTGCTGGCAATCCCCCTGCTTCCGTGACCGCCCCAGCTTGCCCGCCACAAATTTCCTGCACTAAGGCAGCCGCTCGCGCTAGATGCGCGCTGATCTGGTAGGCATCGGTGCCGCGCTCAAAGCGATAGCGCGAATCTGTGACGATATTTAACGCGCGTCCTGTCCGTGCAATACGGAGCGGATCAAAGTAGGCACACTCCAAAATGATCTCTGTTGTTGCCGCATCGCACGCCGTGCGCTGCCCGCCAATGACCCCAGCTAAGGCAATAACGCCAGCCTCATCAGCGATCACGATCATCTCGGGGGTGAGGCTATACGACTCCCCATTTAACGCTTCAAAAGTTTCACCAGCTGTGGCAAAGCGCACCTTAATTGCTCCCTGTACTTTGTGCGCATCGAACGCATGAAATGGCTGCGCCACATCAAAGCACAGGAAGTTGGTGATATCCACGACAGGTGAAATCGTCTTACCCCCAACGGTTGTCAGCAACCGTGCCATCGAGCTCGGCAAATGCCCCGTATTATGAATACCGACGATACGCTGCCACTGCCCATACGCTTGTGTTTCTGGATCCACAGTTACAGATACGGCGGCCACATGCGCATTGGTAACCACGGTCAGCCGCGAAGGTGTCAACTCGCCAAGACCGGCCGTCGCCAGCTCACGCGCAATACCTGCCGCCCCCAAACAATCACTTCGGTTTGGCGCAATATCAAGATCAAGCAGCACATCGTCATGACCGTACACAGCCGCAAATGGCTGCCCCACCGGCGCCTCTGCCGGCAGCTCAATAATGCCGCTATGATCAGCGCTCAGACCGAGTTCGGCATAGGAGCAGAGCATACCTTGGCTCTCTATGCCGCGAATATTCCCCAGCTTTAGAACTTGACCTGAAGCCGGAATTGTTGTCCCGGGCTTCGCGAGCACCACCTTGATGCCGGCGCGCGCGTTCGGGGCCCCACAGACAATCTGCAACGTCGATTGTCCATCAAACACTGTGCACAATGCTAAGCGATCGGCATTTGGGTGACGCTCGCAGGTTTTGATCTCCGCAATAACGAACGCTTTAAGGGTGGCACCATAATCAACCTGATCATCAACGACAAGTCCAAGCTGATTGAGTGTCTTGATTACGTCTGCCGCTGGCGCCTCAGTGTTGAGGTGACGCTTTAGCCAGTGATAAGTTGTCTTCATGCGACACCTCCTTGCAAGCGGAACTGGTCCAGCAGCGTAAAGCCATAGCGCGACAACCAGCGATTATCGTTGCCAAAGCAGCCGCGTAAATCGGCAATGCCGTACTTCAGCATGGCGAATCGATCAATACCTAAGCCAAACGCAAACCCCTGATAGCGGTCTGGATCAATCCCACAGTTACGCAGCACATTCGGGTGCACCATCCCGCAGCCCAAAACCTCGAGCCAGTCAAGCCCAGCGCCAATTTCAATCTGCCCCCCGTGCCGACGGCAGCCAATATCCATTTCCGCAGATGGCTCTGTGAATGGGAAAAATCCTGGTCGAAAGCGCACAGGCAGATCTTTGACCCCAAAAAACGCCTCACAAAATTCAATCAAACACCCTTTGAGGTGCCCCATATGAATGGCTTCATCAATCCACAGGCCCTCGATCTGATGGAACATCGGCGTGTGCGTCGCATCATCATCGCAGCGATACACGCGTCCAGGCGCAATAACACGGATGGGCGGCTGCGATTGACGCATCGTGCGGATCTGTACGGGTGACGTGTGGGTGCGCAACAATCGCACTTGACCATCAGCTTTGGGGGGGAGATAGAACGTATCATGATTCTGACGCGCCGGGTGATCTGGGGGGATATTGAGAGCGTTGAAATTATGATCATCATCTTCAACGTCCGGGCCTGTGGCGAGCTCAAACCCCATGGTGCGAAAGAAGCGCACCATAAATTCCATGGTTGCCATAACGGGATGCAGCGCCCCAGGTGTCTCGGGCCGCGGCGGCAATGTCACATCGATAGCTTCGGCTTTCAGCTTTTGTTGCAGCTCCTGATGCGCTAGGTCTTGCTTGCGTGTTTCAATCTGCTGCTGCAATGTGTCGCGGAATTGGTTCAGCAGCGCCCCTTGGGTGCGGCGTTGCTCAGGGTCCATCCCGCTCAAGGCTTTGAGCGCCTCAGTAATCCAGCCTTTTTTACCAAAGATACTGTGACGCACGTCTTCTAAAGTAGCCACCGTCTGTGCTGCCGCAATTGCTTGCTGTGCTTGGGTATAATACTGCTCGAGTGTCATGATTTGCCCTCTGATTGTAAATCTCTTCTTCTTTTACCGAATTACCGGGAGAAATACAACCTTTTGCAGTAAAAAGTAAAATATATCGTGGTGAAGAATCTCTAGAAAACTAAAGATTGCTTTCCTTCTGGCATTGCCAGCATACTTACGTTTGCCTGAGGTCTGGTGCCTTGTGCCGCTATCTCAGGCGGGAGCTCAGATGGGCGGTTCTGCTGCGGGGGCGTTAATGGTTTACGTCCTCTCGAGCGCAGATACTTCCGGGCAAAACATGCACTACCTACAATTGGTCCTACCCCCAAAGCGGTGAGTTTCCACGCACTTGTCGGCGTAGGGGTTACTTCCGCCTCAGGCACTACAGGATCTACGGCATCAGGCAAGCGCAGGCTATCCTGGGGGGCAACGGTATAGATAACGCTAGTGACGTAATCTCTTCTTGCGTCCGCACCCTATTTTAACCCAGTCAGGTCTCATTTCTATCTGAACTTATACGGCTCATAGTCAAAACAGGTAGTTTTTCCTCGCTATTGTAAAAACTATAAACAATTTGTATGCCCGCCGCCAGAAACCCGAGGGCTAAGCGCGATAGATTCCTCAACTTAAATGGCCCAGGATTTTGCAAACTACCCGCACAATAAACTATATGCGATAGATTTTTATAGGCTTGAACGTGTTTGGGTTGATTACATAAAGCTTTGATAAATTGCACACCATCAGAATTGTCATTTAGGTTAAAAATGTTACCCCAATTCACAATCATATAGTAAACACTGACCCATACACCCAAGTGGCTGATCGCATATTTCAAAGGTTTTTTAGCTTCTCCAGCCGCCGTTGCCGTACTACAGGTAGATTTGAAGATAGAAAAAAACATTGCTCCTTCCTGAAAAATCAATGAGGTAAGCAGGCGGATTCCGACGTTACGCATAGAATAAATTAGCCTATTTCCATCCAAACAATCTACCATAAAACTTATTATACCGCCAAATAGCAAGCCAGTTATGGGGCCAGCGAGACTAATGACAGCTACTCTCTTACGATATTCTGGCGAATTTATAGGAAAGCGAAGGCTAGACCACTTTACCCATCCGTGAGCGAGACTTTTTCTAGAGAATTCAATAGAAACTGGAGTATTCAGAGGATTTAGTTCACATTTAATATTGTTTAGAGACGGCGAAAAACTATAAAATTTTAGAGATATATTATCAACCTGCATCCCCACAGCTTTTGCGGCTAAAGCATGCCCAAATTCGTGCACTGTCACAAGAGGAATGCTCACAAGGGCGCACACCGCTAGGTTCGCTGCATCAATAGCTGATAAAGCTGTCCTCATCACTGTGTTTGTGCGTGGGGTTAGCTCCTGCGCATACGCGCTTATTGAGGCAAAAAAACAGATACTCAACAATAACTTATACAACTTTTGCCCCCCAAAGTTTTTCTCATTATATACCCAATCCAAATGGAAAAGCGGAGAATTTGAGAGAGGGAATTTGATTCAAGACCAAGCTTGAAAAACCGCCCATATCGGCTGAGATACGGAAGGCTTTTTCAAGCGCCGGTGGTGGGTCATAATTCCCCGCTCAAATTCTCCGCTTTTCCATTTGGATTGGGTATATAATCTATGGGCATTGCAACAGGCGTTGTAAATATGAAAAATATTGTAGATTTAAGCCACTTTACGTGCAGCTTGGTAAAATGCTTCTGTGATCATGGGTGCAAGGTCTGGACGTGCCAAGGCATAAGCAATATTGGCTTGCAGCCAGCCAGACTTAGAGCCACAGTCAAACCGCTGCCCTCGATAGCGAATCCCATACAAGGGCACGCCCTGACTCACCATCGCCGCAATTGCATCAGTCAGTTGAATTTCCCCTCGCTGATCCTGGGCTTGTCTGCCTAAATACTCCATAATCTGGGGCGGTAAAATATAGCGACCGACAATCGCCACCGTTGAAGGAGATTGACCAATAGGTGGTTTTTCCACCACACCTTTGGCGTGCACAACCTGCCCATTATCCGACAGAACCTGCAAAATTCCGTATTGATCGACCTGATCTTCAGCGACATCGGTTACAGCGACATAGATAGCATGTGGATCAGTCACATAAGCACACATTTGGACCAAGCAGGTGGGCTCTCCTTGAATTAAGTCATCCGCAAGGATCACCGCAAATGATTCAGCCCCAATGAGATGGCGCGCACACCAAACAGCATGTCCTAGGCCCAAAGGCTCTTGCTGACGAATATAGGCTACCTGGCCGGGCTCTAGCACCATCTGATTGGCTTCTCCCCACTCTTCTAGCTTTCCCCGCTTTTGGAGAGTTGCATTCAATTCGTAAGAATAGTCAAAATGGTCCTCAATCGCTGTTTTACCGCGACCTGTGACGAAGATAAACTGCTGCCCCCCTGCCGCTTGCGCCTCCTCAGCGGCATAATGAATTAAGGGCTTATCGACAACCATAAGCATTTCTTTAGGAATTGCCTTAGTCGCAGGCAAAAATCGCGTCCCTAAACCCCCTACTGGAAATACCATCTTGCGTACCTGAATCATGTTTTTTAACCTTTCGTAGAGGCGGTTTTCACACTGCTTCGAATTGTGCCAAAGATAGCATGACATTGCAAGGGAATCTCTAGATCATCTGCAACCATATCCCAAGATTACGATCAAATTAAAATTATTACAATTTTAGTTTGATTAATACATAATTTAATGATATTACATATAGACATTTATACGTTGTCCTAATGTCACTAATATGCTAACTTTAAGCTCAATGTGAAAAAGTCTTGTTTATTTGATATTTGAGCCACAGATT
>JBILKX010000085.1:0-2661 GCA_044376435.1 Alphaproteobacteria bacterium | reverse complement strand
GCTTCTTGGAGCGGATCTTGTCTCTGTTCCTCTCATGCCGGCAACAGCAGCTCAATCCCTTCCAGCTCCTCTCCCAAATCGCCGCTTCTTAATCTACCCCCGTGAACGGTTACGAAAAGTGAGCACTGACGCGGAGCGTACATGCGGGTACGTGAGCATTCAGGGCGCAACTTTGACGACGCAGACGTCCACAGAGTGGGTTCTTCAGGCCCAACTAGTCGATATGGGCGGTTTTTCAAGCTTACTATTGAGCCAAATTCCCTCTCTCAAATTCTCCGCTTTTCCATTTGGATTGGGTATATACCAAGGCAATAAATATAAATTTATTTTCTCAATCCATGAAATTATCTATTGCAATAAATTTTACTCAATGTTAATTTGTGTTTATTCTAATCATAGGTTGGCGAATAAATGATGTGATTGCATAATCAATAATTTACTAAAGGAGGTTTATTATGCACTTTCTCGACCCTAAAGTTGATATTGCTTTTAAGAAAATTTTCAGTACTGAACATAATCAGGCCATCATAATACATTTTCTGAATGATATGATGGCACATTGGCGATGGCCGCCGATCACCCAAGTGACAGTCCTACCCTCGCTCCAACAGGTCAAGGACAAAGATCGTGCAACTAATTTTTTGGATGTTATGTGTGAAGACGTCCAAAACCGTCGCTTTGTTGTCGAGATTCAGGTCTGCCAGCACCGAGCCTTTGTAGAGCGAGTCCAGCTTTATAATGCGAGAGCATACGTAGCGCAGAATCAACACAAAGTTTTCTATCAAAAACCTGAGCCTTTAGTTACGATAGTTATCAGTGAGCCTGATATCTTCCCGAACAAAACCGCCTATATGTCCTACCATTCCACTCTAGACCAAGAAACAGGTGAGAATGATCTGCAGGGGCAGCGTTATGTGATCATGAATCTGGCGAAGTTTAAGAAGGCACCCAAAGAGATTGAAACAATTGTGGATAAGTGGTGCTATTTTTTCAAATATACGGAAGAGATTAGTCGTGAAGATTTGAAACGCTTGGTGGGGGAGGATGAGATTATTGAGCGGGCGTACTTGGAGATGGCAACGGATAACTGGGACAAACACGCACTTGATCGGTATCATTATGAGGTTGACCAGCTTAAAGTTTACGAAAGTACCATTGACACAGTTTGTGAAAAGGGTTTTGAGCAAGAATACAAGGAGGGGCTGGATCAGGCATTAAAGGAAAGGAGCCGAAGTTGACCGAAGGTCGTGCAGAAAGTGAGTTGTAAGTAAAGCCTTACATACCTACACAGCGCTGAAATATTCAAAAAAACCAAGCGAATACTTGGTTATTTGTGGAAGTTTCCCGATGCATTGAAGGGCTCTAGGGGCATAGGCCTTAAATCAACCACTAGAGGAAGAACTGATCATGAAAGAATACGACTTATACCAAAGTCTTAGTACGGAAGTATATGAATTGGTCAGGGCTGCACCGCCAGTAGAGGCGTATGCTTTCTACCGTGATTACGTCGAAGCAGCGCAAAATCTAGTTTTAGAACCAATGTGTGAATCTGGTCGCTTTCTATTGCCCTTGTTGGAGGAGGGCTTTACAGTTCACGGCTTTGATGCCAGTCCATATATACCCAATCCAAATGAAAAAGTGGGTTTTTGAGCGGGGAATTATGACCCACTACCGGCGCTTGAAAAAGCCTTTTGTATCTCGTTTCGATACAGTCGGTTTTTCAAGCTTACTAGTGAGCCAAATTCCCTCTCTCAAATTCTCCGCTTTTTCATTTGGATTGGGTATATGAGTGTCATAAGTAGTTAAATGAAAGTAATAGGTTCTGTGAACACATTTTATCGTAACCAAATAACGATAGAAGCGTAGGCTAAAAAGCCCATGAAACAGGAGGCTTTTTTATCGAACCTGGAGAAGACCCTTCTGAAGTGTTTGATTTTATTAAAGAAACATTCGATAAGGTGCCTTTCTTTATATATATGTTTATCGTAATTTCTGGGGTTTTTTCGATTTGATCTTGGCGGTATGACTGGGATACAGCCTTGGCTCTGAATTTGAGAGATAAGTTTTTCTGAATCATACCCCTTGTCAGCGATCACGGTGACCCCTGCAAATCCACTCAATAAATCCGATGCTTGTGTGATATCATGTCTCTGACCGCCTGTTAAGGTAAAGCGCACAGCTTGCCCCAAGGCATCAACAACAGCATGAATTTTTGTCGTAAATCCCCCCTTGCTTCGACCTAAGGCTTGTTCGTCTTGCGAGTCTTTTTTATACCCAGAGGAACATGGGTGAGAGCGTACAATCGTCGCATCAATCATCACATGCTCACCGTCATAATCATTTGATAGTATTGATAAAACATAACTCCAAACTCCCAAACCACACCAGCGATCATATCGCCTATGAATACCACGCCATCCGCCATACCAAGCAGGAAGTTCACGCCATTGTGCTCCTGTTCGGAGAATAAAATAAACTCCTTCTATAAATTTTCTTGTGCGATCCTCGTTGCTCACATGTATACGACCAAAAGACTTTAAAATCTCATAAATCTTTTGCCATTTCTCATAATCAATGTAATAATCCTTCATGGTAATGTTCCTTTTTTTGTTGAATCCGAACATTACCACTTCCTAAAAATTAATTCAAAATGTGTTCACA
>JBILKX010000022.1:0-24324 GCA_044376435.1 Alphaproteobacteria bacterium | reverse complement strand
CCCAAGGACTATCCCTCCAAGAGATCGCTGCATTGGTGCAGATACCTGAGCCTGATCTCCAACATTTACTCAATGAATAAGGCTGAGCAGCCCCCACCTACGTCGTGAGGACACACCTGTTGTAACCGTTCACGGGGGTAGTTTAAGAAGCAGCAATTTGGGAGAGGAGCTGGAAGGGATTGAGAAAATACATCCGGCCCAACCCGCCAAAACCTGATACAAAACAAATAGTTAGGACTTAGAATTTTTTAATGCTTTATCGGTCGTTTATTTTGTATTTTACTTTTTGGCGAATCATTGGTACATATATAATACCTAATCCAAATGAAAAAGTGGATTTTTGAGTGAGGAATTATGACCCACTACCTACGCTTGCCTTTTGTATCTAGTCGGCTCTCAAGAATCCAATATGTGAGGCATATACGAGGAAAAGTGAGCACTGACGCGGAGCGTACATGCGGGTACGTGAGCATTCAGGGCGCAACTTTGACAAAGTAGATGTCCACAGAGTGGATTCTTCAGGGCCGACGACGAGATATGGGCGGTTTTTCAAGCGCTGGTATTGCGCCAAATTCCCTCCCTCAAATTCTCCCCTTTTCCACTTGCATTTATGATACCTAATCCAAATGGAAAAGTGGATTTTTGAGGGAGGAATTATGACCCACTACCTACGCTTGAAAAAGCCTTTTGTATCTCATGATACGAGCGGTTTTTCAAGCTTGGTATTGCGCCAAATTCCCTCCCTCAAATTCTCCCCTTTTCCACTTGCATTAGGTATAGAGATTTTTGACTTTCTACATGACACTATAGCCGACCACCTAGGAAGATGATTTTGAAACACTTTATTTACTTTTTTTGCGTATTTGGATGGTTAATCAACCCACTCGCCCCAACATTTGCCGTTGAGCAAGACCTAAAAACATCCCCTCGCGTGACTACTCAACCACGCCTTCCGACACAGGAACCACACAACACAACCCCTAAAAAACGTTCTTCTTGGCGCCACTCTATCGCCCCATTGGTTAGCTTCGGGAGCGTTTGTATTTTTGGCAGCATACTCTGGCTGCAACAAAGAACGATCCACGCCCACCAAGAGCGCATTAATCAGTTAGAGCAAGAAAAGAAGCTTTTGAGCGCGAACATTGCAACACACCAAGAGCACATTAATCAGTTAGAGCAAGAAAAGAAGCTTTTGAGCGCGAACATTGCAACACACCAGGATCTCGGTGACTTATCATCGCAGATAGACCTTCTAGAACCACGCCTAAACAAAATATTGGCGAGCACGAAGCCTCTGCAACAAGGCATTGCCTCTTTAGTTTCAGAAAAAATCATCTTAACTGCCGCTATGGGCGCCACACAACAGCAGATAGAAAGCCTAAAAAAGCAAGTTCAAGATGTCGCAAAATATGCGGACAGGCAAAGGTATTTCCAGGAAGAGACCGAGAATTTATACAAGAAATTAGAAACAACGTTGCGGTTCTTTGCGCCTACAAAAACTGAGCTCGATGCGCTCATGAATCAATGTAAACAACTACCGGCAGACATTCCGCTGTTGGTGCAGAAGTTTATCGATGATAATCATGGTCAATTTTCACAAGAGCAAATCGCAGATGACACGGACGCGGCGCAAAAAGCAATCGCTTCGTCTGTATCGCTACGCTACACTGTCAGCGAAAATCTGAAAATAGTAGAAAATAAAATACAATCAATCATCAAGGATAACAATTTTTTACAAGGTCGTGCAAATCGACAAAAATTTTTCGAGCAAAAGGTAGAAGGATTGTACGACAAATTAGCAAAAGCGTTACAGGTCTTTGAGACTTCACAAGCAACATCTCGTGATTCAACGTCCCAAAGTGATGCAAAATCAGAGAAACCTGATACAGAACCAAACACAGTCGCTACCCTAATCGCTGAATGTAAAAAAACACCGCAGAAGATTCCGGGGTTGGTTCAGGAGTTTATCGAGAAGAATCACAGTCAATTTTCGCGAAAGCAAATCGCAGAAGACACAGAGGCGGCACAAAAAGCAATCGCTTCGTCTGTATCAGTCCATATCAGTCTCAACGCGGCCCTATATTTAACTCAGCTATCAACCGAGTTAGGAGAGACCCAAAGACAACTTAAGATCTACCGAGAAATATTTGCACAGAATACCTCCTACCAAGCCGCTGCGCAAAAGAATTCAGAAGTGAACAAAGTACTGGAAACTTAACACTAAAACGCTTGCTTTTTATATAAATCAATCTTATATTACATATATGCAATTTAAGATTGATTTATATTTATGGCTCTTGCCCACCTTGGTCATTGGCAGCGCGCTAGGGCTGGCGTTGACTCCGCTTTCGTGTCCTTATCTTTGGGGCACTCTGGGTCTGAGTGTTCCTGTAGCTATCCTACTATTTTATTTCAGCGGGCAGTTCTTTCCTGTATTTTGCCTTACATGGGTCGGCATCATTTGGACAATCCTGTATGCGTCGATCACAGAGATCCCTCGGCTGACAACGCCACTCCCCGCTTCCTGGCATACTGGTACCATCAGCGCCATGTATCGGCACTACTCCCCACAGCGTCAGGATCTATATGTGGCCACCCTGCATACCCCGCCCGGCCATCGGGTCGTGCTCATCCGAACTCCACCAACATCGCCGTCTAAACCCTCATCACCTACCCTGCACCCTGGCACCGTGGTACGATTCCTCTCTCACCTCGAACCACTTCCCCCATATCGCTGGCCCCTGCATCCCCAGATCAACCAATGCCATGGCATCGGCTCTCTCACACCTGGGCAATACTATACTCCACCCCCAGCAACGGGGTTTTGGGACCACACGCGCCAACACATCACCACCCACCTGCGCAAGCTTTGCCCCGGTCAAGCTGGTGCTCTGGCGACGGCCCTGATCACCGGCGATCGCACCCTCCTCTCCACGACAACACAGCGGAATTTCCGCACTATTGGGTTAGCGCATCTCCTCGCAATCTCCGGCCTCCATATTACATTAGTGGCAAGCCTAACCTGGACGATTTTAAGACGCGGTATGCTGATCATTGCTCCCCATCGGCTCAGCGGATCCCCCATCAAAGCATGGGCAATGGCTGGGGGTATGATGGTTGCCGGTGCCTATACACTTCTGTCAGGTACGGAGGTCCCTGCACAACGCGCTTGGACAGTTGTGGGCTTGGGCACCGCCGCCCTGTGGTACCGTCGACTCACACTGCCGCGCTATGTTTGGAATATCATTGGCACGATTCTGTGGTTAACGAACCCCATGCTGATCGCGTCTGTGCCAGCGCAACTCTCATTTCTGGCGACTTTAGGCGTCATTGCCACATCCGGACGCGGCCCCCTTCGAACGACCTTTGGCGCCACATTTGCCACACTCCCAGTGATTCTAAACACATTTCATGGATTAAGTCCTTACACACTTTTAGCCAACCTTTTTGCCATTCCCTGGCTTAGCATGGCTGTCATCCCCTTGCTGCTTGGAACTTTGCTGTGGCCAGCCTGGTCCGCTTGCGGTGTAGAGATAATATATGCGCATCTACTGACCGCCGCTTTGGATATGCTGTTGCTGTGGGCCGACCGCCTTGCGCATTGGCCACTGGCGGATGTGTATGTTCCCAAACCGCCACTCGTTACGATTCTGTGCCTGACTGGCAGTGTCTTGTGGTGGGGATTGGTCTCAGGCGCCGCACGTCGCTGGCACTGGATTATGCTTATTTGTAGTGCCATTACCTGGTGGGCATGTCTCCCAACAGAGTGGACGATTCAAACAGAGCATGGCCCTATTTATGCCCGCAAAAGTACCGACGGTGCGCTGGAAATATCCTCACTTGCCGACCCCCAGATTACGCAACACTTTCTTGCTGTTTCAGGCTTAACCAGTGCACGGCAGAAAGTGCCATGGGTGAATTCTAGAAAGAAGTGCCCCCATTGAACTAAGTAATTTTCCTATATTGATTTCTTATAAATCTTCTGGCACTATTTAGATATGTCGATTACATTACAAAAAGTTCGCACTTCTCGCAAAGCTTCCCTTAGCTCCGCTAAAGAGGACATGACGATATCGGCAGTTGCTATTCCACGACTCATTCTTCCAGTTGTTGGTTTAGGGGCAATGCTTGGATTGCTGACCTATATCCTTTACTTCGCGGACGATCCGTCCACACCGCAGTTGATTCCGGTGATCAAAGCTGAATCTGGCCCGGTGCGCATAAAACCGCAAAATCCAGGTGGCCAAGCCGTCCCGCATCAAGATAAACTCGTTTATACTCGTCTTGGAAATAATCCTGTTGTCGAGCCAACGGCGACGCTATTGCCGCCAGCTGAAGATCCTATGACTGAGGCTATCCCGCAGCCTCCCGTTGTTGAATCAAGGGTTTTACAAACGGTACCGACTCGTGAAGAAACCTCTCAGCCTCGAGTTGCTCCTTTAGATCGGAGCCTAGAAACACCCCCTCAAGAGGTCGCGTCTGAGTCTGAGGCTGAGTTTGTCTCTCCGCCTAATGTATCAGCGCACCCCAAAAGCCTATCAACCCCAAAGATCACTGGCAGTTCTGTCAAAAAAACCGAACCCTCCAGCAAAGGTCCCTCTGTAAATAAAGCGACACCCAAAGCTGCCCCAACGAAAAGTCTCAAAATTCGCGGGGATATTTTAGGGCGACTACGCCGTATGCAAACTCAACTCAAAGCAGACTCTAAAGCTGCATGACCGTAACAAATATTTTTGGCTATTAAATTGAAGGAGAAATAAATTGGGGCTTAGTTTTGGACATCTTTTAATTGTTCTAGTCATTATTCTGGTGTTATTTGGCGCTGGACGTCTGCCGCGCGTGATGGCTGATCTTGCCCGCGGCATCCGCGCTTTTAAATCTGGCTTAGAGGAGGACAATCAACCCTCGCCTCCCGCACAAATTACGAGCCTACCACCTATCCCTAAAACTCTAGGTTCCGCAAAATCCAAAACGGTAACGCGTAAGTCATCCAAGAAAAAGACAGCCCAGCGGTAAACTCTATGCTTGATATTAGTCTTGCAGAAGTTGTCCTTATTACGGCGATTGCCTTGGTCGTTTTAGGACCTGCTGAAATGCCTAAAGTTTTGTTATCTCTTGGGCGCGCATTGCGTTGGATTAAACAACACTTACGCAGTGCAGATCAGGCTTTGGAACGGCTTGTAGATGCCGCTGAACTTCAAGAGTACCAGAAAAAGGCAGAAGAACGTGCTCGCAACCACGATTATCACCACCCCCCCCCTCATGATTGAACAACCACTCTTAAATCACCTGCGCGATTTACGCTATTGCTTGATTATCAGCCTTACCGCCTGGGTGGTCAGTGGGATTATTTGTTACATGCATGCACAAGCTCTCCTAGACTGGCTTATCGCCCCTTTAGCGGCGGCCTGGAATAACTCGAGTCACTGTCGCCTCATTTATACCGGTTTAGCTGAAGGCTTTTTGGTCCACTGGCGGCTTGGGATTTATGGTGGACTGATTCTTGCCTTTCCGATTTGGGCGTGGCAGCTGTGGAAATTCGTTGCACCTGGGTTATACCGCCATGAACGGAAGTTTATGAGCTGGTGCCTGGTTTTAGGGCCGGCACTATTTCTGGTAGGGGCGCTCATGGTATACTTTGTTGTGCTCCCCATGGCATGGAAATTCTTTCTTAGTTTCGAGACCACAACAGCGACCGCTACAATCCCCCTAGCCTTTGAACCTCGCGTTGAGAATTACGTCACATTGGTCTTGAAGCTCATGTTGATTTTTGGCCTATGTTTCCAGCTTCCGCTCTTAATGGTTGTTGCCGCCAAACTAGGGTGGATCTGTCTTGACAGTTTAAGAAGTTACAGACGTCATGCTATTGTCGCCATCTTTATTGTTGCCGCAATTATCACGCCGCCAGATGTCATTAGTCAACTTATGCTCGCGGTGCCCCTGGTGTTTTTATACGAAATTGCTGTTTTGGCGGTAAAATTTATGGTAAAAAGCTAACACCTGGCTACACATTGCTACCCGCAAGGTCTGCAAACATAAGGAATGGATGTTTTTATGATTGATTTACAGTGGATTCGCACCAACCCAAACAAACTGGATCAGTCTCTAGCGCAGAGGCATCACCCCGCTATGTCTACCCAAATTCTTGAGCTTGATGCCCAACATCGACAGGCTCAAACAATACTGCAAGACCTACAAACCCGGCGCAATCTCTTAGCCAAACAAATTGGGGAAGCCAAAGCTAAACGCCAAGACACCACAGATTTACAAACTGAAGCCTCGCAGATTAAAGAAAAAATTGCGGCCCATGAAGCCGTCGAAGCAGAATCGAAAGCACAACTTTGGGAAATCCTTGAGCAATTACCAAATATTTTAAAGGATGATGTTCCTTTCGGCACCACAAGTGATGATAATCAGCTTATTCATACTTGGGGGCAGCCACGCCAATTTGATTTTTCACCGAAAGCTCATGATGAGCTCCTGGGATCTTTATTAGATTTTGAAACCGCAGGTCGTGTATCGGGAGCACGGTTTGTCTATCTGAAAGGCTCCCTCGCCAAACTTCATCGTGCCCTTGCCCACTTCATGCTTGAGGAGCACACCAATAAATCCGGATACACTGAAGTGAATCCCCCCTTACTCGTGCGCGCCCAGGCCTTGTATGGTACAGGCCAACTCCCAAAGTTTGCCAAAGATCTATTCCGAACCACGGAAGGAGATTTCTGGCTGATTCCTACATCGGAAGTCTCTCTCACCAATATGGTCACTGACATGATCTTAGATGAGGCAGACCTGCCATTACGGTTCACTGCGCATACGCCTTGCTTTCGCTCGGAAGCTGGCGCCGCTGGGCGTGATACCCGAGGCATGATCCGCCAGCATCAATTTGAGAAAGTTGAACTTGTGAGCATTACCACCTCTGAGCAAGCTGATGCTGAACATGAACGCATGACCCAAGCGGCTGAACACATCCTGCAAGCCCTTGAGCTTCCATATCGTCGCATGCTTTTATGCAGCGGCGATACTGGCGCGACGGCGCAAAAGACCTTTGACCTTGAAGTGTGGTTACCCAGCCAAAATGTGTATCGAGAAATTTCAAGCTGCTCTGTATGCGGAGATTATCAAGCGCGGCGTATGAATGCACGCTACCGCAGCCCCACCCAGGAAAAGGGTAAATCTTTACCTTTTGTCTGTACGCTTAATGGTTCGGGGATAGCTGTCGGGCGGGCGCTTATTGCGGTTTTAGAAAATTATCAAGACGCTGATGGTTCCATACGCATTCCCAAGGCACTGCAACCTTACATGGGCACTGAAAGGATTAAGCACGGATGAACATGCATAAAATACCAACGCAAAATCCTCGCATTCTCTTATGCAATGATGATGGTATCTACGCTCCGGGTCTAAAAATCCTTGAAGACATTGCGCGGACATTCTCTGATGACATTTGGGTTGTCGCCCCTGCTCATGAGCAAAGTGGCGCGAGTCACTCTCTATCTTTACGCAACCCGCTGCGTATTCACAAAATCCATGAGCAAAAATATGCGGTTGAAGGCACACCGACAGATTGTATCTTGCTGGCAATCAATAATATAATGTCAGACCATAAACCCGACCTAGTGCTTTCCGGTATCAATGCCGGCAGTAATATGGGAGAGGATGTGACATATTCTGGAACCGTCGCTGCGGCTATGGAAGCAACCCTTCTGGGCATCCCTGCGATTGCACTTAGCCAAGTCATTAATTACCCTCAAGCTGTTTGCTGGGATATTGCGCAAACCTATGCCACTGACGTTGTGCGTAAAATTATAACGTTTGATTGGCCTACAGATGTATTTATTAATATAAACTTTCCTCACACAAGCTTGGAGAAAGTCAATGGCGTACGTGTCACCTGTCAAGGGCGTCGCAAACTTGGTGGCGAGCTTGAGCAACGGACTGACCCGCGTGGACTCGCGTATTATTGGATTGGCACCATGCGACACCAGAACCCGACAAACCCAGGCACTGACTTATGGGCGAACTCTCATCACTCGATTTCAGTAACACCCTTACACTTAGATTTAACGCATTCAGCGAGTATCAAGGCTTTAGAAAACATTTTCGGAGACTCATCATGCTAATCAATTACGCTCTTGTTATCTTTGCAGCTTCCCTCTTGACCGGGTGCGCCAGCAAAAATCACACTCCAGCCCCTGTTGTCTTTAAAGGTGATACCGCTTCTAAAACTGACACCTCGACTACTCAAGACCCTTATCTTAGTGCTCCTTTAGGTTTAGAAAATGAAGTTGATGTATCAAATGATATCTTAAATGATGATACAACCCCGCAGGTTCATACTGTCACAGATGGTGAAAGTCTCTTAACCATTAGCAACATTTATCAATCCGAAATCGCGGCTTTAATCAAAGCAAACTCACTAAAACCTCCCTATCATCTAGTGCCAGGACAAAAACTCCTTATCCCCAAAGGCATGGGCGGTAACCAGCCTTTTGGCGCCAATACAAGTGTGCAAGTTGATGAGCTTGCGGCGCCAACACTTGAGGATGACCCCACAAAAAAAGCCTCGATCCCTGGGACGCAGCCAGGGACTAACGTACCGTTTGGGATGACATCTTCGCTAGGGGACACAACCGCAATGCAATCTCCTGCAGATGATCATTTGCCGCCTTTAGTCCGTGATCTCAAGACACGTCACCAAAAGATTAGTGACTCTGCAGCAGCGCAAAAAAAGCGTAAAGTTGAGACTGCTGACGAGCTTTTATCCCAAGATGCTGATCTCCCCCCGGCCCCAAAAGCTGAGACAAAGCCAGCGCCCACAAAAGCAAAACGCGAAACAGCAAAAGCAGCGCCAACGGAGGAACGTAGCACAGGGGTTGACACCCTTCCTCTCGCACCGAAAAACACACAAGCAGCATCTACCCCAGCCGCCCCCCAACCTGAGTTAACTAGTGAAGCAGAGGAGACTTTAGTCGCTGAAGCTCCAGAGGTGCCCCAAGCGCCGACTTCTTTGCCAACCCAAGTGCAAGAAGCGACAGGCCCTGTTAGTGTGACAGCCCCACCAGCTCCTTCAGCCTCATCCCCCACCCCTACCACAGCAACTGATGGCTTCATTCGCCCTATAGAAGGTGGCGAAATGATCCTTGGTTTTGGAGTCCATGAAGGCAGCTTCAACGAAGGTATTAATATTACAGCGGATAAAGGCACACCAATTCGCGCCATTGCTGATGGAACCGTCGCTTATCGCGGCAGTGAGCTGCGCGGATTCGGCAACCTTGTGCTTGTGAAACATGCTGACAACTGGATTTCTGCCTATGCCCATGCGGATCAAATTATGGTTCAGCGAGGGGATGCCGTCAAGCAAGGCCAGGCGATTGCGACAGTTGGGGCCACAGGCAACGTCAAAACCCCGCAGCTGCACTTTGAGCTCCGTCGTGGCAATACATCTGTGGACCCCATGAAGCATTTAAAGTAACTTGATTGATTAAATCTGTGGGACTATCGATTACTTTCTGATCAAAAAATTTACCCCAGTGAGTTCTAGAAAGACATTAGTCCACGGCCAAAGAAATGTACCCAATCCAGCTCAATCGTAATGTCTTTATTCTCTGGTTGTAGTTGACGATAGCTGCTTTCCAGTGTGTGGAGAAATTGCCGCGTTCCCGGCTCTAGAGCTCTTTCGACTAAGCAGTTACCCCAGCCAACATGACGCAACTCCTGCAAGAACTGATGTAGTACCGGATATGCATAGCGCCGCTGATCTACATCTGTAACTGGGTATCCAAACCCAGCACGTTGTAAAAGCGCAGCGGCATCCTGAATCGTAATTGCCGGCCCAATACGCGGCCAAACCCGCCCATCATTCACAGCCAGATCTGCTGCCATTGCCGCCCGTCGCAGTGTGAGCAAACTGTTCTCACCGAGCATAGCCGCCAACAAAACGCCCTCAGGAGCCAAAGCGCGACGCAGTTGCACGAGCACACCAGGCAGGTCATTCACAAGCTGCAACCATAGAGGGGCTACAATCCAATTATACGTGGCTTCCTGGAGCTGCAAATCCTCCGGTTGTACGATTTGTGTCATACCGTTGTATGGCACCACATCAATCACCGTCACCTCGGCGTCTTCAAATACATGCGGCACAAGCGATCGTAGCTGTGCGCCTTCTATCCCCACAAGCAACAGACGCTTGCATGGCACCCTCAAACACTCGATCCGGCCTACTATTTCTGCATACAGTTCTGTGAGCCATGGCAATTGAGAGGTGCGCATTGTCTGCTTATACGCGCGGTGACGTTGTTGCTGCCAAAGGCGGCTATCGAAGATAGGCTTGTGTGTGATTGACATATAAAGAGCAATTCGCTTATGCTAAAAAGAAAAACATCTTATGTCTAACAATAAACTCAAATGGCTCGCTGAGCAATACCTCGATTTCTGGCAAGAGTATCTTTTTCCTGCCCAAGGCTATGCGACTATGCAGCCCTCGCCTACTTCTCCGCCAGCACCTGAGCCTACAACTGACGACTCCACATCATGACTGACTCGCCACGCCCGCTTCCTTTGCTTCCCTACTACCTTGCACAAGCCTCAACAGTTTGGATGTCAGCACAAATGAGTTTACCGTGGTTAAAGACACTGCAGGACACCCCTTGGCTCCCCGATCATCTGAAAGCAATACTTCATGAAATTCAGTCGTACGATGAGGAAGACTTTCAAAATACCGTTCATGATGTCATTGCTGATCGGTGGCAAAACTTAAGCACGGGTGTTCTCAAATACATGCACCACCCTTACCAACGACCGAAGCTTGAGGCTTCGGTATGCTTTGAGCTTGGCTCCATGCGTGTCTGGGACTATGCTCCAGACTCGCAGAACCCGATTGTGCTCGTGATTCCTTCGCTTATTAATAAAGCGTATATCCTCGATCTCACCCATGAACGCAGCTTTATGCGCTATCTTTGCGCTCAGAATTATCGCCCCTGGCTTGTGGAGTGGCAAAACCCCCTCGAAGAAGAGCAAAACTTTGATGTCGCAGACTACATTATCTCACGACTTCTGCCCTTGCTTACCCACGCCCATACCTACACCTCACCACTTGCGATTGTTGGCTATTGCATGGGCGGCACCATGTCCATGGCTCTGACTCAGATTGCACAATCACACCTCCCCGACGTTGTCAGCCGGCTTGTGCTCATTGCCACGCCCTGGAATTTTCACGCTCAACCCGATCTAACCCCGCAAAATTGGTGGCTACCTCCAGACGAGAAACTACACCCTCAATGGCATGCATTCCTCAAGACATCGCAATTACCAGCGCTTCCTCCTGAACATATACAAATGTTTTTCCAAACCCTGACCCCACAAGCGGCTTTGCGTAAGTTTGATGCTTTTGCGGATATGGATCCCACGGAAGATGCGGCTCACTTCATTGCTGTTGAGGAGTGGATTAACGATGGCATTGCCATGACGATGCCTGTGGCATATGAATGCTTTTACGGCTGGGGCATCGAGAACAGGTTGCACGCTGGGAAATGGATTGTGCAAAATCAACCAATTCGCCCTGATGCTCTCCATACCCCCACTCTTGTGGTTATCCCAGAGCATGACCATATCGTCCCCCCTTATAGCAGCCAGCCCCTTGTCGAGCACATTGTTAAGGTTCAGCATGTGACAATACCCTTAAGCCATGTGGGAATCATTATTAGCAGCAAAGCGCCCACGTTAAGTTGGGCAGGGATCGTCAGGTTTCTGGAGAGCATGACCTCGTACAAATAATCGATTCTGAACTATTTGAAAAATCCCTTGAAAAATTTATAGATAAGCCCTATAGAGCATGATAGGCTTTTCAACTGTTGCAAGATGGCAGTCCTGCAGGGTAAAAACCGTCTTTTTTGCAGATTACCGGGAAAATATTGCGTCTTTGGCTTAATTTATTTAATTAGGAAAACTTTATTTATGCGTCAAATTTTTACCATAATATTGTGCGGCATTTTGTCCCTGAATCCTTTGGGAAGATCCACTTGGGCTGCTGGTACCAAGGCGATAACTGTACAGGACGAAGGCGACGCGTCTATAACGACTCACAAAGGCGCACAAAAAGCTGAAGCTGTGTTAAATCCACAAGATGCTTCGAAAGCCCCCTCTAAGAAAGCACAAGGGAAGTCGCGGCTAGTAATTGCAGCCACCGCTTTTACTGTTATAGCTGTCATTGGCAGCCTTATTACCTGGGTATTTTTGGGCAAGCGACCACTTAACCAAGGGAATGAGCAGACCAAAGCATTAGAAGATTTTGCAAACACTTATGTAGGGATGCGAACGCTTACGAAGTATAACTCAGAAAAGATTCAATTATTTGTTACACACGATTCCAAAGAGCTCAGCCATATTACTTGTATAATGCCGCACTTTCTAGAGAGCCTTGAAAGCTTTGCGTCGGTGGTAAAAGATGTAGACACCAGTAAGACCTTGCCATTTGCCCTATCTAGCCAAGATATCACCCCAGATGAAGTGAATGCATTAAAGGAAACATTGACATTGCTACCGGTTCTAAAGGAGCAGCTACTATCGCAGATTAGCGAGCAAAAAATAAGCCCCCCTAACACAGACTGGGAATCAATTCTTGCCGCAGCGGAAGAGGCTGAGAAACAAAAACCGAACGTTCAGGCTGTGAAAGAAAAGCTAACCACGAATCTCTAGAGCATGCGGTTGCAGAGGTTCAGCAGGACCTTCTCAATCTTCATGATTCGGTTCAGGATTTATCCAATGATTTAGCGGCTAAGATTGCGACATTTGCTTTAGAGTCTGTGCCTGCGACTCATACTTAGGCTATCTACACTGGGCTACAGTATTAAAAAAGGCAAAATTACGCTTGGCTTGTTGGTAGAATATGAAACCCCTGCAGAGACATCATCCTAAATCGCTTACAACAAAGGTTGCCTCAGGCGTCCCAAAAATCCACTCTGAACCTATTATCTCTTCGATTGTACTGCCGTAATATCTTGGGCGAAGGCGGCAATGAGCTCAAGCGCCTCTGCGGCTGGACTGTACACTCCGGCAAACTGAATAAATCCATGCACAGCCGTTTTATAATGATGCCATCGCACAAGCTGAGTTATTCTGTTACATCGTTTCACATACTCGCATGCTTGCTCAGTCAAAATATCACGTCCCGCCGTAATGATACATGTCGGTGGCAGCGTCTCAGGCACGTGCAAACCGGGGGAGGCCCGATCATCTTCAGCCAACTCACAATTACGCAGATAATGATGTCGATGCACATCAAAGATACGATGAAAAATTCTTTGATACAGCCTACTGCCACGATCTCGAGGCAAGCGTAAATCGAGAACAGGGTACATCAGTATTTGCCCTATAGGAGGATTGGGTGTGCGCCCCATTGCATGGGTAACCACTGCCGCAAGATTACCCCCAGCGCTATCTCCCACAACGATCATGCGTTTTGCATTTACCCCCAAAGACCTTGCGTTCTCCCCTGCCCAAATGTACGCCGCAAGGGCATCGTCAACAGCGGCAGGAAATGGATACTCTGGCGCTAAGCGATACTCAACAGACAGCACAACGCAGCCAGATTTCACTGCTAACGCTTGACATAAACGATCATACGCCGCAATTCCACCGATCATCCACCCGCCTCCATGATAAAATACGATGAGTGGCAAGTCGGCCTCTAAAGTAGGCCGGTAGGCACGCAGACGGATGTGATTCAAATCATAATCCGTGATCGTAGCTAAACTGGCAGCTTTTGGTCCAATTAACCAAGCTAAGTTATTGAAAAGCCAGCGTATTACTCTAATTAACCAGATAGTAACCATTTGTTAACCTTTCTTAATTATTATACGCCTTATGTCGCTTCCAAGTCAAAAAACATCCTTTTCTGTGCCGCATTACTCAATAGCACACCTGGAATACTAAAAATTTACATAAGACAATCTAGGCGAATTACCAAGAAGTAATCCGTTTATTTGAAAGATTGCCACCAAGAGTGTCTGATGACATAGGCAAGAAAATATTAATTTTTCACTTGGAAACGATATAAACCTGCTTGATTACGTCGTAACAAGCAATCTTTATATTGGAGGAGACCAATTATGCGTTTATTTGTTGCTTTAACTTGTTTATACGCGACCTCAACCTGTGCTGAATTACTCAGCCCGCCAGACTCTCGTGCTGAGGACAACTCCGCAAGTGGCGCGCATGTACCGATCATCTATAGTGATGATGGCACAACGGATACGACTGGGGATGCCCTTAGTGCCTCAAGCGTAAAATTTGTTGGTGATATGACAATTGGCACCTATGTACTATACAAGTACCTTAATTCAGATAAGTCGATTTTAGGTCACAAAGCAAGCAGTTTAGGCTATCTTGCCACAGCTGGTTTTGGCATGTACCTTTGGCATAACGCGGTCGACTTCTTTGATAAAGGTATAGCCTCAACACACCTATACAAAGTCAGCAATTGGATTTCCAAAACTTTCTGGCCTACACCAAGCCAACTAAATACTGCAGATACAAAACCTGCAGCTGCGGTTGCAACCTCAGAGTCTAGTCAAGAAACTACGGCTGAATCCTCTTCTACAGCGACAACATCTGAGCGTGCTTTATAATATTCTTCACCTAAGCACTTGCTTAGGCTATCGTAGAAGCTGTTGTTGACCAACTAGGTCTTATGCAAAAAACCGTTCTGAGGCCAGCGATGATCTCAGAACGGTTTTTTAATTGATATGAATCTATTAAGACTCTAAATTGCTCCTTTTAACAAAAAGCCTCCTGTGCTAACCTGATTGCCTAATCAAAATTTTATTAGGCTTTATGGTACAATTTAACACATCATTCTTTGTTGTCGGTATTTTGCTCTCGATCTTAGGCGCCGCAATGATGCTGCCGATGCTCGTAGATTATACCTCTCATCAACCCGATTGGGTCGTTTTTGCGGTTGCTTCAGGTTTAACGATGTTTGTTGGCGGCACTTTGATTCTGGCATTTTATCAAGACCGTTCTCCAGATTTCGGCATTCGCGAAGCTTTCGTGCTCACCCTACTGAGCTGGATTTCGATCATTTTATTTGCTATGCTGCCGATTTACTGGTCGAGCTTTCATATTTCCTTTATTGATGCTCTCTTTGAGACCACCTCTGCCCTCACCACAACTGGAGCGACAGTTGTCACGGGAAAAACGGGGGTCCAAAATGGTCTGCTATTGTGGACAGCCTTATTACAATGGCTTGGCGGCATCGGCATTATCGTCATGGCCATCACGATCTTACCCTTTCTAAAAGTAGGCGGCATGCAGCTGTTCCGTGCAGAATTTTCTGATCGTTCCGAAAAAATTATGCCACGTCTCTCACAAATGACGAAAGCCATTGTCCTCACTTATGGTTTTTTTACGTTGATTGGGGTTATTTCTCTATGGGCGGCGGGAATGGATCCTTTTGATGCGATTTGCCATAGTTTAACCGCTATCTCAACTGGTGGCTTATCTACCAAAGATGAGTCCATAGCATTTTTTGATAGTATTGCCATTGAATTAGTCTTAATTGCTTTAATGATCGTTGGTGGTGCGACGATGGTGTTGTTCATACGCACATGGCATAGCTCACCAAAAGTGTTATGGCAAGACATGCAGTTTCGCGGCTATATTAAAATTCTTGGATATGCCAGCTTTGTTGGTGCTTTATGGCATTCTCTGAATACGAGTGCGCCCTTTCTTGAATCTTTACGGTCGTGGGGATTCACCACTGTATCCCTTATTACTACCACAGGATTTACCAATGGCGACTACACCCTGTGGGGACCGTTAGCAAATGTATTTTTCTTTTTTTGTATGTTTATTGGTGGCTCTACGGGATCAACAAGTGGTGGCGTTAAGATTTTTCGGTTCCAGGTTTTATCGATTCTGACAGAAATGCAATTGCGTCAAGCGCGTCATCCCCATGGGATTTTTCTCCCACGCTATAACGATCAAGTATTGCAAGAATCGATTATCTTTTCAGTTGTCAGCTTTTTTGCCTTGTTTGGGATTAGCTACGTATTCATTGCTTTGGGGCTAGCCTTGTTTGGTCTGGATTTGACAACTGCCCTTAGTGGCTCGGCCGCCGTTCTTACCAATGCTGGTCCCGGTTTAGGAGAAATCATTGGGCCATCGGGAAACTATGCCCTACTCCCAACCGGCGCCAAGTATCTGCTTATTTTTGGCATGCTGCTTGGACGTTTGGAATTTGTGACTGTCTTTCTTATTTTTTCTCGGTCTTTTTGGCGTTCTTAATTTGATTTTTTTGCTCTTTAACTGTTGTTAAATCAGTATTTTCAGTATTAATCCGCTCAGCCAATAGCTTTTTCAATAACTTAGCACTTAACCAAGATAATTTATTTTTCTTATCTCCACCATGACCGCGCACAATACTTCGACCATTAGTCATCTTGTCGTGCGAGCCGCCATTTTGTGTTTTGATCGTGATACCGAGTTTAGCCAGCACCTGGAGAGATTCCTTGCAACCCATCTTATAAAGCTTAGAATTTCCTAATTTATCTATTAGCTTGTGCATCTTACTAGAAAGCTTATCTGTTAATGATGTTGGAACTGTTGTAGACCGCTGGTCGCCTTTCTCCCGTGGAGATGGCACCAATGCACGTTCCGGAGTCCTCTGAGTCGTCGGGTTTACATTGACGTCATCCTCCTCTAGCTTTGAATCCTCCTCAAGATTTTGCGCGTAGCTGTCGACAGATTTTATTTGCTCATTTGTCATTTCAGCTTTAGCCGCATCTGACGTTTCAGATGCACGCTGCATACCATCGGTCTTTGGGCTTGGATCCTCTAAGTCTTCCATGATAATCGTAGAGTCTGTATCTCCACTACTACTTTCTGCCTCTTTAGTCTTTTCGTTTTTTGCCTCTTGTTCATCAATAATCTTAGAACGCTTGAGAGATTTCAAAACCATTTGCAACTTCTCGAGACTCTGAATGTCTTGCAACTCAATTTTGAATAGAGAGCGATTTTGACTTGTACATAAAGATTGTAATATTGTATTTTCTTGATGTGTAGCCATCGCAAAGCCCCAGTCCACAAACCGCTCCAAATCTTGCGCCTTTAAAAATGGTTTTTCGGCGAGGGCTACCCTCATCATCAGCTCGTGAAACCCCCGGCAGAAAGCGTAGTGCAGCTGTTCCTTGCGGATTGAGTTTACCAGTAAGTTTGATGAAAAGGTGAAATTATATTGCTCTTGATAAGTGCGAAAAAGCGTTTCAAACTCAAGCTTTCTAGCGGACACCTCCTCAGTATCGTAACAAGATAAAACTTTATTCACATCCTCTAAAATCTTTTCTAAAAATGGTTGAGGAAATACTTTAATACAAAGACTATTTTGAAGTATGCTTTGTAGGCGATTGAAGTCTTTGAAGATCGCTTGAAGACTCGATTTAGGGTTATCAAGTGATCCACTCATGGTTTTTACCAAATCGTTCAGGTAATAATACCCCCCTAGAACACAGTCCATGTTAAGTAAATTCTTGGTATTATAATCATATTTTTTTAGTGTTAATTGAAAAATCTTACAAACCCTTTCTATTTGTTTAACATACCCTGCAACGTGCTTATCGCTTGCCTTTTGCGTAGATTGGGATTTCTTCTTGGACTTCTTGAATGCTTCTACACTTAGTATAGTATTATTAAGGTCTTTTTTGATTGAGCTGATCACGCCTTGATAGAACGGCTCGTACAAGGCGCCCTCAAATAGGGCGATAATTGGATCCATGCTTGGACCTTTATGAAGTGTGCCAAGGTTAATTGGGGTGACCAAGAGTTCCACAGAAGCCTCATCAATGACGAGGTGGGTTTTCTCACAGGCCTGGGCGTGAGACAGCATAAAAACACCCATAATAATAAATCGCATCTTCATAAGGTTTTCCTTATCTAACAAATGATTATAAAAAATATTTGCTCATTATCCAAAATAATTTTCACGCTATTTGACAATAAATTGCGGACACAATACCCTAATTATGATGATTTTTCTACAATTTAAAATGGAAAATTATTTTTATTATTCGTCCACATTACTCCTTATAGGAGAATATTTATTTCATCTATTTTTACAAAATTTATCCTAAATCATATTTTTTTTTGGCATTTTGGAATACTTTATTTTAAGCTACCAAGTTATACCCAATCCACTTTTCCATTTGGATTGGGTATATAATGTGTAAATTCTATAAATATGTAAGCTTTTCCACCTTTGCCCAGCAGCGTATTAGCAGTATCCATGCTTCTGATGCTCATATACCTGCTTGTATGTATGAACTAACTAATAAGGAGATTTTAGTTCATGACTTTTTCTGACTTTGCGCACAGCACCCTACATTTAGGTTATGTGATTCTCTATGTTCCAGATGTTGAAGCCGCTATTTTGTTTTATGAATCTGTTTTTTGCCTGAAGCGTATTTTTATTCACGAAACAAAACAATATGCCGAGCTTGATACTGGCCACACCACGCTGGCCTTTGCTTCCGAACGATTGACCGAGGAAGAGAATGGACTGACATTTACCAAGAATCGCTTTAACCAGCCTTCAGCCGGCTTTGAGATTACCTTAGTGACTGATAATGTCTCAGATACATACGATAAAGCCATTAAAGCTGGCGCTATTGCCGTGAAATCACCCACAGAAAAGCCTTGGGGGCAAGTTGTTGCCTATGTCAGAGATCTGAATGGAGTGTTGGTAGGCATTTGTAGCGTGCTCTAGCCCATGCAAAAAGACGCTTGTATCCTTGACCCTGAGGAGATAAAGTGATATTGGAACTCAAGCGCTTGATGACGAAGGCTATGAGATTTAGTAACAGAGGAACGCATGGTTCGCCAATTTGAGTTGGTTGAGAAAATTAAAAGCTACGATCCAACTGCTGATGAAGATTTGATTAACCGTGCTTATGTCTTTTCTATGAAAGCGCACGGCAGCCAAACTCGAGCATCTGGCGACCCGTATTTTATACACCCGTTAGAAGTCGCCTGGATTCTAACGGATATGAAGCTAGATACAGCAACAATTACCACCGCCCTGTTGCACGATACTGTTGAAGATACGGTTGCAACTATCGAGGAAATTCGCCAGACATTTAATGATGAAATTGCTTCCCTTGTCGATGGTATTACGAAGCTATCGCGCATTGAGCTGCAACATGACCCCACTGTCAAGCAAGCGGAAAATTTCCGTAAGCTCGTGCTGGCTATGTCAACTGATATCCGCATTTTACTCGTAAAACTTGCGGATCGTCTCCATAACATGCGCACTTTAAAGCATATCAAAAATCCCGAGAAACGGCGTCGCATTGCCACGGAAACCCTCGAGATCTATGCACCTTTAGCCGAGCGAATCGGCATGCAACGAATGAAGACTGAACTTGAGGAATTAGCGTTCGCAGAAGTAAACCCTGAAGCACGCCAATCAGTAGTCGAGCGTTGTCTTTTCTTAAACACTGAAGGAAAAACCCTTATTCAAGAGATTATTGAGGATATCTCTCACAAACTCGCCACCAACGGCATTCAAGCTTCTGTGATTGGTCGAGACAAAACACCTTATTCAATTTGGCGTAAGATGGTTAATAAAAATGCTGGATTCGATCAACTGGGCGATATTATTGGTTTCCGTGTTATTACCAACGCCATTAATGAGGTCTATCAAGCACTTGGGGTCCTTCACAACGCCTACCCCATGATCCCAGGACGTTTTAAAGATTATATCAGTACTCCCAAACCAAATGGTTATCGATCCTTGCATACTGGGATTATTGGCCCCAAACGCCAACGCATTGAGGTGCAAATTCGCACTCACGATATGGACCGGGTTGCAGAAATAGGCGTTGCCGCACATTGGGAATACAAGTCAGGCGTACGATCCACAGATGCGCCGCAATACCGATGGCTCCGCGGACTTCTTGATATTTTAGAGCACACATCTGCCCCTGATGAATTTTTGGAACACACAAAAATGGAAATGTTCCAGGACCAGGTGTTTTGCTTCTCGCCTAAGGGGGATATCATTGCGCTCCCACGTGGCGCCACCCCCATAGACTTTGCCTACGCCGTTCATTCTCAGATTGGCGATCGTTGCATTGGTGCCAAAGTAAACGGACGCCCTATCCCTTTAAAAACCACTCTGAATACGGGTGATCAAGTTGAAATTATTACGTCCGAACAGCAACGCCCCATGCCGGTTTGGGAAAGTTACGCAGCTACGGGGAAAGCCCGTGCCCGTGTCCGTCGCTATGTACGCTCGCAACGGCGCCATCAATATGTCAATCTAGGCCGATCTATTTTACGTAAAGTGCTCACGGCGCAAAACTATCCTTTTGACGAGATTCAACTCAGCCAGGTCCTAAAACAATTTCAACTGCCAGAACTCGAAGATCTTTATATTGCGATTAGTGAAGGCCAGGTGAATGTTCTTGATGTTATTTACAACCTTTATCCTGATAGCTCTGCCTCTCTTAACCTTTCACCTGATGCCACTCATCATGATTTGCCTATCAAAGGTTTAATTCCAGGCATGGCTCTCCATTTTGCAGAATGCTGCTACCCTCTCCCTGGAGATCGAATTATTGGGCGTGTCACCAAAGGTCAAGGATTGGTTGTCCATACAGTGAATTGTGACGCAACCAATGCCCGTGATTATCAGCCGCAAGGATGGATTCGGCTCGCATGGACAGATAGCGCTGATAAGCAAGGCGTTTACTTAGCGCAGCTTATGATAAGACTTGAAAACGAGATTGGCACTTTGGCAAAAGTTACCCAAATCATTGCTCAAGATCAGAGTAATATTACGAATATAAAAATTATGAACCGGAATGAAAATTTCTTTGAGTTCTTTATTGCTCTTGAGGTTCGCGATACAAAGCACTTGGATAACATTATCGCACATCTTAGGTCCGCTCCAACAGTCAATCATGTTGAGCGTGTACGCGAGGCCATAGCTTTATGATTTTAGGCATCGGTACAGACATTATTCAGATCTCTCGCATTGAGAGACTAATCCACCGTTTTCCAGATCGGTTTATTCAAAAGATTCTGACTCCCGTAGAACGACTGTATTGTGGCGAAGACAGTCGCAAGGTTGCCAAGCGCTATGCTTTAAAGGAGGCAACGCTTAAAGCCCTTGGGACCGGTCTTGCTGGAGGAATTTCTTGGCACGATCTTGAAACTAATCATTTACCCAGTGGCCAACCTGTGATAAAACTATCTGGAGTTGCTTTAGAGATTGCTGCCAGGCTGGCTCAGGCTGCAACGCCCGTAGTCCATGTCAGTGCCACAGACGATGGTGATATTGCTCAAGCATTTGTAATAATAACTTGTGAGTAAAACAATGGATATCTTTGCTAAGCTGAAAGAAGAAAAAACCAAAGAAAATATTAAGTCGTTTTTCTGGGCCGTCTTAGCCGCTTTGGCTATCCGTTCATTTATTGCAGAGCCTTTTAATATTCCATCTGGCTCAATGATTCCGTCACTACTTGTTGGCGACTTTTTGTTCGTCAGCAAGTATAGTTATGGGTATGGACGATACTCATTGCCCTTTGGATTAATCCCGTTTAGTGGTCGTTTTATGTCCTCTCAGCCTCAACCTGGAGACATTGTTGTCTTCCGTGGCACGACCGATAGTCGTAACTATATCAAACGGCTTATTGGCCTCCCGGGGGATCGCATCCGCATTGTTGACGGTGTTTTTTATGTCAATGATAAACCTCTGCAGTTAACTCCAGATGGCAAATACAAGATCCACAAACTCCCTTATCAAAAAGAACATAACCCTGAAGGGTATGAGGTTGATAAATACGTGCGCTTTCTACCTAATGATTATAAACACCCTATTATTAAATCTATTCCCTTTGGCTCAGCGCGTATGGATAAAATGCCCGAAGGGCTCGCTGAATACGTTGTGCCCGCAGGTCACTATTTTGTGAGCGGCGATAACCAGGATGATTCTAGCGATAGCCGCGATCTACTACACATGGGATTTATTCCTGATGACCATTTAATTGGCAAGGCAGAATTTATCTTCTTTTCTACAGATGCGCATTGGTGGCAGATTCATCGCTGGCTAACGGCTATCCGCTGGGAACGCATTGCGATGCGCATTCGTTAAAGACCAGCACTTTACGCTATCTCGCTTGACGATAACGTTAGAACTGAGTATCTTGGGTATATGAACTACTTACCCCCTCCCCCATATCCAAACACACGCATGCGCCGACTGCGTCAGTTTTCTTGGCTACGTGACTTAGTCGCTGAAACTGTTGTATTGCCACAGCACCTTATTTTACCAATTTTCGTGCGCCCTCGGCATATTACAGCATCAATTGCCACTTTACCCGGCATTCAACGCTATACGCTAGAAGAGCTTCCCCATGTCGCCACACATGCTGCAAGTCTCGGCATTAAAATGGTTGCCCTGTTTCCTGTCGTCGAGCCGCATGAACGCACAGAGGACGCCTCAAAAGCCTTTGATGGTCAGAATCTCATGTGCATGGCCATCCGCTGTCTCAAGCAGCATGTCCCTGAAATAGGTATTATGGCTGATGTGGCCCTTGACCCTTACACATTGACTGGGCATGACGGTCTCTGTGAGGGCGAAACTGTTTTGAACGATGAAACCATCTCAGTTCTTTGCAAACAAGCGGTCATCCAAGCCCAAGTGGGCGCTGATGTTCTTGCACCTTCAGATATGATGGATGGACGTATTGGTGCTATTCGTCAAGCGCTAGACCGCCGCGGTTTTGAAGATCGTTTGGTGTTAAGCTACGCTGCGAAATATGCCTCATCATTTTATGGTCCTTTCCGTGAAGCGATAGGCACGAATATCTCGCTAGGCAAGCGTGACAAACGCACGTATCAAATGGATCCTCGCAATGCCGAAGAAGCGATGTTGGAAGCTATCCTTGATCATCAGGAGGGAGCAGATATTATTTTAATCAAACCTGGTCTTGCTTATCTTGATATCCTTCATCGCGTCCACAAACTAGTTGCTAAACCAACGTTTGTTTACCAAGTCAGTGGGGAATATGCCATGATCCGCGCGGCCGCCAATCTGGGTTGCATTGATTATGAATCTACACTGATGGAAACACTCATCGCTTTTAGACGCGCTGGCGCTCAAGCGATTGTAACTTATGCTGCTCTTGAAGCAGCTACTCTTTTAAAGAATCAATAAGCACCATAATTAAGTCTCATTAGGCAATATTGTTGCCTTAATACACTTGACTCATTCAAATTGTATACTTATAGTCTTAATCAAATATCAGGTGAATAGGCCAGCTACTGCTTTGAGAACCTCACCGTTCTGCATTTTCATTAGCACTGCGTCTGATCAACTTATAAAATGATGATTTATTATAATGAAAAATTTCTGGTTTTTTTTACTTTTATCCAGCTTTGTATTACCTATTTGGGCGCAGCCCATAGCTCAAGACGCTACGGCTCTAGAGACTGAGAACGGTTCTACACCTACAAGCAAACAGAATAGTAGACTTTCGTGGGATACACAAAAGGTGCTTTCAACAATTGAGAACATCAGTTTTTACGCACATGCGCTTGCTAATGCTTATTGTTTATTCTCATATATAAATATAATTCCCATAATGGCAAACTCTATGAAGCCCCCAAATGGTACCCCAAGCTTTGATCCCGTATACGATATGAGACGCACTCCACTGGTTGCAAAAAACATTGCAGACACCATAGAATCCAGAGGGACACAAGACGAGTTTGGTCAGTACACGGAAAACGCCATACCCACAATTCCTAAAGCATCTGATTTGTTCTGTTATAGTTTGGTTATACATACATTCACAAGTGTCCTAAGGCTCTACCTTACTCGCGACAAAACCAAACCGTTTTTAGGCAGCACCACTAAGAAAGATCTTCTAAAGAATATAATTATTAAATATCCGCACTTCTTGGGCGCTCTAGGCATCGGAATTGACGCTATTACTGCAAGCTACCCAATTGGTAAATTTATTGTTGGCGCACTTACCACTATTGATCTTATCGTGTTACCTATACATGCAATAATTTCTGGTATTAAGTATTGTTTATTTTTTAAAAACCAACCGCTACAAAAACTTAACCCTGGCAAGGATCTCAAGATGGATACAATAACACAGACCACCTGAGGCACCAAGTTGAGCCATAATTTTCGTAACCGTTCACGGGGGTGAATGAAAAAAAAGAGATGACATAAGTTAAGTGTTTGAATAGACTGTATAGGTAATACATTCAAAGGCTTGACATATATGCACGATATTGACCTCCATAGAAAAGTTC
>JBILKX010000064.1:0-8677 GCA_044376435.1 Alphaproteobacteria bacterium | reverse complement strand
GAGCGGATCTTGTCTCTGTTCCTCTCATGCCGGCAACAGCAGCTCAATCCCTTCCAGCTCCTCTCCCAAATCGCCGCTTCTTAATCTACCCCCGTGAACGGTTACAAAATTCGATGGTGTGAACGTTGGAAGCACACATTCTTTTAGCCTCTTCAAAGCATCCGTCAACATCAAAATTCAAACCAGGCCAGAGCTGTTTTAACGTAGCTTTGGTATCAGATGCGAGTTTGTCTAAAGACGCTGGAGTATAAGTTGTGTTGTGCCGATTCTCATATTGATTCAAATCCAGCTTTTCACCAGGTTTCGAGGCGTTTACGAGGCGGTGTATTGCCGTTTGTTCGACAACTTCATGCGGCATTTGTAGGAAGGGATGTGGGTCATGAGGGGCACTTTTAACCGTTTCCCAGCGATTTGTATTAGCAATGATGCTGAAAACGTCCCATAAGCCATCAACAGCCACAAGGCCCGCTAAAGCCATACTGGCCCAGTGGGCTAAGCGTACATCGAGGGGCGGTTTGCTTGGGGTTGTGCTGGCAGTCGTCGGCCTGCCTGATACGGGTGGCGCGATCATATCATCTGGTTGCTGTACAGCCGCTGTGTGAGCGCTGGAAATCGATAAAATCACGAAAATGCTTGATAAAATCCGGATGTGCATAAAAACTTAACCTCTTTGAGACAATTGCTCTTATTTATATGGGGATAGAATCATTCAAATCAAGAGAAAAACACTATTTGTGAGCGGCGGCCACCTTTGAGGTGTTTGAGCGGTACCGCCATTCGGCATACCCACGCAAGAGGAGTGATGCTGCGGTTAAAAACGGTACTAATGGATGGATATATGTAATGGAACCTTTCCAGTGAGTGACGGCACCAGCGGCGCCAATCCCGAGTCCGGCAATTGTGAAACCAGCAGCGCGCTTCGTGCTGTTAGGGCCGGCAGCAGGTGGATTCTTGTACATCCAGCTGACGAGGGCAGCAGAGCTGATAAACGTGAGGGCGTGCGCAATACTTGCACGAATGATGTAAGGCAGGCGGTTAATTTCAATCTTCTGCCACGGCTGCGGCTGGTAATGTAACGCAGAAATCTTGGGTTTTCCACCCGGGAGCGTCTCTTGGAATACGAAGGCAAAATCGGTTGGAGCAGAATCTTTCTCAGGACGTTTAGTAAACAATTGGATGGCTGTGACATTCTGGAAGTCACAATTTTGAAGCTGTTCAAAGCATTCATCAATATCAAAATTAAAGTCTTTCCAAGTTCCGGTTACAACACGTTTAGTATGTTGTTGGAGTGAATGTAAAGTCGTTGAAGTATAAACTTGCTGGTGTAAATCCCGGTATCTTTTCAAATTCAACCTTTGATTGGGCTTGGAGACGTTCACAAGCTTGCGTATTGTTTCTGTTTTGATAACTTTATGCGGCATCCTTAGGAAGGGATGTGGGTCATGAGGGGCACTTTTAACCGTTTCCCAGCGATTTGTATTAAAAATGATTTTGCAAACGCCCCATAAGCCATCAACAGCCACAAGGCCCGCTAAAGCCATGCTGGCCCAGTGGGCTAAGCGTACATCGAGGGGCGGTTTGCTTGGGGTTGTGTTGGCAATAGCGAGCGTAGCCTTTGCTGACGTTGATTTTGCGATATTCATTGGCTCATCTGGTTGTCCCGCAGCAACAGATTGAGATTTGCCAATTAGCAAAATCACGAAAATGCTTGATAAAATCCGGATGTGCATAAAAACTTACCCTATTGAGACAATTGCTCTTATTTATATGGGGATAGAATCATTCGAATCAAGAGAAAAACACTATTTGTGAGCGGCGGCCACCTTTGGCGTGCTTGAGCGGCACCGCCATTCGGCATACCCACGCAAGAGTAAAGACGCCGCGGTTAAGAGCGGTACTAATGGCTTGATATAAAGATCGGAGCCTGTAACCCAGTGATAGGTTACTCCAGCGGCGCCAATCCCGAGTCCGGCAATTGTGAAACCAGCAGCGCGCTTCGTGCTGTTAGGGCCGGCAGCAGGTGGATTCTTGTACATCCAGCGCGTGAGGGCAGTAGAAGCAATAAAAGTGAAGGCACGCGCAGTACCCGCGCGGATCATGTAGGGACGGCGATTAATTGTGGTGATTGTGGTAAATTTTTTCCCGTAACACTTCGCGAACCTCGTGAATCCTGATTTGCCTAGACTCAAGAATAGAGGATTCTTATTCTCAAATATGCAGACAACCTCAGGTAATTTTTGATCTGTTAGCGTCTTTACTATATACAATTGAATGGAATCAGGTTGGCGATCATTCTGTGTTCTGGCAAGTTCACTAACACATTCATCAATACTAACATTAGCATCCTTCCATAAATTCGCTCCCCGTTGTTGAATAGCCGTTTTTATCGTATTGGCGTCCGTTACAGATACTTGATAATACCACTTAGTATCAGGAAGATATAACTCAAGATCAAACTCAGGTTCTGTTAAGGATACAAGTTTGGAGCACTCTTTTGACTCTATTATTGCATAAGGCGGTTTGAGGGAGGAGTGAGCAGCGTGTTCACTACCTTCAAGAGCTTCATGCCGCTTGGTATTACGTACAATTTGATAAAGATCATGCGCGCTTGATACAGCCGCAAAGCCAACTAAAGCCATGCTGGCCCAGTGGGCTAAGCGTACATCGAGGGGAAGCTTCTGTGGGGGTATGTTGGAAGGAGCGAGCGTAGCCTTTGCTGACACGGTTTGCGCGACAGTCACCGGCTCATCCGGTTGCCCCACAGCCGCTGTGTGAGAGCCAGACAGCAATAAAATTACTAAAATTCTTGATATAACAGATGCAAACATAGAAAATCTTCCGTTTAAGAGTGGTATTTCCTTATATGGACAGAAAATCATTATAGTCAAGGAAAAAGCCGGGTCTGATGCGCACAGTAAGATAGTATCTTAATCATCTTGGTACAAAAATGTTGTGCAGATAAATCCCGCTATGATATATTCGTCCCGCATTCCATCGGGTTAGGCCGTGGAGACAGGGAAGAGATAACTTAGGGGAATCGAGATGAAAAAACCATATATAATTGTCTTTGGGAACGAAAAAGGCGGCACCGGCAAGTCAACCTTGGCGATGCATGTTATTGTCTACTTGTTGCGGCTTGGGTTTAAAGTCGGAAGTATTGATGTGGACGCTCGACAAGGCAGCTTAACGCGCTATGTCGAAAATCGTGCAGGGCGTTCTGATGTCGGGGAAAATATGCCCGTGCCCACACACCATGCGTTACATCGCAGTACAAACCAGAGTGTTCCCGAAGCTGAGAAAGAGGATACCGCAAATCTTGAGGCGTGTTTTGCAAAATTGGCTGAAAATGATTTTATCGTCATTGATACCCCAGGAAGTGATACATACCTGTCCCGGCTCGCGCACTCCCATGCAGATGCGCTAATTACCCCCTTAAACGATAGCTTGATCGATCTTGATATGTTGGTGCGTGTCACTGGTGACAACAACAGCGTCCTGAAACCGAGTATTTATGCTGAGACCGTATGGGAACAAAAGAAGCATCGCGCTATGCGCAATAGTGGCTCAATTGATTGGATTGTCGTGCGTAACCGGTTAACAAGCATTAACTCACGCAACAAAGAAGAGATGGCAAAAATTCTTGAAATGCTTTCCCGTCGTATTGGCTTTCGTCTGGCGAGTGGTTTCGGCGAGCGGGTGATTTTCCGTGAGCTTTTCTTGTCAGGCTTGACGGTTTTGGATATCAAAGACGCCGGCATGGCATTAACTATGTCCCACCTGGCTGCAAAGCAAGAGCTGCATAACTTAGTTAAAATGATTCAGCTGCCCCTCTTGGCTCAAAAGATCGCCAGTTAATCGTTAACGACTGAGATTAAGGATTGTCCCCATGAATACGCATGACTCCCAGGCGCCGCTGTGGATGGTGGAGTGTTATGTTGCTCCGGATTTAGCACCGCTGTTTATGGATGTGTTTACAGAATGGAGTCTGGGAACTTCTTGGGATTCCGATGATTCAGGTGTAAACCGTCTTGATGCCGAGGTAGAGACCGTCTGTATCCAGGCATGGTTCGCCTGCCCGAGCGCTGAGGTGCAGCAGTTAGAGCAGGAAATTCAAAATCGTCTCATGCTGGTGGCAACGGTCGCTGGCATTGAATGTCCGTCGATGCGCTTTCAAGCTGTGCCGCCAAAGAATTGGCTTTTAGAAAGCTACCAACACTTTCCGCCGTTAGAGGTCGGGCGTTATTATATCCACGGGTCGCATATTAAGCCGACATCGTTGCCAAGTGGCAAGATTCCTCTGCAAGTTGATGCGGCCACGGCATTTGGTTCAGGGCAACATGCGACAACACAGTGCTGCCTGCAACTTATTGATCAACTTGCGCAAGAGAAGCCTTTTCGCAAACCATTAGATCTTGGGTGTGGGTCCGGAATTCTAGCACTCGCCATGGCCGCAACTTGGGCGTGTGAGGTGGTGGCCAGCGATATCGATCCTGAAGCCGTGCGCGTCACCTTAGAAAATGCTCAATTAAATAATTTAGCCTCGCAGCTTCTAGTGTTTGCTGGCGATGGCGCATCCGCATTGCCGCAATCGCATAGCGGACCGTTTGATATTATCGTCGCTAATATTCTCGTGGGCCCTTTGTGTCAGCTTGCGCCAAGTATTGCGCGTCTACTGACAGAAGATGGGCGCGTGGTGCTATCTGGCATTCTGATTTCTCAGATTCCTCAAATTGCCCAGGCCTATCGGGTCGTGGGTCTGCATATTATTGAAGAAGTGCATCATCAGGAGTGGGCCGCCGTGGTCGTTGCGCCCTTAAGTGCCGCTACAGGGAGCGAGAATGTATAAAGCCCGGTTGCATCAAGTGCGGTTAGCTTTGCAACACCAAGGCTTTGATGGATTTGTTTTACCAAGAAGTGATGAATTTCAAAACGAATACTTAGCGCCTTACGCAGAGCGACTGGCGTGGCTTACAGGATTTACAGGCTCAGCCGGTCTTGCGATCGTGCTCCCTCATGAAGCGATTGTCTTTAGTGATGGTCGCTATGCGCTACAGCTGCAGCAAGAACTTGATCCTACAATTTTTCAAGCCGGCCACACTGGCAAGCAATCGCCACGGCAATGGCTAAAGGAGGCGCTGCGTCCTGGAATGCGGATTGGCTTTGATCCGTGGCTACATACGCCGCAAGATGCGGGGCGATGGCAGAAAGTAGTGGAAGCTGCAGGGGGATTCTGGGTTCCCTGCGCCCCAAATATTGTTGATCAATTGTGGATCGATCAGCCTGCGCTACCATCGCGGCCATTTGTTCTGCATCCCTTGGTGTATGCGGGTCAAGAAGTCGCAGAAAAAATCGCGATGGTGCAGCGTGTGGTGCAAGACCATGAGGCATCAGCTATGGTGATTACCGCTGTAGATGCTGTGGCATGGTGCTTAAATATTCGTGGTCGTGACATTCCTTATACACCTGTAGGGTTGGCTTGGGCATGGGTGCATGCAGATGGCGGCGTTGATTTAATGGTGAGAGGCGATGTCGAAGCGGCTGCGCAAGTGCGTGAACATTTGGGTGAAAGAGTAAAGGTTTATGCTTGGAAAGACTACCTGGAGTATCATCTACGTCAATGGGCTGGGCAGACAGTTCTTGTTGATGAAGCAACAGCTGTTGCGGCGCTCTATCAGCATTTGCAGCGTGCTGGCGCAAAGGTCCGCGGGATTGAAGATCCTTGCCTATGGCCAAAAGCTTGCAAGAATACGGTGGAAATCGCTGGTGCCCGCCAGGCGCATGTCCTTGATGGGATAGCCGTAACGCGGTTTTTAGGGTGGCTTGATAATCAAATCATCTCTGGTGCTGTAGTCAGCGAGGTCGCGTGCATGGAGCGGCTACAATTTTATCGCAGCCAATCTGAGGATTTTCTGGAACCCTCTTTTGAGACGATCGCAGGGTTTAATGCCCACGGCGCCATTATTCACTACCGTGCGACAGCGGCCACTGAGGCTCTGATTGAGAAAGATGGTATTTTGCTGATTGACTCTGGCGGCCAGTACTTCCAGGGGACAACGGATATTACACGCACCCTAGCGATTGGGGTGCCCACGGATGAACAACGCCAACGCTATACACAAGTGCTGAAAGGTCATATCGCGCTGGCAACGGCAAGATTTCCAGAAGGAACAACTGGCGCACAGCTCGATACATTAGCACGCCAGTTTCTCTGGCAATCAGGACGTGATTATGATCATGGGACAGGCCATGGCGTTGGGAGTTGTTTAAGCGTGCATGAGGGGCCAGGGCGCATCTCTCGAGTCTCAAACGTCCCCCTAAAAGCCGGCATGATCTTATCTAACGAGCCTGGATATTATCGTCCTGAGCACTTTGGGATGCGTCTAGAAAATCTCGTGCTTGTGGTTGAGAGCCTCCAGCCAGGGGATGAGCAGCCGATGCTCGCCTTTGAAACGTTGACTTTGGCGCCGTTTGATCCGCAATTACTCTATAATCCGTGGCTTACCCCTGACGAGATAAGCTGGTTAAAGCAGTACCATGAGTTAATTTGGCAGAAACTTGAGCCGTCATTATCAGCGCAAGAAAAATCTTGGTTAAAAGCGATTGTGGATCGTTTTTAATAAACACAAAGATAATCTGCCCTATAAGAATGAACTAAAGAAGAATTTGAGGGTTTGGACATTCTCCCTTCTCAAGTACGTTGGGTCTCTTTACAGTAAAACCTTATGAACATTAATTCAGAAAGGTAGAGAGATGAACCAAATGAATACCCTGTTCCAGTACACTCATGCACAATCACATGAAGAAGCAATACTTCTAAGCTCAACAAACCCTAATGAACCCATGGCGCAATATTTTTATGAAGTGATCTGCACACAGCCGGTCATGCCGCCACAATGGATGATCTAGACAATTCTTATGGAAACGGTCTTAAGAATCACACATGCGGGGTTTCCGCAATTTTCAGCACGCGGTTGTCAGCAAATCTTAGAACTGCTGCCGATTTTGCCAATTCAACGCACGATCAATGGCGATATTGTGCCGTTGAGTAGCCCTAACCTACAGCGCTATATCACGACTATTACGTGTCAAGATACACTCACGCCGGCGTTGCATGGCTTGCATCGAGGTATGAGTGTACGGATCGCGTGTATCCAAAAACTGGTACAACTTGTGTCTCCAGCCCAGAATTATCTTGAATTACTGCGCGAGCCTGTCCCAAGTACCGTGCACGCTTTCTGTGAGCATGGGACTTTGAGAGCGGATGTTGAGGGGCGAATAGTGAGGCTGAAGTCAGCTTTAGATACACCGACATATGTGAGCTACTGCCCAGAACTCACCATGGTGGTGTTACAGTTTTCGACGAAGACCTATGAATGGCGCCCTGAGGTTGAATGGACGTTAGTGGCGAGCGAATAGAAAGGAAGTACAATGAAATCATTACTTGCGAGTATCGTGCAGGCTGGGTATCAGATTCTGGCGCAAAACGAAGAGATCCGCAAGCTCGCCACAAGTGGGGTCTATACTCAAGCGCCAAGGGACCTAGAAGGAACCTATGTTGTTGTGAGTGGTCGTCAGTTTTGGGTGCAGGATCAGAGAGTTTATGACCCTGAAAGTCCAGTAATGCCATGGCAAGCTTATATACAAATGTGCATCGTATGTCGTACAAATGAGCCACATTTTGTTAAGCTATTGGCACTCTATGAATGTATCACCTATGTATTAACAGCGAAACCGCTCTCACTGAGTGCATCCTCAGCCTACAAAGGTAGTATTGTTTTTAAACCAATACAATCCCAGGGCCAGTGGGAGGATAATGGTCAGATTCAGACATGTAAGCTGATATGTGAAGGGATAGGGCGGGGCTAGGCTATGGCGATGTCAATTGTGGCAACGCAGCGGCTCCGGAAGCGGTTGCAAAATCTGGATATTGAGCAGGATGTGTCTGATCGTCAGGTGTATCTTGAGTGTCGGGCACGATATATCAAAGCAGGAGAGGGAGTGCGCCATTACGTTTATGATGACATCAGCGGAAAAAGTGGCGCCGAAGGGTCGGGTCAGCGCACGGTGGGGGTAGGCTTTAACATGAGTCGACCAACAGCACGGCAGGAGTGGGACAAAATATTCGAAAAAACAATAGATTTTGAAGCGGTGTGGTGTGGGAAACGAGCCTTATCTTCTGTGGAGGTGGATGCTTTATTAACGGGGTGCCTACAGCAGCGAGAGCAAGAACTACGCCAATGTTACGGGCAAGACTGGCAGCGCTTTCCGGCTAATCAACGTCTTGCGCTTGAAGATTTATGGTTTTGCACACCCAAACTTGCGAATCAGAATTCACGCGTCTGGCAATACCTGAAAGCCTATGGGCAAACTTATGATCAAATTATGCTTATGCGTGCAGTTGCAGAGGTGCGTCATCGCTCTAATCCTACAGGCCATCCAGGCATTCAAAGTCGACGCGAGTCACAGGCTACATTATTAGCACTTGAGGATTAAAAAGTCCCGTGAATTCAAGGGATAAGTGTCACAATCCAATATATCACATACCCAATGTAAACGAAAAGTAACCGTTCACGGGGGTGAATGAAAAAAAAGAGATGACATAAGTTAAGTGTTTGAATAGACTGTATAGGTAATACATTCAAAGGCTTGACATATATGCACGAAATTGACCTCCATA
>JBILKX010000063.1:0-8700 GCA_044376435.1 Alphaproteobacteria bacterium | reverse complement strand
ATTTAAAGAGGGGTTATTATGAAAATTGGCGGTAATGAAATTCGTCCAGGGCACTTAATCCAACATCAAGGACGTCTTTGGCGCGCAGTGAAGATCCAGCATACGCAACCAGGAAAAGGTGGGGCGTATTTACAGGTCGAGCTCAAAGATATTAAGACGGGAACCAAGATGAACGAGCGTTTTCGTTCCAGTGAAAGTGTTGAACGCATTCAGCTTGAGGAACAGGTTTTGCAATATCTTTACGCTGAAGGTGACATGCTAACATTTATGAACACTGAAACTTATGATCAGATAGAGTTGGCGGCGGATCTGTTAGGGGATGGGTTTCCCTTTTTAGAAGAAGGCATGTCCGTTACTGTATCAAGTTTCGAAGGCGAGATTGTGAGCGTCCAGCTGCCGACAACCGTTGTTGCGGAAATTGTCGAGGCTGAGCCAGTCGTCAGGGGGCAAACCGCTACCTCATCCTTTAAGCCGGCAAAATTAGCCAATGGCCTGCGGATCATGGTGCCACCCTACGTTGAGTCGGGTGAGAAAGTGGTTGTGAATACCGCTGACGTTACGTTTGTTGAGCGCGCTAAATAGTTCAATGTCAAAAGTCTTATTTAGGTCATGTTTGAGGGCAAGATTTTGAACCTTGAATTTACAGAATCTTGCATATATATGACGCAAGGTTATGCGGGGAACTAAATATCTCCAGAGTGGATTTTTGGACCAACTAAATAACAAAGGAAATATCTGTGCACCTGCCGTCACGCTCTCCATATATTAATATAATTGCTAATGCCATTATTAAGGCTTCCCGCCCGTTGCTAAGGGATTTTGGTGAGGTTGAGAATCTGCAAGTCTCTAGCAAAGGAACAAAGGGATTCGTCACGTCTGCAGATATGCGAGCGGAAAAAATTCTCCGTGAAGAATTATCAAAAGCTAAGCCAACTTTCGGATTTCTTTTAGAAGAGTCTGGAAGCATTGCTGGCGAAGATAGCCAAGCTCGTTGGCTTGTCGACCCACTTGATGGGACAACAAACTTTATTCACGGCATTCCCCATTTTGCTATTAGCGTTGCCCTTGAGGTCAACGGAGAAATTATTGCTGCGGTTACCTATGATCCGGTGCGTGCTGAGATGTTTTGGGCTGAGAAGGGTGGCGGGACATTTCTGAATAATCGTCGTTTACGTGTTTCGGGTCGTCGCAATCTGCCTGAATCGCTGTTAGGAACGTGTAATGCAGCGTCTACCATGCCACATCCAGATTATCATGAAAATCTTCAGAAAGTCGAATCTAGCGTTGCGGGGATTCGTCGATTGGGGGCGGCGACGCTTGATCTGGCTTATGTTGCAGCTGGACGGTATGAAGGGTTCTGGCAGGCACGGCTTGAACCGTGGGATATGGCGGCGGGCATTCTCATGGTGCGTGAAGCCGGTGGATATGTCACTGATCTTAATGGGGAGACTCACATGTTCACAGACATGTCGATTGTTGCGGGAAATGAATTTATCCACCCATTGTTGATTAAGACTTTTCAAGCGAAATAAGGTGCTTGCTGAGGCGATGAAAATTCGCCATAATGATCTCGCCTAGATAGCTTGAGAGCGTGGGGGACTAACGTTGAGCATGAAAGGCATTGTAAAGATAGAATCATTGGATCTCACACAGTATCTTTATGATTTCAGAAATGTTCGTGGAGAAGCTTTAAAGGTTAGCTTTTTTACAAAAGATTAATTAACAAAATCGAGACACATTATGTTACGTCGTTTATTATTTATTGGAATTACTGTGGGGGCAATGGCTCTAACGGGGCAGCATTTATCGCAATTAAAGAGCATTTTTTGCGCAAACATCCCCCTCAATAGCCTGATTCTAGCGCTCTTGGCCACGGGCATTTTTGCGATGCTTGCGCAATGGCGCCAATTGCGTCAGGAAATCCTATGGATGACCAACTATCGTGAAGGTCGGCCACGTCCCGGCGCGACGTATTTCCCTAAAATTCTTGCCCCGGTTATGATTGTGCTTGGGCAGCGCGATACGGCGGGTATTGCTCCAGAATCTACGCGTATGCTTTTAGATGTGGTGCGTGATCGTATTGATGAAAATCGGCAATTGCCGCGGTATCTTATCAATGTTTTGATATTCTTAGGGCTATTAGGGACTTTTTGGGGGTTATTACAAACCATTAGCTCGATTAGTCAGGTGATTGGCTCGCTGCCGAGCACTGGGGGCGAGTCCATCGCATTCTTTGAGCATCTCAAGCAAGGGCTTCAGGCGCCTTTAGGCGGTATGGGGATTGCGTTTAGCGCTTCTATGTTCGGTCTTGCGGCGTCGGTGCTTTTGGGCTTTTTGGATACACAGATCGGTCGCCAATATCGCTTGTTCTATCACGAGGTTGAAGAATGGTTGCTTAGCTTGCCATCTGTGCCCGTTGCGACACAGGCTGAAGTAGCTGAGCTGTCTAACCCTATTTTTCTCGGTAATTTAGTTGAAAAACTTGCAATTCAACTGCAAGATCTGCGTCAGATGGTGGCACACAATACGGACCATAATGCTGGACTCAGTAAAAATATCTTGTTACTTTCTGAGCGCACGTCGGCGATCGCGGATTTTATGAAAACAGAGCAAAATCTAATGCTCAAAATTGCTGAGCATCAGTTAGACCTGCAAAACTTGCTTAAGGCTTTTCATGAAGACCTGCGCAGTGGCGCTGCGGGCGTTAATGAAGTGACGCAAAATCATATCCGGAATCTTGACGTAACCGTGACACAGCTCACCTCCCAACTCAGCACCCAAAATAACCGTACAATTGCTGAAATCTGTAGCGAGATTCGTCTCTTAACTAAGACAATTGGCCACCCGCACTCTCCAGATCCCCATAAAGTTGCTGTATAAAAAATCACAAGGAAGAAACGTATGAATCATAATCTGCCTATTGCACCCTTTTTTCTATCTTTGCTGGGAGCTGCTATTGCTGGGACAGCCCCCATCTTTGTGCGCCTCAGTGAAGTTGGACCAACAGCAACAGGCTTTTATCGCTTTGCCTTTGCGGTGCCGCTGCTGGCGGCATGGTGGTTGTGGTCGTTAAATCAGCCCAAGCCAACTGTAAATACTGTTAAACCCAATCCAGGTGTCCAAGGCTATGTCTTAATTATGATTGCTGGCGTGCTGTTTGGTATTGATGTGGCAATGTGGAACTATTCGATTAACCATACGACGGTTGCAAATGCGTCTATGCTTGCGAATTTATCGTCTATTTATGTCAGTGTGGTGAGTTGGCTTTTGTGGCGTGAACATCTCAGTATTCGCTTTATCATCGGTATGCTGCTTGCTCTAGCAGGCTGCGCTATTCTTATTGGCCTAAATTTTAGCTTTCAGCGCGCGAATATTGTCGGTGACATGTTGGCTCTGCTTGCTTCAGCAACATTCGGAACCTATATGCTGGTGATGCGTAAACTGCGTGCTTACTTTATTACGCCTAAAATCATGACGCTCAGCGCGACGACGAGTGCCATTGTGCTATATGCTATTGGCACGGTGATGTGCGAAAATTTTGTGCCGGTTTCATCGATTGGCTGGGCGACGTTACTAGGACTTGCCTGGATCACGATGGTTCTTGCTCACGGTATGATTAGTTGGGCGACAGCTTATGTAACACCCTCTCTCACGACGGTTGGGATGCTGATTCAACCAGCCATTGGCACAATGATCGCTTGGATCATGCTCAATGAATCCCTCAACCATGAACAGCTTTTAGGCATTGTTGCGATTATGGCGGGCGTTTGGCTTGCACGCCGCGGCAGCCTCTCAGAATAAAAAAGGAAACACAGATGATTCGTCAACGTCACGCTAAAATTGTTGCTACTTTAGGGCCGGCTAGTAATACTTTCAACGTCATTCATGAGCTTTTTATTGCCGGTGCTGATGTTTTTCGGCTGAACTTCTCCCATGGCACACACGAAGATCATAAGGCCGTGTATGAGTATATTCGTCAGGTCGAGCATAAAGTTGGCCGCCCTATAGGTGTGTTGGCTGACTTGCAGGGACCTAAATTGCGTATTGGGACGTTTGCTGATGGGCCGGTAACCCTTAATGCTGGGCAAAAATTTCGCTTTGATATGGATTCTGCGCCTGGAACCTCTGAGCGTGTGTGTTTGCCGCATCCTGAAATTTTTCAAGCGTTAAAGCCTGGAGCGATCCTTTTGCTTGATGATGGTCGCTTGCGCGTCAAGGTTTTGGAATGTGGTGCTGATTATGCCCTCGTCGAAGCAGAAACAACACACACAATTTCCAATCGTAAAGGGGTTAATGTCCCGGGGGTTGCGTTGCCGATATCGCCGCTGACGGCTAAGGATCGGACTGATCTTGAGTTTGCCCTAAGCATTGGGGCGGATTGGATCGCCCTCTCCTTCGTGCAGCGCCCTGAAGATATTCTTGAAGCGAAGCATTTGATTAATGGTCGGGCTAAAATTATGGCGAAGATTGAAAAGCCGATGGCGCTTGAGCATCTTGAAGCAATCATCAATCTCTCTGATGGGGTGATGGTCGCTCGGGGTGATTTAGGTGTAGAAATGCTGCCTGAAGAAGTGCCTGGCATCCAGAAACGCATTGTGCGTTTGTGCCGTGCCTTAGGGCGCCCAGTTGTCGTAGCAACGCAGATGCTTGATTCTATGATTACAGCCGCGACCCCAACGCGTGCCGAGGCCTCTGACGTGGCGAATGCGATATTTGATGGTGCCGATGCGGTGGCGTTGTCTGCAGAGTCCGCCTCTGGACAGTACCCTATCGAGTCAGTTTCAATGATGGACCGGATCATTCGCAAGGTCGAGAATGATGCCATCTATCCGTCGCTCATTGCGGCGGGCCATACACCACCACCAGCGACGGTCGGTGATGCCACAACGGCCTGTGCTCGGCATATCTCTCAACTGCTATCGTTGGCGGCAATTACCACCCTCACAAGCTCTGGCGCAACGGCCACCCGCACATCGCGGGAGCGCCCTGACGCCCCCATCCTGGCGCTGACGGCAACAGCTCTTGTGGCGCGTCAACTCGCTGTTGTCTGGGGTGTGCATGCGGTCCAAACTGCCGAGGCCCATAATTTCGATGAAATGGTGAGTCAGGCGTGCCGGTTAGTCGTAGAGCAAGGTTTAGCTCAGGTTGGTCAGGATATTGCGATTATCGCGGGCGTGCCGTTCAAAATTGCCGGAAGCACTAATTTACTCCATATCGCGCGCGTTGCCTCTCGTTAAAAATTCCAAATGTTTTTTTATTGATATATAAGCATTAATGCCTATAGATTGACAAAACATTTACAGAAGTTGTTATGATGTATGCGATAAGAATTATTAACATTATTGCGCTAATCAGCGTGGCATCTGGTGTGATTGCTGCGCCGGCACGGTCTCCTATAGTGATAGAGACACCCGGTCACACGGTAAAAGCTGCCCCACGGCGAACAAGCCCCCTCAATCCCAGCGCGTGGCGCCGCGACCTAAGTATCGCCTCGCCATAGCTGCAGGGTTTCTGGCTGCATGTGCGGGAGTGGTGTGGATTGGGAAGAGGTGGTGGGCATCGTCCCCAGCACCCCAAGGTTCGAGTTTGACATCATTAGAATCCCAAGATTCGAGTTTTACGCCGTTAGGATCGGAAAGTCCCAACCCTATGGCTCAGCAGGCGCTTTCTTTAACTGATCTTCCGCCCGAACTCTTTTCATGTATTGTTGAGCAGTTAGTTATTGTCGGGGGCGTTGGGGCCTTTGCACGGACAAGTAAGGCCTCACAGAAGATAGTGCTGGAAGCTTTTAATCAAAGACCCAATTTAAGGTTTTTTAAAAAGTACTATGAATTAACAAATAATCGAGATCAACAATATCCTCTGGATAATTTCGGAGCTTTAACCACCTTTACACCCGGTAAGCCACATGTATTGGACGCCTCGATTCAGTCTGTGAATGATCTTACAAATCTATTGAGCGCATTTATGTATCGTGTGCCAGCAAAAGGCTCGAAAAGTTTATTGGCACCTGGATTTATAGCGTGCCAGGATGTGCCGTTGTTTGCGCAGTATTTGAACTTAGCCCTGAATAAAAATCCTGATGCGGATAATTTAAGAGCGCTGCTCGGGAAATTGCCGTTAATTATTGTGACAGATTTCATGGACTCAAGCGCAATCTTCAATGATTCTAATCTGGGGGTGCTTTCGGCGTTTGGCCACCTCTCAATTAAATCACAGCAGCCTGTGTACTCGGCCAAGCACGTACTTTTGGGTGCATTGTTACATGAACGTGCTCTAGAGGTGATCGAGCTTGCGAGCAATCTTCTTGGTCAGATAAAATGTCCCTCGATAGGTATGATTAATAATTATTTAGATCATGAGTTCAAAGAGAACATGGGGCCGACGATAGAATCTTCGCGGGCCCATACACTATTCATTGCTGTGCACGATACAAATTATTGCTTTAAGATCCCAAAAAACATAAAGCATGCCGTTATAGAGATGAAAAATGATAGGTCATCCGCAAGGGACCGCATTTTTCATATGCACTGTTTAGTTGATAATGGCACGCTCGAGACATTACGTTTCCTGTATGGCCACGATCTGTGGACATGGGACCAAGTCTGGTTTTTAGACAATATCTTTTACGTTTCTGAAAAACGTGGCAGTCAGGTCAAGAAGGTTATGATTCATTTTAAAAAGACAGACCCCGTAATTGGTAGTGAAATGAATCCCCCAATTGATGATATGTATCCCCTAATTGATGAAAACCTCTACAAGATCCTGTACAAAAGATTAAATAACCACAGCGTTTTGGAAGAAATCAGCTTCTACACACCGGCAACGGAATTCAATTACCATAAGGCTTCTGAGAGTCTGCCGCGCCTGATCAAGGGCCAGCCCTGTCCACAATTTAAATATCTATCGTGAGGGGCTCCAACCCTTGGCGTGGGGTTAATTCCCAGACTACGGTGGCGACTTGACGAATAAATTGGCGATTGTGACTGACGAAAATCACCGTGCCTTCATACTCGGCAAGCGCATCGGCTAAGACGGCTGCAGAGGTCATATCGAGATGGTTCGTTGGCTCATCTAAAACCAGAAAGTTGGGTTTATTGGCAATCAAGCAGCAGAATCCAAGACGGCTGCGCTCGCCGCCAGAGAGAACGCCGACGTGTTTCAAACCATCATCTTGCGTAAATAGAAAAGCCCCCAGGAGTGATCGCGCTTCGCGTTCACTGAGCTGGGGCGCGATGTGCATAACTTGGGCGAGCAGCGTCCGCTTGGGATGAAGAATATCGGACAGATCCTGGCTAAAATACCCAACGCGGACGTTGTTGCCGAGGGTAAGCTCCCCGGCTAAGATGGGCAGTTGGCCAACGGTGGCCTTGAGAAACGTGGTTTTCCCGCGTCCGTTGGCGCCGACGATAGCGATCCGATCTCCACGATTGATACGTAAATTGAGTTTACGCAGCAAGGGTTTGTCATAGCCAATATCGGCATCAGTGCTCTTAACCACTACCTTTCCACTTGGTGTGCCAGGATCAAAGCGCATCACAACTTCCGCTAACGGGCGTTCTTGCGGAATACTCCCCTCGATATCGCGTAACCGCGCGAGCATTTTAACCCGGCTTGCGACTTGCCGAGCCTTAGTAGGTTTGGCACGAAAGCGCTCAATAAAGCGTTCGATTTCGGCACTGCGTTGTTCTAAATGCTTGAGTTGGGATTTATTTTGTGACTCAACAAGCTCTTTGTAATCCATAAATTGATTGAGATTGCCTTTGTAACTGATGACTTTCCCGTGGTTTAGATAGAGCGTAATTGTGGCTAATCGATTGAGAAGATCATGATCGTGAGACACAAACACGATTGTGCCTCGATAGGTTAAGAGGTACGACTCTAGCCATTGGAGGCTGGGTAAATCTAGATGGTTGGTGGGCTCGTCCAAAATCAGAAAATCAGGCTGATTAACAAGCACGCGTGCAAGCTCTAAGCGCATGCGCCATCCGCCAGAGAGTCTCTGTGGATCTTCCTGCCACTGCGCTTCAGCAAAGCCTAAGCCGGTTAAAATCTTGTGGGCAAGCCCATCTAGTTCATAGCCACCTAAGGCTTGAAAGACATCCTCAATATTCTGATAGGTTTCCAAAATAGCTGGATCGGCGCTTGTTGCCATTTGCTCGGCAACTGACTGACGCTGCTGAATCAGCGCCTGCAACCGTGAGGCGCCGTCCAGGCACTCGTCCCAAATTGTCGGCTTGGGCGTTGGATTGGGCTCTTGAGGGAGGTAGCCAAGCACACAGTCCTTGGGGCGTATTATGTTCCCATCATCGGCTTGCTCTAGGCCACAGATAATATTTAATAGGGTGGATTTGCCGGCGCCGTTAGCGCCAATGAGCGCAATGCGCTCTCCTTCAGGGAAATGGTAGGAAATCGCCCCGAGCACGACGCGCTCGCCAAACCGCTTTGTAATATTCGTTAACATAATCATAAAACATACCTTTGTTCGGCGCCGCTGCAGAATCTTGCGTTCTCAAAACTTTGCTAACATAGATGAAAAAATACACCGATGTCTATAGACAAATTTTGCACAAATTTTTCTTCACAACCCATAATCTTTTTTATTGCAATGTCTAATAGTTAATGCTAGTTTGTCACTATTCCAATTGTTGAATTGGAAAGTAAATTATGCTATTACAGAAAGGACACTCCACCCAAATG
>JBILKX010000062.1:0-8773 GCA_044376435.1 Alphaproteobacteria bacterium | reverse complement strand
GAGCGCGGCAATCGCTTCTTGGAGCGGATCTTGTCTCTGTTCCTCTCATGCCGGCAACAGCAGCTCAATCCCTTCCAGCTCCTCTCCCAAATCGCCGCTTCTTAATCTACCCCCGTGAACGGTTACCGCCGTGACAACATAGATGGCCTCAGAGCGTCTTTTTCCGGGGACCTAAAACCCGCCGCATTAATGTCGGCATCGCCCACTCCTCGAGCGCCGCAACGGGCACCCATGTGACATCGGCAAATCGCTGCGGCGCCAGACCCCAGGCAATCGTCAGCTCTAGGTGAAAATGCGTGAATGTATGGCGTACAACCCCAGGCAGGAGCTGCCAATCACAGGACCATGGCGCGAGGCTTAAGGGGTCCGCGTCCAAGAGCGGCACTTCGGCATCTTTATGCTCCCAAGCCGTGCTCGGCGCCATCCATAGCCCCCCCAACAATCCCCGCGGTGGACGCTGAATCAAGCCAATACAGTCTTCATAATGCATCAGCCAAACGACACCGTAGCGCGTCGGCTTCTGGAGACGCACCTTGACCGGCAAGTGCTCGGCCGCCCCATTGGCATGGGCCCAGCATTCGCCTTGCCACGGACACTGACCGCACGCCGGACGCCGCGGCGTACAAACGGTAGCGCCCAAGTCCATCATGGCCTGGGCGTAGTCCCCCGGACGCTCGCGCGGTGTGAGCGCCTGCGTATAGTCATAAATTTGCCGCTGGGCTTGAGGCAGCGGTGTGGTAATGCCGTAGACTCGACTGATGACGCGCATCACATTGCCATCCACCACTGGTGCGGGCTCGCCAAACGCAATCGCGGCAATCGCCGCGGCCGTGTATGGCCCGACCCCAGGCAGCTTCACGAGTGCCGCCGCCGTGTTAGGCCAAACGCCGTGCAACTCTTGATGAACAACTTGGGCACACCGATGCAAATGCCGAGCGCGGGCGTAATACCCCAACCCCTGCCAAGCGTGCAGCACCGCGTCCAAATCAGCTGCCGCGAGATCGGCGACGGTCGGCCAACGCTCTAGGAAGCGCGTAAAGTACGGAATGACTGTAGCGACGGTGGTTTGCTGCAGCATGATCTCACTCAGCCAGACATGGTAGGGATCCGCCACCACACCTGGGCGCGCCCGCCACGGCAGGGTGCGACGGTGCACATCGTACCAGGATAACAATGGAGTAGAATTCACCTCACACATAATTCCGGATCGGGGCAAAGCTGCGGCGATGATGCGGGGTAATGCCATGGGCTTTGAGCGCTTGCTGATGGAGAGCCGTGCCGTAGCCAGCGTTGCGCTCCCATCCATAGTCTGGATACTCTTGCGCTAACGTCGCCATGATTGTGTCCCGATGGACCTTAGCTAGAATCGACGCGGCCGCGATCGAGCAGCTCAGACCATCGCCTTTGATGACCATCTGCACAGGACACCCCAGCTGCGGCGCAAACTTTCCATCGACTAAAGCGATGTCCGGCGCGCGTGTCACCTGTGCCAACGCACGATTCATCGCTAAGAACGCCGCTTGACGAATATTCAGCTGATCAATCTCCGCAACCGACGCCTCGCCTATGCCCCACTGTACCAGCGTAGGATCAAGGGTGCGAATCGCCTCAGCGAGACGCTGCCGCTGCACCGCGTTTAACTTTTTTGAATCGTTGATGTGTTGCCATAACGCATCCCCCCATAATGAGGCATCAATGATCACCGCTGCCGCTACCACCGGTCCCGCCCAGGGCCCACAGCCAGCTTCATCAACGCCTACCACGACGCGTGGCGCCAGTTTTTGCTCCAGATCAAAGGACGGCACTGAGCTTCTCCTGCACCAGCAGCATATCCTGCCACACCTCGCGTTTTTGACTTGGAGACCGCAATAGATAAGCCGGATGGAATGTCGCTAATGTGGGGATATCACGGTCGCCAACGCTGATGGTATGCCAGCGCCGACGTAGCTTCATGATCCCGTCTTGCGTCCCAAGAATCGCTTTGGCTGACGTTCCGCCGACCAAGACAATGAGCTTTGGTTGCGCCAGCTGAATATGTCGCCACAGAAATGGCAAACACACCGCAATCTCTGCGGGCGTAGGCGTGCGATTGCCTGGCGGTCGCCAGGGCACCGCATTGGTAATGTACGCATTTTCTGCCCGGCTTAATCCGATAGTTTGCAGAATTTTGTCCAGAAGCTGCCCACTTAAGCCCACAAACGGTTTTCCCAAACGATCTTCATCAGCCCCGGGTGCCTCGCCAATCAGCATAACTGGGGCGCCAGGTGTGCCATCCGCAAACACCGTATTCATGGCGGTTTGCTTGAGCGCACAGCCGTCAAACTGCGCTATGGCGGTGTAGAGCTCGGATAGGTTATGCACCTTTGCCGCCGCTTCCTCAGCCGCGGCGACACCCACCTGGGGGGAGGCGACGAGTTTAAGCGATGCTGCTGTAGGCGCCGGAAATAACGCCGGTGCGGCATTGTCTTTTTCCACTGCCGCTTCCACTGCTGTTGCTTTTATCTCGGGCCCAGAGGCGATAGAAGGGGTATGCACCACTGACGGAGCGGCTAAACGATCTTGCACTGTATCCCCGATAACATCCGTTACGCCAATATCCTTATAAAAGCTCAAAAGTTCCCTACTCATCCCGTCTCACCTAAAACTCCATTGAATCATCTGTCCTAGTATTGTAATACTATATTTTCAAAAATGGAGAAAGGTTAAAAAGATATGATGCATTACACTCAAAATATTGATGGCTGCTTTGGATCCGCCCCGCGTCTTAGTCATGATTTCTATCAATCACTCTTAGGACAGGCCCGTGAGAGCATCAAGAAGATTGTGCATCAAATTGATAGTGGTGATTTGCCAGCGTTTTCGATTGTCAACAATACAGATGATCTACCGGAACTCACCCATGTGGCACAACGGTTTAAAGCCATGAAACATGTTCTTGTCCTGGGTACTGGCGGCTCAAGCCTAGGGGGACAGACCCTGCATCAGTTGGTAAGTCTGGGTTTTGCGCCGACAACTCCAGCTATTCATTATCTAGATAATATTGATCCAACGACTTTTGACGAATTATTGCCCGCTTTAAAGTGGCAACATACAGGACTGATTATCATCTCGAAATCTGGTGAAACTGCCGAGACTCTGATGCAAATGCTCTGTTTGATGCGCCACATTGAAGAGCACCACCCAAGCTTTGACTGGAGCGCTCAAGTGGTGGTCATCACTGAACCGAAACTCAGCACCCTCTACACATTATCTGAAAAGAAGAACATCCCCATCATTGCCCATCATCCTAAGATTGGCGGACGCTTTTCTGTCTTTTCTAATGTTGGCGCCCTGCCCGCCCTAATCGCTGGCGTAGATATGTCCCTGATCCGTCAAGGCGCTGCTGATGTCCTGAATGCGTTGCGTACCCAGCAGGAGCTCGCCCCCCCTGTCTTGGGCGCCGTCATCACCACAGGCCTGTACCAACAATCCCATATCCACACGTGTGTCACGATGCCTTACTTAGATAGGCTTTCGGCTTTTGCGTTTTGGTATCGGCAGTTGTGGGCTGAAAGTCTTGGGAAAGATGGCAAAGGCATTACGCCAGCACGTGCGATGGGCACTGTCGATCAACACAGCCAATTACAGTTGTATCTTGATGGCCCTGCTGATAAAATGTTTACGATTATTCATGGTCACACCGAGCGCCAAGGCTTGCGCTCCAGTGATATCACTTCCGAAGAACCGCGTCTGGCGTACTTACACGCGCACACCATGGGCAGTTTGTTAGCGGCTGAATGTCTGGCAACGATTACCACCCTCATTGAGCATCATCGCCCTGTCCGGGTCATTCAGATTAATCAGCTGACGGCGCTTGAGCTTGGCGCCCTGCTGATGCACTTCATGCTTGAAACGATTATTACCGCTGATCTTATGGGCGTTGATGCGTTCAATCAGCCAGCAGTTGAGCAAGGCAAAATCTTAACCAAGGTTTATATGTCAGAGCACTTTAAGGATTAGGAATACATGTCAACAATTCGCCTCCTCAACCCCACACTGATTAACCAGATTGCCGCTGGGGAGGTGATTGAGCGCCCAGCTTCCGTGGTGAAAGAGCTGGTGGAAAACGCCATTGATGCCGGCGCGACGCGGATTGATATCGCCCTGCGCTACGGTGGCCAGAGTTTTATTCAAGTTACCGATAATGGCTGCGGCATGACCCAGGAAGATCTTGTCCTGTCTGTTGAGCGCCACGCGACCTCTAAAATTCCTGATGAGGATCTTTTTAACATCAACACCCTGGGGTTTCGTGGCGAGGCCCTCCCCTCGATTGCGTCTGTCAGCCGCACCACGATTACGACACGAACAGAGGCCTGCCCCAATGGGTGGCAGCTCCGCATTGATGGCGGTCACAAGCATGATGTTCTCCCAAGCCCGGCGTCTATTGGCACGCGGATCGAGATTCGTGATTTATTTTATGCGATTCCTGCACGCTTAAAATTTCTCAAAGCTGCGGCCACAGAACTTGGACATATTCGCGATATCGTTGATCGCTTGGCGATGGCCTATCCGCTCCTGCATTTTACCTTGCGCCATGAGGAACGCCAGCTCGCCAATTACCAACCTTTAGCCGCTGTTGATTTATTTCAAAATCAACTCAGTCGCTTGGAAGCAATTCTCGGTCGTGAATTTGCCGAAAATGCGGCACCTGTCGAGCTCTTCCGCGATGACATTGAGATCTTTGGACATATAACGCTCCCGACATTGCATAAATCTACCAGTCAAGATATCTACGCTTTTGTCAACAGCCGCCCTGTAAAAGATAAGGCGTTATTATCGGCGATTCGCGCTGGGGTGAATGATTTCATGCCCCATGATCGCTACCCCATGGCGGTGATTCACGTGACACTTCCTCCTAAACAGGTTGATCTGAATGCCCACCCTGCTAAGGCCGAAGTGAGATTCCGCAATGCGCAACTCGTGCGCACGATGGTCATCCGGGCGATTCAAGATAGTCTGTTGAAACATGCGCGTCGCACCGCTACCACGACCACGACAGCGCTTATGGATCGGCTATCGCCGCACTCTTCTTCACCCCAACCTACTCAAGGACCAATATTCCCTACCCAGCGCCCCTTGTTCACCGCGTTTCCCCGCACAACCACTGCTGTCGCCGCAAAACTGCCACTGCCCGCGATGACAATGGCCCAACCGGATGCTGCGGCAATGCCTCCCTTATCTCCTGCTGCCTCTGAGACAGTGATGACAAAACCGGAGCCCCTAGCAACGATTGTAGAAGACCTTGGCCAGGCGAAAGCGCAATTCCACCAAACCTATATTATGGCTGAAACTGAGGATGGTTTGGTGATTATCGACCAACATGCTGCTCACGAACGCTTAGTCTACGAACAGCTCAAGTCTCAGCGCCGCACTCATGGGGTGCCTAGTCAGACGCTGCTCATGCCTGTCCGATTATCCGTCAAGGATCACCAGTATCAAGCCGTATCAAATGTTCACAGCATGCTCGAGCGCTGGGGATTTGTGATTGCCTTATTGCCGCCAACTGAGATTGAGATTCACGGTGTGCCTGAGCTTCTTACGAAGGGTGATATCGTTTCTTTAGCCCAAGATCTTGTTGATCAAATTACCGAGCATCCGGATATGACCTGGCTTGAAGCGCATTATGATGAGCTCTTATCGACGATGGCGTGCCACGGCAGCGTCCGGGCCGGCCAAGACCTCAGCGTTATGGAGATGAACGCCCTGCTCCGACAAATGGAGCAAACCCCCCATTCGGGGCAGTGTAACCACGGTCGCCCAACGTATATTCGTCTCGGTCGCAATGACCTAAATCGGCTATTTGGGCGCTCGTGAAGAATTGACTCTAGATCTTGTAAACTATCTATGATATTCTCCCAAAAAACCAAGCTCATTCTTGGGTTTTTTGGATATTTTAGGGCGGTGGATTTATGCTCAAATTTACGAAAATGCACGGTCTTGGCAATGACTTCATTGTTATTGATCTGCGACATCAGCAACATCTTGCGACCGCGCTAACCCCAGCGGTGTTGAGGCGTTTAGCAGATCGCCGCCTTGGTATAGGCTGCGACCAGATCATGATCATTGATCCCCCGTCCACACCTGGCATTACTGCCGATGTGCGGATCTACAATCAAGATGGGAGCAGTGCGCGCGCCTGTGGGAATGGCACTCGCTGTGTGGCATATTTACTAGGTAAAGAGTTGCCCGCCGGCACCCCTCAACGCTTACGCACCTGTGCTGGAGAGCTCACCGCGATTGCCCATGCCAACGGCCAGGTGAGTGTTGACATGGGCGCCGTCTCTTTAGCCTGGCAAGATATTCCGCTGGCGCAGCCAACTGACACGGCTGCCGTGCCCATTCATCTGGCCCACATTCACCCCAAGGGAGCCGCGGTGTATGCTGGCATTGCCCCCGTCGCCGTGAATGTTGGCAATCCGCATATTGTCTTTTTTATCACCAATATGGAGGCTCTCGATATTCACACTCTCGGCCCCCTGATTGAGAATGACCCGCTTTTCCCGGATCGGGTGAATGTAAGTTTTGCGGAGATTTTAAATCGCCAATTTATTCGCGCACAAGTCTGGGAACGCGGCACTGGGAGTACTCTTGCTTGCGGTTCTGCCGCCTGTGCCATGGCTGTTGCCGGGCATACTTTAGGGCTTACAGAACGCCAGGTTACGATAGAACAGCCGGGCGGACAGCTGTCTATCAAGTGGCTTGACAATAGCCACGTTGACATGACGGGACCCACAACAATTACATTTGAAGGAATGACAAGCAATGGCTTGGTGGCAACGACTTAAAGACGGATTACGCAAGACTTCCTCAAATATTACCAATGCACTGGCAGACGTCGTCGGGGCTGGACGGCTTTTAGATGCCACCACGTGTGATGTCATTGAAGAGACCCTCATCATGGCGGACGTGGGCATTACCACCGCTCAGGAGCTGGTGACGACACTCCGCGATCAACGCTTCCATAAGGAAACCACTGTCGAGCAAATCCAACAGCACCTCGCAACAACAATTGCAGCGCTTCTTACCCCAGCCGCGCAACCTTTGTCGCTTGAGCATCGCCCGCAAGTGATCCTCATGATGGGCGTCAACGGCAGTGGCAAGACAACAACCACCGGCAAGCTTGCGCATCAGTGGCAGTCCGCCGGCAAACGTGTGCGGTTGGTAGCGGCCGATACATTCCGGGCCGCCGCGGTTGAGCAGTTGCAGATCTGGGCACAACGGGCACACGTGCCTATTGCCGTTGGCGCCCCTGGCGCTGATGCCGCCGGTCTGGCGTACGATGCCTACCAAACAGCGCTCCAGCTTCAGGAGGACGCTCTCATTGTGGATACGGCTGGGAGACTGCACACGAATCAAGACCTTATGGCGGAGCTTGCCAAAGTCGCGCGCGTTTTAGGCAAGATTACTCCAGCCGCTCCCCACAACCGCGTTCTGGTTCTTGATGCTGTGACCGGGCAAAATGCCCTGACGCAGATGGAGGCTTATCATAAGCAGCTCCAGGTCAATGGTCTGATTTTAACGAAACTTGATGGCACCGCCAAAGGGGGCATCCTCCTACAGCTGGTGAGAAAGTTTGGCATCCCTGTTCATGCCATTGGCGTGGGTGAACACATTGACGACCTTCAACATTTTGACCCTATGGCCTTTGCCCAAGCCTTGGTTGGCCTTTCAGAATAAGAAAAACTCTTGACAATTTCCCTGATCACACCATATTGATTGGTATGGAAGCCTGAATATTTATAAAGCTAAAATTTTAAATTTATGGCTTGGAAAAAAGTTTTATATTTGGTTATGAGTTTGAATTGTCCTTTAGAGAGGTCTAAATCATGAAATTATTGAGTATTTTTTTATATAGTATCGTTATATTCCCACATTTTGCCCAGGCGATGCCCACTTCTGGCTCTGATCCTGAGGTGCCAGATATTCTCAACACTCAACTCTCGACGGTAATGTCAAGTCACGAATCACCTCCCAAATTCAAGGATCGCCTAACCGCATATACTGACCAAGATCCTGATATGCAGGATTTAAAGACGCCACCACGAAAAGCACGAAAAGTAAGATTCATGGAAGAGGCTAGCACAAATAACAACAGTATCTTAGACGTGAAGACAACAGACAACCACAATGTTCTCCATCGTCTGAAAAAACCACTGCCATCCTCATCACAGCAGCCTCGAGGCGGCAACTCTCACTCTCACTTCCCTGTGCCGCTTTTTAAACAACAACCCGGCAGTCAACCTGAACCAAGTGCTTATAGTCCTTATAAGACTTATGCCCCCTATGCCGTTGGGTTCTGCGCAGCGCTTGGCGCCTACGTCACCTTCGCAAAGTCTGCCGGCAAAGCCGCTGAGGCCGCCGCCCAACAACGACACCATTGGTCACGTGCCTATCTCACCCCGAAAAACTATGGTCGAGCCATACGCTTTTTGTACTCTGGCCTTACAGGCACAGGTACAGCCTTGGCAACTTGGTTTATCCTCAGGTATGTATAGAACTAAACTTGCTAGATTTATTTTATTAATTTTAGTTACTTGGGGCATGATAAGTGATGCTTATTGTGCTTCTGTTGCACAGCACCAAGAACCTCTCCACATTCCCTCTCAAGCCCCACGCAAGCGCTCTGCAAAGTATCGCTACTTGGCTGGATTCTGTGGCACTCTTGGCGTAGCCGGGCTTGCATGGGCCCTCCGCCCCCCCAAATTACAGGAGCAGCCAACGACTCCGACCCCCC
>JBILKX010000084.1:0-2782 GCA_044376435.1 Alphaproteobacteria bacterium | reverse complement strand
AAAGATCTCAATAAATACAATACCTACAGACCTCATTTTTCATTGAAAGGTCTTACTCCTATGCAGTATATTCAGAATACTCTTCTCAAGGACGCTGCTTGAGTCTCAAATCATATGAACTTATACAAAACTGAGCGCCGCCTTGACATTCTTATAATTTTCCTGTATCTACGAATTCATCTAGTGATGAAATACATTAGTGTCAAAGAACCGCGTGCCCAGGTGGCGGAATTGGTAGACGCGCTAGATTCAGGTTCTAGTAAACGCAAGTTTGTGGAAGTTCGAGTCTTCTTCTGGGCACCATTATCAGGGGGGTATATGGATATTCGATTGTATCAAGGAGATCTGCCTGATGCGGTTGCATTTGGTAAAGTTGTCGCGATCGATACCGAGACAATGGGATTAAATACGCATCGCGATCGCTTGTGCCTTGTGCAGATGACTTTCGGCGATGGTGTGATCCACCTCGTGCAGTTTCAGAACCGTACCTATCACGCGCCAAACCTACAGCGATTGCTTGCAGATCCTGGTATCCTCAAAATTTTTCATTTTGGCCGCTTTGATATTGCGATGCTGTATGCGCATTTAGGCGTTCTGACGCAAAACGTTTATTGCACAAAAATTGCCTCGCGCCTGGTGCGGACCTTTACGGATCGCCATGGTCTGAAGGAGCTTTGTCGGGAGCTCTTAGGTGTCGATATCTCTAAAACTGAGCAGCGATCAGATTGGGGGGCGTCTACCTTAACACCGGAGCAGCTTAAATATGCGGCGGGGGATGTTTTGTACTTACATCAATTGCGTGACCAGTTTAATATTGTTCTCGAAAGAGAAGGGCGACGCGACCTTGCTCAAAAGTGCTTTGATTTCTTACCAACGCGCGCGTTGCTTGATCATGTCGGATGGCCTGAGCAAGATATTTTTGCCTATTAATTATGATTCCAATTGCGATTACTCCAGAAGACTGTAAAAAAATCCTACCGGTGGCGCGTCAAGTGCTGACGACAGAAGCAGATGCTTTAGAGTCTTTGAAAAATTCTTTAGGAGACACTTTCTGTCAGGTAGTGAAAGTGATTATGGCCGTGAAGGGCCGCTTGGTTGTCACAGGTATGGGCAAGAGTGGCCATGTCGGTCACAAGATTGCGGCAACTTTAGCCTCTACAGGGACCCCCGCATTTTTTGTGCACCCAGCTGAAGCGAGCCATGGGGATATGGGGATGATCACCCCAGCAGATCTTGTAATTGCCATCTCCAACTCCGGCGAGACCAATGAGCTTGCTGATCTCATTTATTACACGCGCCGTTACCAGATTCCGCTTGTCGCCATTACATCAGGGGCGGACAGTAACTTGGCAACCGCCGCGGATTATGCGCTCATTCTCCCGAGCTGCCCGGAAGCCTGCCCGATGGGAATGGCGCCAACGACCTCCACAACCATGACATTAGCTCTTGGAGATGCGCTTGCCGTCAGCTTAATGCACTGGCGTGGCTTCTCGCCCCAGGATTATAAAATGCTGCATCCAGGTGGCCAGCTTGGGCGCCAACTACTACGAGTCAGCGATGTTATGCATAAGGTGGAGAATCTACCTTTAGTGCCTCCGACGCAACTCATGGGGGATGTGCTTGTCGTTATGACATCTAGGGGATTTGGCTGCGCGGGTGTGGTTGACGAAAATAATCGGCTGCTCGGGATTATCACAGATGGAGATTTGCGACGTCATATGGCGCCCAACTTACTGACATGCGCAGCGGCTGACATTATGACATCATCCCCTCTGGTGATATCTGCAACAACAATGCTTGCTGAAGCTTTGGGGATTTTAAATCAAAAGGCAATTCTCGCTTTATTTGTTGTTGATGAGATGAATCGTGTACAGGGATTGGTGCATATCCACGACTGCTTAAGATTAGGTATTAAATAGCTACATGGATGCGCATCGTCTTCTCATTACCCGCCTGAAGCGATTACTCACAGGAGGCGCAATGGTGGTGATTATGCTGTTTATTGCCTGGCCACTTGTGCAATGGGGTTTAACTCGGTCTTCCAAGTCATTGCCAACTTTACAGGCGGAGGCTGATAAAGATATGCCAATTCTAAAACAAATGCTTGGCGCGGCATGGCACGGTTTAACCAATAAAAATGAGCCATTTATGGTGACTGCGCAACGCACTGTCCAAAAAAACCCTTTAGAATTTACTTTAGAAACACTACAAGCGCAGATCGAAACGCACAATACCGAGAAAATCATCTTCAGGGCTACAGAAGGTCATGCGCGTAAAGACGAGAAAAAATTATTTCTTGAAAAAGAAGTCAGTATTGAAACGACTTCTGGGTACGTCTTAAAGACGCCAACAGCTACCGTGGACTTCAGTCAAGGGATTGCCTATGGTGATGATATTATCGCGGGACATGGGCCTTTGGGCACTATTGATGCTCATGGATTTGAAATCAGGAATAAAGGCGAGCTTGTGCGATTTTCAGGAAATGTGAAAGTGCGGTTTCAGCGTGCGCAAGTGCCTGGTAAAGTATTATGATGAGAGGTGCTTTTATGAAGATCTGCTCAGCCTTATTCATTGAGTAAATGTTGGAGATCAGGCTCAGGTATCTGCACCAATGCAGCGATCTGAGGAAGTGACATTCCTTGGGCAAGCAGGGCTTTGGCGATCGTGACTTTAGTCATCAATTCGCCTTTTGCGATACCCTCCTCGATGCCCTTCTCGATACCCTGTTCTATACCTTCCTGGCGGCCTTTCTCCATACCCTTCTCCATACCCTTCTCGATAC
>JBILKX010000021.1:0-25341 GCA_044376435.1 Alphaproteobacteria bacterium | reverse complement strand
AGCGCGGCAATCGCTTCTTGGAGCGGATCTTGTCTCTGTTCCTCTCATGCCGGCAACAGCAGCTCAATCCCTTCCAGCTCCTCTCCCAAATCGCCGCTTCTTAATCTACCCCCGTGAACGGTTACCTATTTTGAATATAATTATGGTTCTTGGAGACTTTGTTTTGCGATGAGTTTTCTGTTTCAATGCCGAGTAACCCTAACACCCCAATCGCGCTCAACACCCATAGTCCAGCTACCTTGACATAGGAACCTTTTGGCATTTGATACAAACCTAGTTCCCCTAAAGTCATCAGGGTGTGGCAAGTGCCTAGCACTAAAAAACCAGTATTTAACATGGTTTTTTTATCCCCAATGGTCGAGTTTTTTATATTAGCTGCATCAGCGTGAGCGGTAGGGTCAGCCGGGAGATAGTCCCCATCCTCAAGCGCTGGGTCTGCCATCAACTGAGTGATTAAGCTTAAAATGATCAACAAAACACTCAAAAATCGCATATAATTTCTTTCCGAACTAATGTAACGGGTTGAAGTATCGTTTTTCCAACATTTCTGTTAGGGTGTCTGTTGGGCGTGCCTTAATGGGAGACGCCTTCAACAGGTCGTGAGTCATCCCGACCTTGGTACCAATCTTTAAGCGACCAGGTGGCCCCCGCAAAGTAAGCAAGACTGCTTAATGCAAGACCTATTGGCACGAAATAATAACTAACGCCGGCATAAGGTATCTTGTTTAGGATAAATAGGGATGCACCTGTCATCACCAAACCCCATACTGGCGCACTGATCATGCGGTTTCTCAGTGTATTCTGCTGCGATAGTTCTTCCTGGGATTGGCGCTTACTTTCAACATGGGAGCCAATCCCTCCAATCAACGCCGCTAGAGCCCACCCGCAGAATCGGAGTAACACTTTGTTTTTAAACATTGAATTACGCTCTTCTCCACGAAGATCCTTACAGTCCATTATACCCTTTGCCATACTTAAACACGCAATAGCAGCCATGTAATAGCCAGCATGTTTAAGCCCCCATGCTACATTCTGTGCCGTTAAGACACTAGACTGCACCACCGGCTGAGCTGTCGGCACCGCATCGCTATTCTCAAGCACTGGGTTTGCCATAGATTGAGTCATCAGACTGACGGTGATTAAAAAAACGTATACTGGTCTCATAAAATTACTCCTAGAAATTGGTTAAGGACATCATCCTCATTTAAGATATGTGTATTTTTTTCATAAAGTCAATAAAAATTGCCATAAAAACAATATAAAACACATTTACGATAAATTTAATATATACCCAATGCAAGACGTAAAGCCTTTCAAGCGCCGGTCGCGGATCAAATTCCCCAGTCAAAAATCCACTTTTCCATTTGGATTAGGTATCATCAATGTACGTTTAAATTTTCCCGTGACAATGCTTGAATTTCTTCCCAGACCCACATGGACACGGGGCGTTGCGTGCCACATTTTCTGAGGGTACGGGGGCAAAGTCAGCGGCGTTCCCGCCCAAGAAGTGTAGATTCTTCGACGGGGCATCCTCCAGGATCTTGTCACTATCGTAAGCGGCACCTGCCGACAACTCAAGTTCTAAGTGACATAGCGACGTAATGGCCCCCTCACGCACCTTAGCCATAAGCATCTTGAAAAGCATGAACGCTTCGTGCTTATACTCATTTAAAGGATCGCGTTGACCATAGGCACGCAGATTGATGCCCTGGCGCAGATGGTCAAGCCCCAATAAATGTTCTTTCCACGCCTGATCCAGGATACGCAGCATCAGGTTCTGCCAGACATCCTGCATCACAACATAGCCGTATTTATCGATTTTGCCTTGAATGATTTGCTCTACAGCCGCATAAATCCGCTGTTTAATATCTTGCTCAGAGATTCCCTCTTCTTCTGACCACGTCTGAATTGGCAAGTCGAGATTAAATACTTGTAGGCAGGCTGTGTGGAGGCCTTCAAGATTCCATTGATCAGGGAGTGCATGTTCTGGAACATAGCGCGCCACGATTTGTTCGATCAAATCCTCTTTCATCTCTGCAATTTCCTCAGCCATATTGGTTGAGACCATTAAAGCGCGGCGTTGTTCATAAATGACCTGGCGTTGATCGTTCATCACGTTATCGTACTTTAACAATTGCTTACGAATGTCGTAGTTGCGGGCCTCAACGCGCACTTGTGCTTTTTCGATAGCGCGTGTCACCATCCGGTGGGTGATCGCCTCGCCTTCTTGCATGCCTAAGCGTACCAAAATCGCATCTAACCGCTGTGATCCAAAGATGCGCAACAAATCGTCCTCAAGACACAAGAAGAATTTTGAGGCTCCAGGATCGCCCTGGCGCCCAGAACGCCCCCGCAACTGATTATCAATGCGTCGACTTTCGTGACGCTCTGTACCGATCACGAATAGCCCTCCAGCTTCACGCGCTTTTGCCGTAACTAATTTAACGTCCTCTGCTTGTGCTTCTGAACCTTCGTCTATATTTCCCCCAAGTTTAATATCCGTCCCACGACCCGCCATATTGGTTGCGATTGTCACGGCACCTGGACGCCCAGCTTCTGCGATAATCTGGGCCTCTTGTTCATGGTATCGCGCGTTTAGCACTTGGTGAGGGATTTGATGTTTCTTCAGAAACGCCGACAACTTTTCCGATTTCTCAATACTGACCGTGCCCACAAGTACTGGCTGCTGTCGGGCTTGACACTCTTGAAGGAGCTTCAAGATAGCTTGGAATTTCTCAGCCTCAGTTCTATAAACTTCATCATCGTGATCAATGCGAATACATGGAACGTTTGTTGGCAAAATCACCACTTCCAGCTTATAAATATCCATAAGCTCCGAGGCTTCAGTTGCGGCTGTACCACTCATACCCGCTAACTTTGGATATAAGCGGAAATAATTTTGGTAGGTGATCGACGCCAGAGTTTGGTTTTCAACCTGAATTTCCACCCCCTCTTTAGCTTCCAAAGCCTGATGCAATCCATCTGAGTAGCGTCGTCCATCCATCATACGTCCGGTAAATTCATCAATAATGATGACTTTCCCTTCTTTGACGATATAATCTACATCACGATGGTACATTTTATGCGCCATGAGCGCTTGATTAACGTGGTGGACTAAGCCAATATTCTGAGCATCGTAAAGGTTCCCCCCCTGCAAAGCCCCAATTTGCTGCAGGAGTTGCTCAACCTTAACGGAACCTTGTTCCGTCAAGGTTACAAGTCGCTGCTTTTCTTCCTTTTCAACATCTTCAGCTGTAAGCTTCGGAATCACTTGATCAACGATCTTATACAACTCCGAGGAATCTTCAGCCGGACCAGAAATAATCAGCGGCGTCCTGGCTTCATCAATAAGAATGCTGTCGGCTTCATCAACAATCGCATACGCAAACGGACGTTGCACGAGCTCGCTATGCTTAAACTTCATATTATCACGTAGATAATCAAACCCTAGCTCACTATTGGTACCGTAGGTGACATCTGCAGTGTACTGGAGGCGACGCGCCTCATCGCCTTGCCCATGGAGAATACAGCCAACCGTCAGCCCAAGAAATTGATACAGTTGCCCCATCCATGTTGCATCACGTTGAGCTAAGTAATCGTTCACTGTCACAACGTGCACACCTTTGCCCGTCAGGGCATTCAAATATACTGGCAAGGTTACTGTTAAAGTTTTACCCTCACCGGTCTTCATTTCTGCAAACATCCCACGGTGTAACACCATGCCGCCAATCAGCTGCACATCGTAATGTCGCTGCTTGAGCACCCGTCGAGACGCTTCCCGCACGACGGCAAACGCCTCGGGCAACAAATCATCTACCGTTAGACCTTCTGCAAGACGCTTACGGAATTCTCCGGTTTTTGCTTGCAATTCCGCGTCTGTAAGTGCTTGGATCGCCGGCTCTAACGCATTAATCGTTATCACTGTTTGGCGCATCTTTTTAATTAAACGATCATTTGCTGACCCAAAAACTCGACTTAATAAACTTTTTAGCATACTCTACATAACCTATATACGATTTGCCCAGCCTCCACCAGCTCGGCGCCTCTTTTACCATTTGAGACATAATCTGCATAATATTGCACATGTCAATAAAAAAGAGAAGTTGTTTATATACCCAATCCAAATGGAAAAGTGGATTTTTGAGCGGGGAATTATGACCCACCACCAGCGCTTGAAAAAGCCTTCCGTATCTCAGTTGCATTGGGCATACCACACAACTTTATGTTCTTTTCACAAAAATCTTGCTGACTTATGCTTGAATCGCTACTATCATATCACTACTGATGTAATTCCAACACTATTTTAGACGCAAAATTTTTAAAAAGTCTTTAATGAACCTTTGTTGAATATGATCGATATCTGGTCATTTTTGTGGTAAGAATTATAAGGTATCCTGAGTAACGCACATGAACGATCCCACAATTATGATCAACATTGCGAAGTACCAGGTATAGCAGAATCATTTGTCAATTTAAGACAAGCGATTCAAACCGCACGATGTGCATATTGATTGAGGAGATATACATGCGTAAAACAGCCAAAGTCTTTTTTCTTGCCTTCGGCATCTCAGCTCTTTGCTCCGGCACTTGGGCAGGGCCTGAGGTTAAGGGAAATACTGTAAGCGCCGTTGTGAATGGCAAGCAGATTTATATGGAAGATATTCAAAAAGCTTTTGAATCCCTACCTCCAAATCTTAAAGGTGATTTTAACAAGATTTACCCTATGATTCGTGATCAAGAGGTTCAGGCCGCACTTATACTTGAGCTCGCAAATCGCGAAGGATGGCGTAATGATCCAGCTGTGCGCAAAGAAATTGCCCGCGCCACAGACCGTGTCCTGCAACAAATGTATGTAAAGCGGGCCTTGGAAAAGGTTAAAGATGCCGACATCAAGCGGGCTTACGAGCAATTTAAGCAGAACTACCCCAAGGGTAAAGAGCGTTCCGTTGGTCATATCTTGCTTGATAACAAATCTGATCCACAAGGACAAGCTGCACAGTCTGCTCTAGATAGTATTCTCAAAGGTGAATCCTTTGAAAAGATCGCTAAAGAGCGCTCCCTAGATCGTGCCTCGGCCGAAAAAGAAGGTGGCAAGATTGGTTGGATTAGAACAGACCAAGCTCCAGAAGAGCTTCGCGAAGCGATTAATGCAACAAAGGTTGGCGGTGTCTTTGCAAAATTGGTTAAAACGGAATACGGTTGGCATATCATTAAGGTGTACGAGGAACGTGATTCAGTGCCACCAGCATTTGATGAGATTAAAGATCTTATTCGCTTCAAAGTTGCGGAAGGCATTGTGCGTCAGCAACTGGAAAAGTTTGCAAGTGTTGCTAAAATTGAGCTATTTGATCTCAATGGCCAACCTGAGAAGGCCCCAGTAAACCCTGCAGATACTGCACAAAAGGCTGGGTAATTATATACCTAACCAAATGGAAAAGTGGATTTTTGAGCGGAGAATTATGACCCTCGACCGGCGCTTGAAAAAGCCTTTTGTATCCAGTCGACTCTCAAGAATCCAATATGTGAGGCAATACGAGGAAAAGTGAGCCCTGACGCGGAGCGTACATGCGGGTATGTGAGCATTCAGAGCGCAACTTTGACAAAGTAGATGTCCACAAAGTGGATTCTTCAGTGTCGACGAAAAGATATGGTCGGTTTTTCAAGCTTGGTATTGAGCCAAATTCTCGCTCTCAAATTCTCCCCTGTTACCCGGTTTTACTCACTTTATATTGTAATCTTTACTATGCCATCCTCTCTTCTTCTCGTTGTCGCTGCTGTTATTGTTGATGAACATAACCGCATTCTTTTATCTCAACGCCCTGCTGGAAAGAACATGGCTGGTTATTGGGAGTTTCCAGGTGGCAAAGTGAATCGTGGTGAAGTCCCCGAAGAAGCTTTATGTCGTGAGCTTCAAGAAGAACTTGGTATTGATGTGACGCCGGATGCGTTGCAGCCGATCACTTTTGCCTCACAAATTTACAAGCGCTTTCATTTGCTCATGCCGCTTTATCATTGCCACACCTGGAAAGGCAATGTTACGTCATGCGAAAAACAAAACTTAACTTGGATAGAGGCTGATCGTTTTAGCGATGCTGTGCAACACCAATATAAGCTTTTACCCACAGATCTTCCGCTTATTCCCCATGTAGAAATATACTTATCAGCCTTTATGCAAAAGCCAGTTATTTCTTCACCACCTAAGCTAACAATATTCTAGTCATCAGCGCAGCCATATCTGTAAATAGCTTTGCAGCATTTTTTCTAAACTATACCTTTGCTCAATCGTGTGTCGCCCCTGCTGACCCATGGCTTGTCTGTCCACTGCTGGCAACGCTAAAAGCTGTAGGATAGCGTGAGCGAGCTGAACGGGATTTTGAGGCGGAACAATCACCCCCCCCCCATCGGCGAGGAGGTGTGCGACATCCCCCACAGCGGTCGCGGCGCACGGCACAGCACAAGCCATCGCCTCAAGCAGCACATTTGGCAACCCTTCTGTCTTTGACGCAAGTACAGCTATATCGGCCGTGTGGAGTATCTCCGCCATATTTTGCTGCGATCCCAATAACTCCACAGGTCTATCTTTTGGTATGATTGCCTGCAGCGCCTGATTCTCAGGCACCATGCCTGGGCCTACAAGCGTGAGGATTACATCCGGGCAATGCACCCACACCTGCTGCATTGCCGCCAGCAATGTTGCATGATCTTTCATAGGGTCCCAACGTGCGACACAGATAATGCGACGATTATTAAGAGCTTTAGGAGTCAGACATGGATGAAACACTGTCGTATCCACGCCATTGGTAATCACAGACCAGGGACGCTGTGCGTAACCATAATCCTGATGCACACGCTGACCCGCATAAGAGTTCGTAATAAATTCATCGGCCGCCCACGAGAGCTTCTTCGCAAGCGCCAAACCCAAACGAGCAAGCCACGCATATGCTGATAGATCCATATCAGCACACCGCACGGTCCAGATTAGATGGGGACGTGGTCGCCATAGTGAGATGATACGTGTTATGAACGCCCCAAACACATCGGCATGATACAACCAAGTCTGGACAATATCTGGTCGCCACCCTTGACACCGCCACCCTATCAAACTCAAGCAGTTCCCAACTGTAATATTTTGAGCTTGCAGCACTGGACCATAATATCCAAGACCACGCAAACTCACAACGCGGTGCTCCACCCTTTCCCCCTGGGTTTTAACGACGACGGTACTTAAAACCTTCTCCGCTCCCCCCTGGCCTAATCCTGTAATAATGTGCAGGATTCGCTTCATGGTGTCGGCATTCCTAAACGCCGCTTCATAGGAATAAAGACAGCGCGCGCTAACCAGTGCCGCACAGCAGACTTACGCCACCATGAAGACCACGCTGACTCTATCGGACGCCGTGGGTCAATCGCCACCTGTTGAGCTGCTAAGGCTGCAACCGCCTCACGTGCCCATACCCCGCGAATCACAGCATTAGGGAAGTAGGGAATCGGGGGCTCCAGCGTACTGTTGACGCTGAGGAATGGCCTGATACACGCATCGCTCCGGCGCGAACCAATCAGCTCGAACTGCCAAGGATTCTCCCCTGTTTCCAGCAAGTTCATCAACGTCTGTCGATGCCAAAATGCCGCTTGCAGAGACGTACGATAAGCAGACCCAGGTGTAATATAACCAATATCGAGACTTTGCAGATGCGGCTGATCTGGTTCAGGCGCAGCCCGCAATCGCAAGTATCCCGCCTGCTCGCGCACCATAAGCTCGAAATGTGCTTGCAAGCGCTTCGTGTCCACAGACGCCATTAACGGAAAATCTTCGAGTATTAGGAGAACATAGTCGCACGTCACTTGATCTAAAGCTGTAGCCATGGTCTGTGACCAACTCACATCATCCCCCACGCGTATAGAGTGCACCCGCGGATCGTCATAAACTCGATGATTACTCACAAGGTATATTGGAGATGCCTCGGGCCAATAGCGAAAAAATTGCCCAAAGAACACTGGCCATAGATCAGAAAATTTATCGCATGATGGGATAACAATTGCATAGTTCATTTCTTGATCACCACTATGGGGTATTGCCCGAGCCGTGCTAATAGGCGCGGACATTTTTCTTCAAGGCAGTACCAAGCTTTGAGGATCCAGCGCCCGGCCAACCACGCATGAATATATGTCCGTGTCACTTCGACACTGAGACTGCGCCACACACGTATTTGCCATGAAAACGGCCATGGGTAGTTGATAAACCACGTATACCCAAAAAAATGCCCTGTCAGCGTAGGTGCGGCATCAGCGTGCTGCGGCAACTGTGATACAGCCTCAGTTGGTGCAAGTAAACTTTTCAAGCGCCGCAAAATAGCCTGCGGTAATAAGCACAGACGCGTCAGCCACGCGTGGCCTCCCCATGAATATACGACGGCCGCGCGATGCCCTAATTTCAATACCCGGTGAATTTCTGTAAACGCTTTTGGCTGCTGTGCTGCAGGTACGTGGTAAATTGTATGCAGTGAGATGGCGCCCTCGAAAGTCTCATCAGCAAAAGGCATTTGCGTAATATCCCCCAGAATATAGATCCCATGATTGCCTAGGCGCTGCTGAGCTGAACGGAGAGCCGCAATTGAGATATCAACACACACGCGATAACGGTATCCTTGCGAATAGGCACGATACTCATCGTACTGTACTGGGCCTGAGGCCACATCTAGGAGGAATTCTCCCTGCGCATCGATATACTGGGCCACACGCTGGTGACAGCGGCGAATATACTCTGCAACGACGGGCCGTAAATCTTCAAATCGTCGTGCATCTTCAAAAATTCCCTCAGCATCCTGCTGCCAACCAACCTGATCATAAAACACTTTGACACCATGTTTTTCTGCCGCATCAGCATCTTGAGGGCTTTGCAGATCCACATCGTTTAAAGCGACTGCATTTTCAGGGAGCAATCCCACAATCCCCTGCCACACCGGATACGCATATGTACTATCTGTTGTGACGAGCACTTCAGTTACCAAAGGACCATGAACACGCTGGACATACGGTAAGTATTGCACATCAAGATATAACGTCTGTTTTGTTCGTGGACATCGTAAGTAGGGGATAATAGTTGGCTCTAGGGTCATAAGCATACTCTTCTGGTTTTTTATTGTTTTACCCTATGCTAAAGCCTTTAAGTTTTCAAGAGGCTCGGTTGCAATAACTGTCATTTTGAGTGGCACGGTATCAATAAAAAAGCGCCCGAAGGCGCTTTTTTAACGTAACGTGATAATCCGCACATTACGCAGCTTTTTTCTCACTTGCTGCAATTACTTGCAAATTGAGATTTTTAACTGCGTACATCCAGAAGACACACAACACAGCAAAGATGACTGCAACATATGGCGCAATAGTTACGAAACTTGCCCCAGGGATTGCAATCAATAAGGTTTGCTGAATTGCGGCACCGCTGGACTTACCCAAGCGACCACCAACAACATCAACAGCAGCTTTACCCTTGACCTTAATTTCTTGATCTAAAGGAATATAAGCCATCTCCTTCGTTGGATCGAACAAAGAGTACTTCGTTGATTTACTCATAATGTTTTGGATCTGACCAACAATCACGGCCATAAATATAGGTGTAATACCCACTGCAGCCATCATTGGTGTCAATCCTTCACGCATTAACACACATATGAAGAATATTAAACCAGTTGCAAGGACCATTAATGGCGTAATAATAGCACCAGTAAACCAACCAAAGCGGCGTAGAATATTACCACCGACAATCATCATTAAAATTGTCGCTGTACCTGTCCACATTGAGAATTGCCCCATGAACGCGTTGTAATCATTCTCATTTGGATACATGAGCTTGATTTGGCTCTTCCAGAGGCCTTCACAAAGATTGATTGTCGCACCATAACCGATAACGAGGATCGCAATATACCCTAATGTCTTAGAAGTAATCAGGTACTTAAAGCTTTCACCAATAGAGAGCTTTGGCTTCTTACCCTTTTTCTTAGGAGCACCAGCTTGTTCAGCTGCATCATAATACTTTGGATCCGTTAGAACTGCTTTGTGCATCCAACGATAGACACCCATTGCAACCAATCCCATCACCACGACCAAAGACATTAAGCCATTTAGTGTGACACCCCAAGCATCGACATCTGGTGGCAATTGGCTACGAATCTCGGAGAATGCCTTCACAGCATATCCTGAGAAAATCAACGCCACGTTTGCTAACATACCAAACAACGCATAGAACCGCTTGGCTTCATTGATCCGGGTGATTTCGTTCGCAAACTGCCAGAACAGCAATGCGATCATAGAGCTCCCCCACAATTCAGAAAGAATATAGAACAATGAATACGTCCAACATCCATAGATCGGGAATAACCATTGAAGACGCGGATATTCAGATTTCAAAGCCAAAACTGTTTCATAAGCTGGGTGAATCAACTCACGATTGGGGTATAAAATAAACGCAAACGCCCCAAAGAAAACAATAAAAGGCGCCATCGTCGCATAGAAAAGGTTTTCTTTGCTAAACACGTTACTCATCTTTGCATAAATCAGCAAGAAGAGAACCGCCGATGGGGTCACACCCCAAAGTTTCAAGAACGGGATAGCTTCCGCTCCAGACCCACGTGCGGTGACAATAAGGGTATCCTTTGTATCCCGCAAAACCGTGTAGTTAAATAAAATACAAAACATAATGATGGCCATCGGCAAGAATTTTTTCAATTCATCATTATGGACTGGCCACAGAATGGCGCGCCATCCTGTAAACTCAGTTTTCGAAGAACTAGCTGTTTTCGACATTTTTAACCTGCTTTTTCGCTAACCATAAACCAAAACAAAAGCTACTAAGATGGGCAAATCAATTAGAATTTGCTCACACTTGTAGCATTCCCCCAGTGATACGCTTGAGCTTTCAAAAAGTCAAGTGTTAAATTTAGGATATTTTTGACATAAGAGAAAATTTGGCCGCACTCTTACTTCTCAGAACCCCTTAGGGGAGTATTAAAAAAAAACTAAGCATAAGCTTGGCTTTTTCGGGACAAGAAAATCTACATACCCAATCCAAATGAAAAAGTGGATTGGGTATAAAAAATAGAAGATCGATGAAAGCCTTGTGGTGGTGGTTGGGTTTATTATATACTGAACCAGTATACAGACTACAGAATGGAACCGTCTATGAAATCATTACTGACTATTTTTATCACAGGGTTTCTCCTGATCACCTATAATGGTAGCGCTACACCCCCGCAGTTTGCTGAGTTCACCCCTTCTTCCACCCCTAGCCCAGCACCTAATATTCAATTCCAAAATTCTGAGGGCAAAACCCAACAACTGTCAGATTATAAAGGCAAAATCATCTTGCTTGTCTTTTGGGCCACATGGTGCGGACCGTGCGTTGCTGAAGCTAATGCCCTCGATAACCTGAGTGCAAAGCTTAAGGACCAACCCTTCAAACTTCTTGCTCTATCTCAAGATCATGATCTTCGCGTTGTAGAGCAATTCTTTAAGGACAAGAATCTTCAAGCAACAGATATGCTTTTTGACCGCACCGGTGAGGGGGCGCGTGCGTTTGGGGTTCAAGGCATCCCTACGGCTTTTTTACTTAACGAAAAAGGTGACATCATTGGTCGTCATCAAGGTGCCGCGCCCTGGGATAGCCCGGCCGCAATCGCCTTAATTAATTATTATCTAAAACAAATGGCGCCAAAATAACTTCCCCCACTGCCGCCACTTCAGCGGGGGGGCGGCATCCCGATTGAGCAATGCTAAGCCTAAAAAAGGTGCTGGCAACCCTGCAAGATCATAGACGTGCACGGCCCCACAAGCGGCAACAGCGCTCGCGTGCCACTGCTGTTCTAAAACTCGCATCGTTTGCGTAACTGGCTGCTGAAGGATCTCGGCGGTTATTTCAGCAACTAAAGCCGCAGCACGTTGTTGACCCTCTCCCTCCAGATACTCTTGATGATAAACCTCTATAAGACTTTGCAGCTTTGTAAATACCACGGGGTGGTGACTGCGTAACATTTGACACGCGGCCATGAGCGGGTGCGTGGAGTCTACTGTTACGCTAGAAGATAATTGCTCCTGCCACCATTGAAAGCGCAAAGCGCCCAAAAGCGGCTGTGTTACTTTTATCGGGATATGCTGCATCTCCACAACAATTCCATATAAGCAGGCGATCGGCAATCGCAGCGGCTGCGGCACAAATAGCACTGCAACATATCGTCCATACCCATGCTTTTTTAGCCATACTAATAGATCTTGCTCGACGGTTCTTAATTGTGTTTTTTTTAACATTTTGTTACTTTAATAAAATGGATCCATCAGAACTTCAAAATACTATACATCAAGCTTGGGAGAAACGCGACGTTCTTACATCTGACGACCGCCACAAGTTACGTCCCACCCTCGAAGCAATCTACCTTCTCCTAAGAGAAGGGAAGATCCGCGTTTCAACGCCTTTAGACCACCATCAATGGCATACCCACGCTTGGATTAAAGAAGCTATTCTCTTATCGTTTCGCATTTTTGAGTCTCAGCCGATCCCCCATGGTGCCACTTACGCCTATGATAAAATCCCTCTACAATTTGCTGCGGCAAATCCACCTCACGCTTCATCCTCCTGGCCACGTATGATTCCTGGCGCTGTAGTGCGCGATGGCGCTTACGTGTCGCCACAAGCCATCTTACTGCCCAGCTTTATTAATATTGGGGCTTACATAGATGCTGGAACTATGGTAGATACTTGGGCTACGATAGGATCATGCGCTCAGATTGGTAAAAACTGCCATATATCAGGTGGCACTGGTATTGGCGGCGTATTAGAGCCGTTAAACAGCAATCCAGTTATCATTGAAGATAACTGCTTTATTGGCGCACGTAGCGAGATTGCTGAAGGCGTGATTGTCGAGACCGGTGCGGTCATCAGCATGGGTGTGTTTATTGGCGCCTCCACAAAAATCGTTGATAGAGCCACCGGTGAAATTTTTTATGGGCGCGTTCCTGCTTACTCCGTTGTTGTGCCAGGAACGCTCCCGCCAAACACGGGCACCGGCCCACATTTAGCCGCAGCCATCATCATTAAGCGCGTTGATGAAAAAACCCGCCAGAAAACCAGCTTGAATGAGTTGCTGCGTTCATGATTGATGTTGTATCACTTGCTCAACGCCTCATTCAGTTTCCGAGCGTTACGCCTGCAGGCCCTGAGATTTTCCAATTCCTTGATGACCTCCTCACTTCTTTAGGCTTTACAGTCCGCCGGCCAGTCTTCCATGATGTCTCCAGCCATCATGTAGAGAATCTATATGCGTATCGTCCTGGCAGCGTTGGCGCTGCGCATCTTGGCTTTATCGGTCACGTGGACGTTGTCGCGCCCGGGCCTGAGCACTTGTGGCATTATCCAGCTTTTTCCGGCACGATTGCGGATGAGCGTTTATACGGACGCGGCGCTGCCGATATGAAAGGGGCGATTGCGGCGTTTATTACGGCAGCTGCACAGACGACTATGCCCCTCAGTCTCCTGTTGACCGGAGATGAAGAAGGCCCCGCCGTGAATGGTATTGCCAAGCTCCTGCCATGGATTCTTGCACACGGTATGATGGCTGACGCGTTTCTTGTGGGCGAACCCACAAGCACAACATGTCTTGGTGATACGGTAAAAATTGGACGGCGGGGTTCTCTGAATACCACCGTCATCAGTCATGGTCAACAAGGCCATGTCGCCTACCCCCATCTTGCCATGAACCCGATTGATCCTTTGATTGATTTTCTCCATGCTCTGCAGCATCACACCTTAGATGACGGCACCTCAGAATTTGATCCGTCCCAGCTTATCATTACCACCATCGATGTGAATAACCCCACGACGAATATGATCCCGGCCAGTACCACGGCGCACTTCAATATACGCTTTAACACGCACCACACTGGAGAGAGCCTCATGTCATGGGTGATGGCACAAGCGGCAGCCTTTGGCATCGACGCCCACTGCACGCTCAGCGCCGAGCCGTTCCTCAGCCAACCTCACGCTTTACATGATATTGTGATCTCGGCAATCACCCGCGTCACGCACGTTACGCCTCAGAAAAGCACAAGTGGTGGCACTTCTGATGCCCGGTTCGCCCAAGTCTACCGCCCTGTGATTGAATTCGGCTTAGTTAATCACACAATCCATCAAGTCAACGAAAACACACCGCTGCAGGATTTACATAACTTGCAGGCTGTGTATCATCATGTCATGGCTGATTTTTCCGCGTTCTATGAAAAAGCCTCTTGTTGAGCAGGCGGGGCTGACTACTTAGAGTCAATCATTAACCCGTTAGGATTATCAATCATCACACTCTGAGCATGCATGAACGTAGTTGACCCTAGATGTAAAACAGCCATAGCGCCTAATTCATTTTCCTGTTTTTTTATCATCTCGAAATGCTGAGTTAAATCCTTCACCTCTTGATCACTCAATTCTTTGGTAGGAGACGCCATAATGCTGAGAGGGTTGCCGCGCCCCTTAAAGAATGACATGATCGCTTTGAGGCCTGTTGTGGTAAAATTATTCATTGATACATCTAATAATTTAAGCGCCGGAATTTTTGCCACCAAATCCTGCAATGTTGGAATATCTGCATCCTCTAAGTTTGTATTCTTCAGGATTAGTTTCTCAGATGCATATTTGCTTATCCAGCCCTCTAGCACCTTTAATCCCCCCAGAGATAATTGCACCTCTTCAATCGCGAATTGCTCTAGCTTCACCTGCTTTGATGGGCTCGCGGTACTTTCAGATAATCTTTTGTCATTTAGCAGTGTACTTAGGATACCTACTAGGGTTGAGTCTTTTTTGAATACGAAGGCTTTACCACCTTCAGTAGCACTCTGTACTTCATCTTTTTGAGTTGAGTTTAGTTGAGTCGTAACAACATTTGTCTCAGGCTTTTGCTGCTGCGGCAAGAAATTCAAGAAATTGTGAGCAACTTGCTGCACAATCTCCCCCAGGCCTTCAATCTGAGGAATGTTCACAGGTGCAACAACACTGTTAGACAGCGTATCTGAGACTTGCGTCTCCTGCGCTTTATCCTCCGAAGATCCATCGGTCTTTCTCCCCTCAGGATTTTTCGATCCTGTCACTTTCCCCATGGCTAAAGCTGGAGAGGCCACCACTCCGCTTAACAACACACCCATTACCGCGATCGGCAATACTTTTCTTAACATGGCTTTACCCCCTTGAATTTTGTATTTACTATACAGCCCCCCATAGAACCTTGCGTCATAAACACGCAAAACTTTGGGGACCAAATGCTCAAGACTTTATCGCGCTCCTAAAACCAAAACTATAAATGCATGATTCAAAGTTGCGCTTAAAAACGTCTTTTACATTTATGCATAAATTGTATCCTCATTCGCCTTATAGTTCAATAGTCCCTCCACTTTTGATAACTTCTAAACAACAGCATCTGAATTTGATACGATGACATCGTTCCCATCATATTTTACGGTCATATTTTTTGTGATAAGAGTTTTCGGCACCCTAGTCTTGGCAAAATTTTCTTTGAAGTACTCAGGTGTATATTGCGCTGAGTTTAGAATCAGCCTTGGAAGTTGTAGCGTTAACTGACGCTTTGTTTGATACAATCCCATCAGGATCTGTTCATGGAAATGAGCTTCATTACCATTAATTTTAACATCTAGAACAATGTGATTTAAATTTGGATAATCAATATCAAAATCTCGTTCCGCACTCAAATCCATAAAATCTCCGATAAAATTAACCAAACCCACTGATTGTGATTTTGATTCATGGCGCTCCGAACAAATAACTTGTTGATCATGGTTAGCCTCACAATTGATTAAGCGTACCTCTTTGAGGTTTTCACCAATAGCGCCCACAGCTACCATGATGAGAGCACCCCATGAAGTAAACTTCAGATTTTCTAATTTCACCACCGTCTCTTTGAATCGTTCGCTTATGACATCACTGGTTAGCTTAGATAAAAATTCCAAGAGCTCCTTTGCGATGATCTGAGAACTTAGATAATCAGCCGCCCAAAATTCAGCAGAATCTGACTGAATCCTCCAACTAATTTGGTTGCCCAGTGGTCCTCTCAAGAGGAAGCCCGTTGCTCGTTCAGGTTCTGTATTGTCATGACGTTCTACGGTGGCGTTTACACCACAAGACATCGCACTTATCGCTAAAGCCAGAAAAATTCGTAATAACATTTGATTCCTTCCTCAAACCTGTAATAGATTGTAACGATTTTAAAATATGTACTTTCTTCAAATCTGTACATAATCGCTTTTAGCACTACACCTTTAAAAAAGTAAAGATGTTTATGACCGTATCAATCATTATTCTCGCTGCTGGAGCGAGCAAACGCATGCTATCAAAGCAAAGTAAAGTGCTGCATTGGCTGGCTGGCTGGCCGGTACTTGGTCATGTCGCCGCGACGGCTGCGCATCTAAAGCCTGCAGAAGTCATCATCGTCACGAACCAAAACACCGATGCCATGACAAAAATTGTCCAAGACGCTTGCGATTGTCCCGTCACGGCAACCGTACAAGACCCCCCTCTGGGAACGGGACACGCTGTCCAATGCGCCACACCGTTCCTGGCGTCTGCCTCAAATAATCCTGTCCTAATCCTGTATGGCGATACCCCCCTGCTGCGTGTTGAAACACTACAAACTTTACTTGCAGAACATCAGCAGAAAAATAATAGTATCACAGTGATGGGAATGACCCTACCTGAACCAGGGGCATATGGACGCCTTGTGACGTCAGCCAATGGAGATTTAGAGCGTATTGTTGAGTTTAAAGATGCTACCCCCGAAGAACGAAAAATTACCTTATGTAATTCCGGGGTTATGGTTATTGCCCGCAGCCACCTCCACCAGTGGCTCCAACAACTGACACCTGCCAATGCAAGTGGCGAGTATTATCTGACGGATCTTATTCACATCGCTCGCGCAGAAGATCATCGTTGTGGTGTTATGATTGCGCCAGCTGATGAGCTTGAAGGGATTAATACGCGCACCGACTTGGTGCGCGCTGAAGCCGCTTTGCAGCAACGCTACCGCACACGCGCTTTAGCCCAAGGTGTTACGCTGGTGGACCCCAATACAGTCTACTTCAGCGCTGATACGCAGCTGGCCATGGATGTTCTCATCCATCCTTTTGTGACATTTGGACCAGGGGTGACGATCGCTGAAGACGTCGAGGTTCTCTCGTTCTGTGCGTTGGAACATACGACGATTGAGAGGGGCGCCGTTATTGGTCCCTACGCTCGTATGCGCGGTCATTGCCATATTGGGCCTGCCGCAGAAATTGGCAATTTCGTTGAAGTAAAAAATACGACATTCGCAGCCAATGCAAAAGCGAAGCATTTGAGTTATATTGGTGATGCGACCGTGGGGCAAAATAGCAATATTGGCGCTGGAACGATTACCTGCAATTACAATGGGTATAAAAAGTTCTCGACGACGATCGGCCAGAGCGTTATGATTGGCTCAAATACGGCTTTAGTGGCGCCCGTTACAGTACATGATGGCGCCTACGTCGCGGCCGGCAGTGTTATCACAGATGATGTGCCTGCGGATAGTTTAGCGATTGCGCGTACTCCTCAAGAAATCCGTACCAGTTGGGCGTGTACATTCCGTGAGAAACAGGGACTAAAAAAGTAAGATTTAGGAAGGAATATTTATGTGTGGAATTGTTGGGATTGTCGGAAATGCCCCTGTGACATCGCGCCTTGTTGACGGATTGCGCCGTCTAGAATATCGTGGCTATGACTCCTCCGGCATTGCCGTACTTGCTGCAAACAACGTGATCGAACGCCGCCGCGCTCAAGGTAAGATCCATCACCTTGAGTCACTCGTTGCCAGCCAACCTGTTGACGGCACCACCGGTATCGCCCATACACGCTGGGCAACTCATGGTGTCCCAAGCGAAGCGAATGCTCATCCCCACGCTACTGCCAAAGCCACACTGGTTCACAATGGGATTATCGAAAATCATACCGCTTTGCGCCAAGAACTTCAGTCCCTAGGATATCAGTTCACAAGTCAGACAGATACAGAGGTTGCCGTACATTTACTGACCCATTACCTAAATCAGGGAATGGATCCAGTCAGTGCGGCACAAGCGATGGTCCAACGCTTGCAAGGCACGTATGCCTTAGCGATTCTCTTCACGGACCATCCCCATCTGATGATTGGCGCCCGCCAAGGTAGCCCCCTCGCGGTTGGCTATGGCGACAATGAAATGTTTCTTGGATCTGATGCTTTGGCCGTTGCTCCCCTCAGTCAGAGAATTGCGTATCTTGATGATGGCGATGTGGCGGTCTTAACCCCAACGACCGTGACAATTTATAATCGTTATGGTCAAGCTGTTGAACGTGAAGTACAGCAAAGCCGCGTCACGCTAGCGATGCTTGGCAAGGGCAACCATCGCCACTTCATGCTGAAAGAAATTTTTGAGCAGCCCGCGGTTATTGCCGATACCCTGAGTACATTTCTAGACGAAGCAAGCATGACGATCCAACTACCTGCGTTGCCTTGGGAGTGGACGAACGTCTCACGCCTGACTATTGTCGCGTGTGGAACCTCCTACTACGCTGGCCTTGTGGCAAAGTACTGGTTTGAGACCTGGACACGCCTCCCCGTCGAGGTGGACATCGCCTCTGAGTTCCGCTATCGCCAACCGCCTATGGAAAAAGGTGGCGTGGCTTTATTTATCTCTCAGTCCGGCGAAACCGCCGATACTCTAGCCGCGGCTCAGTATGCAAAATCTCAGGGCCAGATCATCGCAGCGGTGGTTAATGTTCCAGAAAGCTCCCTAACCCGCGTTGCTGATATCACCTTTCATACCCTTGCTGGCGTCGAGATTGGTGTCGCCTCAACGAAAGCATTTACCGCTCAGCTCACGGTACTCGCCGCTTTAGCGATTACTGCAGGCCGTGTACGCAATGTCCTGGACAAAACGCAAGCTCAGGAAGTGACGCAAGCGTTAGTCCATATTACGACAACCATGCGCGAGGTGCTTCAAAAGGATACCGAATTGCAAACCCTGGGCACCATGATCGCAGAAGCTCGTGATGTGTTGTTCCTTGGCCGCGGCACAAGTTACCCGATGGCTCTGGAGGGTGCCCTGAAACTGAAGGAAATTTCCTATATTCATGCCGAAGGCTATGCCGCTGGCGAAATGAAACACGGTCCGATTGCCCTAATCGATGATCATGTCCCGATTATTGTCCTCGCCCCTAGTGATTTTTTGCTGGAAAAAACTTTATCTAATCTTGAGGAAAGCCGTGTGCGTGGCGGCAAAGTGCTGCTCTTAACAGACGCCGCCGGCTTAGCCGCCCTGGGAAGCGACAAGGTGTGGGCGTCGTTCGTGTTGCCGACGGTGCATCCTTTTGTCACGCCGCTTTTATATGCGGTGCCGTTGCAGCTCCTCGCCTACTTTACGGCTCTCGCCAAAGGGACCGATATTGACCAACCCCGCAATCTCGCAAAATCTGTGACTGTGGAATAAATTTCTTACATATGACACGCGGCGCATGAACAAACAGACTGCCAATAAAAAACGCCCCATTTGGGGCGTTTTTTATTCATCACGTCTTGGGCGTTAGGCGCGCAACATTCTCGGCGCAACGATGTAAAGCCAGACAGCCGTCACTAACCCGCCAGCGCTTAGTGAGGATATAACGCGAATCCCCTTAAGCAGATACGGAGAGGTTTTTTGTGGCTGACCTTCTTTCTCATCCCCAGCCTGCAAGCGCTTCTTGGCCAATTCTACAGCCCACTTCCCGACTGTATAATACGCCACATAAGAAGTCGCCGCAAATAAAACTAAGCCAACACCACGCGTCATCAAAGACCTCAGTTGAGTCACTTCTGTCCTAAGACTGTTTACATCGCTGTGTAGGTTAGATAAATCTCTTGCCAGATCATCAACAGCAGAAATCTTAGCCGGTGGGTTCGCATTCCCGCCACCTATACTCTCCACAGACACAGGTTGTTCCATGTTGACATCTACTGCCGCAGATGCCGTGGTAGATGTGCTTAGCTCAGTGCTATTATCTCTATGTTTGGAAGAATCAGTAATCATAGCCAATTGTTCTGCCCCCCAAACACTATGACTGTTTCCAAAAATGCAAAATAATGCTAATAATGACAAAATATTTTTCATATCAATCTCCCTTCTTTTTTAATGATTATATGAAGTTCATCATTAAACATCCAAATAATCTAAAATGCAAATAAAATTAACGTTTTATTTTAAAGAAGTCTTTTAATACGTCCCGACACTCCGCCTCTCGCACCCCGCCGTAGACCTCGGGCTTGTGTAATGTATGCGTAAAAATACGCGGTCCATGCTCAATGCCGCCGCCCTTTGGGTCATAGGCCCCGAAATACACCCGCGCCAAGTGGGCCTCGGCAATCGCCGCCGCGCACATCGGACAGGGCTCAAGTGTTACCACAAGATCCATCCCATCAAGCCGATGTTGATTAAGCGCGCTGCATGCGGCGCGGATTGCCAGAATTTCGGCATGGGCCGTAGGATCATGATGGGCGCGACCGGCATTTCCGAATGCTTTTGAGACAATTTTACCATTATTTATGATCAATGCGCCGACGGGCACTTCGCCACGGGCTTCTGCCTCTGCCGCAGCCTGGAGGGCCAAATTCATAAAATCATGGAGTTTTTCCTGGTTCATAAGATATATTTAATATAAGTTAGGTATGATATCCAATACAAATGAATTGTGAGAGCGTAACAGCGTACTATTGAGGTTTTTATGTCCGCCAACAAAAAACATCCATATCATTTAATCGACCCCAGCCCCTGGCCTTTCGTCGGCAGTCTTTCAGCACTTCTGCTTGGCATCGGCGCTGTGTTGGCCATGCACAAGCAAGGGCCTTGGGTATTATATGCAGGTGTATTTTTACTAATCGTGACGATGGTCGGCTGGTGGCGTGATATGCTCCGGGAAGCCACGCCTGAAAATCACACCCCGATCGTTGAAACGACACTGCGCTGGGGCGTTGTGTTGTTTATTATCTCCGAGGTTATGTTCTTCGTCGCGTTTTTCTGGAGCTATTTTCATGCCAGCTTATTTCCCTCAGAGGTTGTTGGCGGCGTCTGGCCCCCTAAAAATATTCAAACCATTGACCCGTTTCGACTTCCCTATCTAAATACATTGTTACTCTTGCTCTCTGGTACGACTGTCACCTGGGCGCATCATAGTCTTGTGGAAGGTGACCACCGTAATTATCTACGTGGTCTGGCCTGCACAATTGGCTTAGGGGTAATTTTCAGCTGTATCCAGGCTTTAGAATATGCCCATGCTCCCTTTGGTTTTACAGGCGGCATCTATCCCTCGAATTTCTACATGGCTACTGGCTTTCATGGATTTCACGTCTTCGTGGGCACGATTTTCTTGATTGTTTGTTGGGTGCGCGGACTGAACAAAGATGCCGATCCTAAGCATCATATTGGCTTTGAAGCTGCAGCCTGGTACTGGCATTTCGTTGACGTCGTGTGGCTCTTTCTGTTTGTCAGCATCTATTGGGCTGGAGCACACCATGCTCCAGGTACTTAAAAAACTTGCCATCCCAACGCTTTTTGTCATTCTAGCCGGTCCTGTTCTCATGAGTCTCGGCCAATGGCAATTAGCCCGTTTGGCCTGGAAAACCGAGCTTATCAATCAACGCCGACAAGCCTTTCAGCGCCCCCCTAGTCTCGGCCTTCATGCGGTACCAAACCCCATTGTACCTGGCCAGCGCCTCCTTCTCCATGGCCAATGGCGCCACGACTATGAAACCTATATCCAAGCGCGTATGCATGCAGGAAAAGCGGGGATTTATGTTGTCACCCCCATACAAACTGCGGAAGGTACAATTCTTGTGAACCGCGGCTGGGTCCCTGGTTTACACACCCCTGAGATCAATTTCCCCCGGCCTTCGGGGCTTGTCACTATAGAAGCTGTCGTGTTGCCGGTCGAAATACCAAGTCGTTGGCTTACGGCTGGCAAAGGGTTCACCTACATTGACCCCAAGCATATTATATCCTCATTAAAAGACGCGCGACTCGATTGTTATGGTCAAGAGCTCAGTAGCCGCACAGACCCCCCACTTACCCTATCACAGCTTCCAGAATACACAAACCGCCACCTTGAGTATGCGCTCACGTGGTTTATTTTTACCGCAATCTTACTAGTAATTTATGGCGTGTATATGATACAAATACTAAGACAGCATTTGACAAAAGGAAGAACATAATGTCAGCACAAATCACAACGATGCCGAACGGCCTTCGCGTTGTTTCCAAAACAGTTAAGAGTGTTGAAACCGTGAGCCTTGGCGTTTGGGTACATGTTGGCGCCCGACAAGAGCCTGCCACGTGGAACGGTATTTCCCATTTGCTTGAGCATATGGCGTTTAAAGGTACCATCTCACGCAGCGCCCAACAAATTGCTGAGCAAATTGAGGCTGTCGGCGGCTATATGAATGCCTACACCTCACGTGAAGCAACTGCCTACTATGTGCGGGTGCTGCGTCAAGATATTCGTTTAGGGGCTGACGTTATTGCTGACATTCTCCGCAACTCCATCTTTGATGGCGAAGAGCTCGCTAAAGAAAAAACCGTGGTCCTCCAAGAAATTGGCCAAAGTTACGATACGCCCGACGATATTATTTTTGATCACTTCCAAGCCACAGCGTTTCCTCATCAACCTCTCGGGCGCGCTATCCTCGGCACCAGCGAGATCGTCACCAGTATTACTCCTGACGACCTGAAGGCCTATATGGGCAAAGAATATCACCCAAGTCGCATGGTACTGGCGGCTGCCGGGAATATCGAGCACGAGGAACTTGTGGCCCTCGCTCAGGAATTCCTTAACAACGAATGGCAGATCGGTGGCCACACCTTTGCGCCGACCGACATTGCGCCAGCGACATATCAAGGCGGGTGCTATCTTGAAGATAAATCCTTAGAGCAGGTGCACGTGGTTTTAGGGTTTGCGGGCGTTCCGATTACAGATAAACGCTTTCATCAAATGATGGTGGCCTCAACGATTCTTGGTGGCGGCATGTCATCGCGCCTTTTCCAGGAAATCCGGGAAAAGCGTGGGCTGGTGTACTCCATCTACAGTCATGCCAGCTCTTATCGTGATACGGGACTTCTCAGTATCTATGCGGGCACGAGCCCTAATGATGTGATCGAATTGATCCCGGTAATCTTCGATGAGTTACATAAGCTCGCTCAAAACGTTACGATAACAGAAATCAATCGTGCCAAAGCGCAGCTTAAAGCCAGCTTAATGATGGGGCTTGAAAGTATGCCGTCGCAATGCGAGCAACTGGCGAATCATACGCTCAATTTCGGGGCACCTATCGCTGCGCCTGAAATCTTGGCGCGCATTGATGCGGTAACGCCGGACATGGTCACAAGCATCATTGAAACCACCCTGCGCTCTAAACCGACGGCAGCGGTTCTTGGGTCTCTCCAGAAACTGCACGGCAGTCGTGAGTCTCTAAGCCTAATCGGCGCATAAGATTATATTGTTAGAAAGGTTTGTATGCGCGCCGTCCTGAATAAACTCATCACACGTCTAGGCGAGCGCCTTGCCAACCATGACGCGCTCCTAGAGCCCTTAGATGCTGTGAGAATCAATCAGGGATATATTCTGAGTGAGCTGCATCGGTCTAAAACTTCAACTCATTTACACGACTACGAATTCAAGGTCTTTTCGCAATGGGGGGAAGATGGCATTTTGCAAAAACTTATCCGCACCGTCGCCATCCCCCATAAAACTTTCATTGAGTTTGGCGTCGAGGATTTCTTCGAATCTAACTGTCGATTTTTGATGATGAAGGATAATTGGTCAGGATATGTGTTAGATGGCAGCAGCACGAATATTGCCCGCCTACAAAACGCCTATTTTTACTGGCGCTACGACTTAACCGCTGTGCAAGCCTTTATCACCCGTGAGAATATTAATGCTCTCCTGACCCAGAGTGGCTTTGACCGCGATATTGGGATTTTATCCATTGATCTTGATGGCAATGACTATTGGATTTTTGACGCGATCGATGTTGTGACGCCACGCCTCTTAATTTTAGAATACAATGCCGTCTTCGGTCCTGAAGCCAAAATTTCTGTGCCTTACGATCCAGGGTTTTATCGCACCGAGAAGCACTACTCTAATTTATATTTTGGCGCCTCTTTGAGCGCCCTTGCCTCCCTTGCTCAGAAGAAAGGCTACATCCTCGTTGGCACCAATAGTGCTGGCAACAATGCTTTCTTTGTACGTCAGGATCTGATGACCGATGCCCTCCAATCCTTAACACCGGCACAGGCGTTTACGCCAAGTCGCTATCGAGAATCACGCCTCCCTGAGGGGAGTTTGTCATATCTCAGTGGTGAGAATCGCGGGCAAGTGATTAAAGGCATGCCCGTGGTTGATGTCGAGACAGGGCAGGTGCGGGGCTTTAATTAAGACTTACTTTGAGCGCAGTTCGATGTAGGCACGTAAAATTAAACATACAGACACAGGAAGCGTCGCCGCGAGATTAAAACACTGGATATAAACGTCCTTCCATCTGTCATATTTGGTCACGATTCCGTGCAAGCCCCATGCCCCTATAGCCAAGCCTACGGCAAGACTCCCCACGGGGTAGACTAGATTCTTTTTTTCTGTATGCCCAGGATTTTGGTGAGGATGAAGTTTGTAGGTTTGATATGCCGCGCCTATAGCCCCGGCGAGGGTGATAATACGCGAGCCCACCAATATGTATGGATTTAGGTGCGCTTGTAATTTCCCTGCTTTATATGCCCTTATACAGGTAACGATCTCAAGCACAGACAGACCGGCAACACTAGCCCATAACCCGATACTGGCCCACCGCGCGATTATAACGTCTTTAGGTGATTTTTGAGCTGCATGAGTTTGAGAAACGAAAGGTTGCGTGAGGGAGGCTTGAGCCTGACTATTCGCGAAAGATTTCCCGCTATCCTGCTGAAGCGGCTCACCGGCAAACGCAAAGCCCGTCACACTACAAATCGCAATCACCAATTTTAACATCTTAGAATCCTCTAATCTATGGTCTTTATATGCTATTTCTAAGACCATATATGCTATCCCTAAGACCATAAGTCAATCGCAAAAATCTTACGTCTTGTATTGATTAGAGCTTGTGTACTTATGTAAAAATTGAATAAAAGGTGGCAAGGTTCAACCACTCTCCAGCTACTTGCGACATCAACCCCACAAAATAGGCTTGACATTTATTCGCACTCCGGATATTACTGTATGAAAATATATTTTCCAAGAAGACACATCTTTGTAGCAGG